>CANKBX010000080.1 GCA_947480055.1 Planctomycetaceae bacterium
GGCAATGAGTAGGCGATAAATATAATGGATTGGCGTGCGTGGTGACGGGGTACTTTTACGCTAGTGACCATTTGAAATTGGCCTGGTAACCCCCGCACATTCTTCACCTAATCAAAACGTGTCCTTTAAAAACAACCGCCACCGTCAATTGACGGTGGCAGCCCTCGCCCATCCAAACTTTTAGTGACGAGGGCAAATACAGGACCCCGATACAACAGAATTATGCGGGGAATTCGAAAATATGCAAGTCAAGAATCAAACATATCCGCATATTTTTAGTTTATTTACTGCATTTCAGCCTGTATTTACTTGTACCCGAATGGCCTGTTGCTTAAATTAACCCCCAATTACGGCGGCTAATCGACCACTTCGAGCTCCGTCGCGTCGATAACTAAAGAAAAATTCGGGGTTTTGATGCGTGCAAGCGCCGGAATTTTCAACGTGCTCAATAGCAACGCCAGCCGACAACGCTTGCAAGTTGATGGCCGCCGGCAAATCGCCGAGCCACTTTGCATGGCAATTGGGATCTGCAATAACGCACGCGCCAAGTCCCCGCTGTTGAAATTCAAGCGCGACGGACTCGCCAATTTGAAAGGCCGCTTGTTGAATGCATGGACCAATCGCCATGCGAACATCATGCATGCGCGCGCCGCGCGCGACAAATTCGCGAAGTGTCGCGGGAATAATTTCACTCACAACGCCGCGCCAACCCGCATGCACCGCGGCCACCACGCGCGTGGAAACATCCGCGATAAGAACGGGAACGCAATCGGCAACGCGAATGGCCAACACGTGGCGCGGATCGCTAGAAAGAACGGCGTCGCCTTGCACAAATGGCGGATCGGCGCGGATCATTTCTGGCTGGCGATCCGATTGCAATACAGCGCAACCATGCACTTGAGCCGCGCGCACAAGTTGTCGATCGCCCATTTCGGCGGCATCTAAAAAGCGCCGCCAATTTTCATTGACGTGCGACCACGTATCCGCCTCGCCGGGCGCGTCGGCAATTCCTAAATTCATGTTGTCAAATGGCGCCGCGCTCACGCCACCAATGCGCGTGCTAAACGCGTGCGCAAATCCCGCCGCATGCAACAGTGGCGAGCGCAACCACACCACGCCATTTGTAGATTCGACAATCCATGGAGCGAATGACGGCGGAACTTTCAACTGAATCACAAACCAAGCCGCTTCTTCTTGGCTTCAAACTCCGCTTGCTCACGCTTGTTGGTGGTGTTGATCGGCGCGCCATTCTTGATCGACTCAATTTCAAGGCGCGTTAAATGCATCGCCTCCATTTCATAATCCTGAAACGCCTCGCAACTATTTGGAACCAGCGGCTTGATCAAATCAAACATGCCGCGCGCGTAATCCTGAATTTCCTGCTGGGCGTGCGAATCCATGCGCAGCGAAAGAAATCGCAGCGTGTTGTGCAAGTCGCACTTCCAATACCACTCGGTGTACACGCTCACCGGAAGCGCCGCGCGCGCCAACTCGCGGGCCACGCCCTTCTCGGTCAATTGCAAATACTCCTGATAGTTCGCCTCGGCGCGCTCCAACAAACCAAGAAACGACTCGGCGGTGCCGGCGTCGATCGGCTCATCGCCGCCTTGGCGATTCACGGAACTTTGCTTGCGCACATTCTCCAAGGACGGCCTGTAAAAACGGTCCGGCACAATTGAGTAGCGCGCTGAGTATTCATTCACATTCGCGGTGCGATGGCGAATCCACTGGCGCGCCACGAACATTGGCATGGCCACATGAAATTTAAACTCCACCATTTCAAGCGGCGTGGTGTGGCGATGACGAAGCAAGTAGCGAACCAACGTGCGATCCTCACTGACTTGCTTGGTTCCGTCGCCGTAACTCACACGCGCGGCTTGCACAATCGCGGCGTCGGCGGTTTGACCAACAGGCGCAAGGCGTGGCATGACATCCACAAGCGCGATGAATCCATGTTGATGCACCGGAATTTCCCAACGCGAACAACCGTCCATCAAGTCGCGCATTGGCGTCTCTGGCTGCACGCGGCGAATATTGGAACCCGTTTGGGCAACGCTGTTTGTTGGAACAACCATTCTTTGATTATGCGATGAAACCGCCCGCCGTAGGTGCTTTAAATGCCCCGTAATTTCAAATTATTTTGGGGCGGCCGTGGCGGCGGCGTGGTTCCAATTTTGCAGCCACTCATTCACCTTCTCAATGGTTCCCACTCCAGAGGGACGCCCACGCACTTGCAGAACAGGAGTGAGATTTCCGGTGGGTGGCCAGATCACTTCGATTCGACCCGCGACTGCGGCGGCGATATCCGCTGGAACTAGATTCGCCTGCGCGGCTTCTTGGGTGGCGGGCCACTCGCCTGCTCGGCGCGGCGCGGCCAAGCATTCGGGGTGCGTGGAAATAAATTTCACAAACGCCTCTTGCGAAGTAGGCATGGAATTGTTGGCGACCGAGTAACTCATAATGGCCCACGACACCGATCGAAGTTGAATGTCCGTTTGCTTGGCCTCCTCACGAACATTGCGGGTGACGAACCAGCCAAAATAAAATGATGCGGCGGCCAATGAAATAAAGATCACCGCAAACCATCTACGAAACAAGATTTGCTTTTTCATTTGTGCCGCGGTGGGCGCGGACAAGTCGTTGGACATTTTGGTGTCAGCCTGCGTCAAGTTCGCATGCCCTGCAATTGCACAAGCGATCGCTTGCGACGCGGATCAGCCTCTGGCACGGCGCTTAACAACGCCTTGGTGTAGGGATGCTGCGGTCTGTGAATCACATCGTCACGCAGACCTTCCTCCACAATCTTGCCGTCATACATCACCGCGATCCGGTCGCAAATGTGGTGAATGACAGCCATGTCATGGCTGATGAACAAATATGACAATTGAAATTCGTCCTGCAAATCCTTTAGAAGATTCAAAATCTGGCTTTGAATGCTCACATCAAGCGCGCTGGTTGGTTCGTCACACACGATCAACGCTGGGTTTAAAGCAAGCGCGCGCGCAATACCAATGCGTTGACGTTGACCGCCGCTGAACTCGTGCGGATATCGATCAGCCGCCGCTCGCCACAAGCCGCAACGCTCGAGCAATTTCTCAACTCGCTCGCGCAATTCGTCGCCCGTGGCAAGTCCATGCACTTCAATCGGCTCGCCAACAATGCGCCCCACGCGCATGCGCGGATTTAAACTTCCGCCGGGATCTTGAAAGATAATTTGCATTTTGCGCCGCGCCGCCCGCAACTCCGCCGAGTTCATGGCGAAAATATCCGCGCCTTCAAAGAAGGCTTGTCCACCAGTGTGGTCCGCCAAACGCAACAAGGTGCGGCCCACCGTGGTCTTGCCGCAACCAGATTCACCCACCAAGCCCAATGTCTCGCCCTTGTTCAAATAAAAGTTGACGCCGTCCACGGCTTTCACATGTCCCGTGACGCGCTGCAACACTCCACGGCGAATAGGAAACCATGTCTTGAGATCACGAACTTCCAATAAATGTTGCGCGCTCATGTGATTGATGCTACCCATTCAAATTCGAATTAACGCAGCGGAATCCGAAGTTGCGCAATGGTTCCATTTTGCTGGCGCACACCAAGCACAAGCGTAAATTCCGGGCTTCGTAATGTGTCAATTTGCCGCGTAATTCGCGTGTAAAAGTCGTCCAAATTGCTGATTTTCTGGCCGAACACTTCAACGATCATTGTGCCGGGCGAAAAAATTGCGGCGACTCTAGATCCAGGAATCACCTCCTCCACCATCACCCCTCGCTCAAACGGCACTTTGAATTGCGCCGCGGAAACTTCCGTGGCCGTGATCAGTTTCTGAACGCCAATATTGCGCAGCGCTTCAACAATCCCATCGGAATTGGTTTCGGGCTTCAGTTGCGCCATCACAACCTGCAATGAAATTGCTTCGCCAGATTTATTATCAACATTTGGCCGCCATAAATCAATCGGGATAGTTTCGTTTGGCAAACGCGACGCAATGATGCTGCGCAACTGCGATGCATTCTGAATTCGCTGCCCGGAAAATTGCGTGATCACATCACCAACGCGCAACCCCGCCAACTCCGCCGGACTCGCTGGACTCACCGTGGTAATCGCGACTCCGTCACCTTGAAATACTTTGGCGGTGATCTGAAGCATGGGATCGCGCGGCCGCGTTCGAGATAAATCCTCGGTGTCCAACATTGCAATGCCTAAATATCCCTTGATCACTTCTCCGTGATCGATGAGTTGATTGACCACATTCTCAATCATTGAAATTGGAATCGCCAAGCCAATACCAGCGAATTGCTCCTGCGAAACGCCATTTCTGTGGCCCGTGGCAATTGCCGTGGCCATGCCCACCACATGCCCTTTGGTGTTGGTCAGAGGTCCGCCAGAATTGCCTGGATTGATGGCCGCGTCCGTTTGAATGAAATTTTCATATTCAATATCCGTGATTCCAGCGGCGCGGCCAAGCCCCGACACAATTCCATTGCTCATGGAAAAACGAAAATCAAATGGACTGCCAAACGCGAACACCATGTCGCCCTGCTGCGGATCCTGCGTGGCGCGCTGCGCCGGCACAAGTCCAAGCGTGTCCACTTGCAATACCGCGATGTCGGTGCGCAAATCCGCGCCAAGTAATTTTGCCTCGCGGCGCTCGCCGTCAACCATTTGCACTTCAAGAGTTGTGGCGCCGTCAACAACATGGGCGTTGGTCACAATGTGACCGGCGGCGTCATAGACCCAGCCGCTTCCTGTATTAATAAAACTACGACTGACACCACGGCCTCCGACTAATCCTGAACTGCTGACATGCACAACACTGGGCTCCACAAATGTTGCCACATCGCGCGAAGCTTGCGACATTTGATCAAGCAACGAGCCAGCGCTCAGACGTTCTTGAGCCGCGGTCATTTGCACGGCGGTCATGCCTTGTGAAACTTGCCGCACCGCGGTGGGACCAATAAACAACAACGCTGCCGCCGCCGCAAGCACCACCAATGATGGCCCAAGAAATTCAATGCGCCGCACGTGAGTCACTTCCAGAACGCAACATGGCGCGCAGTTTTTCCTGCTCGGCTTGCTCCATGCGATAGGTCTTTCCAGGCAATTTTCCGGCGCGAACAAGCTCTCCAAACGCCGCCGCGCCAGCTTGAATTGCTTGACCAACAGCGGCCAACGGCTGCGCGAACGCTGGCTGCCATTCACTCATTCCAAGAATGTCCTGCAACACAACAACTTGTCCATGACAACTGGCGCCCGCGCCGCAACCAATCACAGGAATTGTGGCGCGCTCAACAATCAATTGCGTCACCTCTGGTGGACAAGCTTCAACAAGCAACATGCTGGCGCCGGCGGCTTCCATGGCAGATGCGTCGGCCACGATTCGAACAGCGTCCTCCGCGGTTCGACCCGCGGAAAAATATCCGCCCTTCATCTTGGCTTGTTGCGGACGGCTTCCAACATGCGCCACAACTGGAATTCCAGCGCGCGCCATTTGCTCCACAAGCGTGGCGAACGATCGATCCACTTCCAACTTCACGCAGTCCGCCATGCCTTGCGTAAGAAATCTTCCAGCGTTGCGAATGGCGTCGCCTTGCTCGCATTGATAAGAAAGAAACGGCATATCCGCCATCACCACGCGCCGCGGAGCGCCACGCTTCACGGCGGCGGTTATCTCCACCATGAAATCAAGAGGCGCGTGAATTGTCGCCGTGTGTCCAAGAATCACTTCGGCCGCGGTGTCGCCCACCAATAAAACTTCCACGCCCGCGCGGTCAAGCCAGCGCGCCGTGGTGGCGTCGTAGCACGTTAAACACGTGAATCTTTTTTGCTCACGCGCCATGCGCGCCAAAGTGCGCAGCGTGATGGCTTCGCCGGCGCCCGCGTCAGTGATGCGATTGGTGGCAAGCGATTCATTTAATGGTGCGTTGTTGGGTTCCACAGATGCCAATAGTAGCCCGCTTTCGCTTAAAAACGTCGCGACGGATTGTTGATCAAATTGTCGCGACCAGGCACGATCATGTCGGCAATTTCAATGGCTTCCTTCAGGGATTCAAGCGCTTGTTGAATGTCGAAACACGGCGAAATCACGCGGCCCTGATCTAGATGCTCCGCGGTGGCGACGGCGTCGCCCGCAATCAAAATTGTTGTGGCCGGCGTGGGCAAAAGCAAGCCGTTTGAGCCAATGGAAACTCCGGGCAGCGGAAATAAATCCACGCCCTCGGCCAACTGGTCGGGAGCGACTTCGCAGGCGTTTAAAATTTCAAGTTCTTCGCGCAACATGCGGGTGAGTTCCGCGTCCTCCTCCGCTCGCGCCTGCTCAAGTTTTTCTCGAAGCTGCGCGCGCACACCCTTTTGCTCAAGCTCGCCAATCCAAACGGTGGCGTTTGTAAACGCGGCTAGCCCGCGTCGACGAAGCGGATGAAAGCTGGTCAGAAAAACATGCGTGACACTGTCGGCGCCCTTGCCGGTACGCTCGGACAAACGCGGAAGCAAAATCTGCGGCGGCAACGATGGGTCAACCAAAATCACCGCGTCACCCGACACAACAAGCGATGTGGTTGTGTGCGCCGCGCGAACGTCGCCCTTCTCGCTCCACAACGGATGCGCGCTCATTGCGCCAATGGAAATAATTTTTAAACTAGCCGCCATGATGTGGTTGCAGATGTGGTTGCAGATGTGGTTGCAGATGTGGTTGCAGATGTGGTTGCAGATGTGGTTGCAGATGTGGTCCAGGATTCAATCCGAGATTTAGTCCGGTGCGGATTCCTTGGCAAGACGACTCAGTGGATCATTGGGATCGCGGCGCTTAGATTCCAACGCCGCAATAACTTCCGGCGGAACCAATGCGGAAAGTCGCTGTAAATCCCCGCCAAATGCTGCTATTTGCTTGATCAAGCTGCTGGAGACATATGCAAAACTTTCGCCCGTTAAAATAAACACCGTCTCAATTTCCGCAACCTGCCGATTGGTGATGGCCAACTGACACTCGGACGCCAAGTCGGTGACGTTACGAATGCCGCGAATAATCGCCGACGCGTTTTGCTTGCGCGCAAAATCCGTGGTGAGCCCGTTGTAACTCTCCACGCGAATCTTTGCCCCCTTTGGATTTTTCTTCAGCAAGCGCTCAACTAAAATCTGCGCGAACTCGCGGCGCTCCTCAATGGTGAATAGCGGCGGCTTGTCAATGTTTATTCCAATCGCCAAAATCACCTCGTCAAAAATACTGCGACTGCGTTCAAGCACATCAATGTGTCCCAGGGTGATGGGATCAAATGAACCGGCATAAACCGCGAGATGATGCATGGCGCGCAAGCCTTACGGCCCAATCACTCCAGCGGCGGTCATGACTTGCGAAAGACCGGCGGCGTTGAGCAAGCGCTTGAAATTTTCGCCAAACACAAAGTTCTCTTTGGGAAAATTCACGCCGCTGCGATTGTTGTCAATATGGCTGAACACAATTTCCGTGGACCCAATGTCCGTCCACGCCCCAGTACGGTGATCAAAGCAGGAAATAGTGCCTTTTGTGCTGGCGCCAGACTCATCCACGCGCTCAATCACGGCGTCGTAGCGGATGGTTTGACCTGGAATCACATCCGCGTCAATCGTTGCCGAACCAATCTTTGCAAGAATCACTTTCTCTTTGAAGCCGCGCGTGCTTCCAACCAACACGCCCGCGGTCTGCGCCATGCCTTCCAACATCAACGACGCTGGCATGATTGGTTGATCCGCGAAATGATCATGCAAATGATCCTCCGCCAAACTGACATTCTTCACCGCGGTCAAGCGGTGTCCAGGTTCAAAGGCAACCATCATGTCAATCCACATCCAGCGCATGGGCGATTCTTTCTACCAATATTTCACGTGCAATGTTTCACGTGCAATGTTTGAAACGCAATAGTTCAAGTGCTCAAGAAAAGTGAATGCAACTCAAATCAAATATTCGCGTCAAGCCTTCAGCTTATTGTCCACAAAGTCGGTCAAACTTTTCACGGTGAAAACTTCGCTGAGCTTGCCAACCGAGCGATCTTTTTCAAAGTTAGAAAAGTCAATATGCGGCAGTTTTTCCTTCAAAAGGCCAAACCCCTTGTCGGTCACTTTACCATTCTCAACCATGCTTGCGTCTTGCAACATGTTCTCGGGAAACAATTCACCCTGCTCAATCTTGAACGGCTTTGCGGGCGTGGAAAATTTCTTCTCCAGACGAAATTGAATATCTAAAAAGTCAATGCTCTCCGCGCCCAAGTCGCCCGTGAGAGTTGACGTTGGCTTGACATCTTCCGCGTCAACGCCAAGAGCCTCTTCAAGAACTTCGCGAACGCCTTCTTCTATCTGTGTGCGATCAAATGACAATGTGAATTCTCCATTCAGTGTTGATGCCGACCTTCCATGGCCGGCGGATTAGTGAGTGGCCGCGACGGCGGCGTGAATTCGAACAGGCCGCATTGTAAAGCGACCTGAGACTGCCGTTTCGCCAACTCCGGTTGAGCGAACAACTAAGGCTGTACCTTTCATCCCAAACGACCCATCTTCATGAATTTTTTCGCGCGTCACTTCCACTTGCAGCGCCTCGCCCGGGCGGACAAAACTTCCGTAACGCAGGGCGCGCACATTTCCAAGCACCAATCGAACTTTGGATTGATCCTTTAAGAGCTCCCGCGCCGCCTGAACCATGGCTTCCAGCATGAAAACCCCGGGCAAAACCGGAAAGCCAGGAAAGTGATCCGCAAGGTATTCCTCGGCGGATGTGACATTTTTAATAGCCACAATGCGATCCTCTGACCGCTCCAAGACCGCATCAATAAGTTGAAATTTCACGATTTCGATAGTAACCAAGTGCGGGCAATTTGGCTTTCATTGAAGACTGAAAGTTAAAAAACCCACCAAAAACCGCAATTTAGGCATGCAATTGCTATGGAATTATTCAGAAAGCACGCGAATTTGCGGTTTTAAAAGGCAAATTTGCGCAAACCGCCAACCTAGAACCATTTCACAAGCCAATCCCGCGGCCAGCCAACACAAAGCACCATATATGGGGCACCGGACCGACCTCGAATCTAATCGCCAATTTTGGCGAAGAAACCGCCATTTTTCCGATCTTACAAGCCATGGCACGCACCGCATCTATTGATTCAACTGGGTCATTCAGTGACCTTCCCGCACCCACCTTCGCCCGCCGCGCCGCTTGGATCATGGCCGCCGGAACGTGGGTGTTCCTATTTCTGGCCATGGCCACATTCAACAGCGCGGATTGGCCAAGCCACGTGGTGGCCGTTCACTCCAACCCGCCAAGCAATCTCATGGGCAAACTTGGCGCCATCTTTTCATATTGGATTTATATGGGCGTTGGATTTGGCGCGTGGCTTCCAATGATGGCGTTTGCGATTGGCTTGGGCGCGGTCGCAAGTGGTCGGCGCGTCACGCATCCAATGGTGCGAATGTTCGGAGCATGTTTAATGATGTTGTCCTTCAGCGCGATACATGCGCTTTGGTTTCCACGACTTGGCGCGCTGGCAGGTTGCGAAGCGGGACTTGTTCCGCAGTGGATCACCGGTGAATTGCAATTGCGTTTCAGCGGAACCGCCACAAGCTTGGCTCTGCTCACGTCGTTGGTTCTTGGCTCAATTGTTTGCATGGATGAAATTGTTTTCGCGCTTCCAAAACATTTCTCACATTTGTGGAATTGGTCCGCACCAATGCGTCAGGTGGATTGGAAAGGTCTGATGGCGAAACTGCGCACTCGTCCAACTATCTTCACTCCGGCGCTTGCGGGCGCCAAGGTTGGTGGCAAAGTAAGCGCGAGAGCCGCGGCCAAAGCTGCCGCCATGGAAAAGGCTTCCGCGAAAGCCGCCGCGGTGCTTGAGGCCGAAGAAGAAGAAACCGAAATCGCCGACGAGACTGAAGAAGACGAACTAGAAGAAACGGACGAAATCGCCGATGAAAACGATGATTCTGAGGAAGCCGAAGAAAACGAAGAAGAGGAAATCGACGAGGTTGAAGAAGCCAACAACGCCATTGCCGAAGTTGCCGCGCCACGCATGTTGACCGAGGAAGAACTGAAGGCGAAGATCGCCAAACTTCCACTGCGCATGGCTGGCAACAACACAGTGATCGCGCGTGACCAAGATATTCCGCGTCAGGAAAATTACGACGGCTACCAATTCCCTGGTCTTGATCTTTTGGGCGACCCAGAAGGTAATTGGTCCGAAGCCGTTGAGGCGTATGTGCGTGACCAAGCGCAAGTGCTTGAGCAAACATTACACACATTTCAAATTGACGGCGAAGTGACCGGCATTGAAAGTGGTCCCGTGGTCACGTTGTATTCCGTTGAACTTGCGCCAGGCACGCGCGTGGCGCGCCTGCAAACCATCGCCTCCGACATTGCTCGAAGTTTGCAAGCGCCAAACATTCGCATCTTGCCAAACATGGTTGGCCGCACATCCATTGGCATTGAAGTTCCAAATCGCCAAAAAGAAAAAGTGATGTTGAAGGAACTCATGAGCGGCGGCCACGCTAAAGACATGGTGCTGCCAATGTTCCTTGGAAAAGATTCCGCGGGCGAGCCGCTTGTGCTTGATCTTGCCAAGATGCCGCACATGCTTATCGCCGGCACCACCGGCAGCGGCAAGAGCGTGTGCATGAACACCATCATCATGGGCTGGCTGTACACCAAGCGCCCCGATGAATTAAAGCTGTGTTTGGTCGATCCAAAAATGGTGGAAATGAGCCAATTTGCCGAGATTCCGCACTTAATGTGCCCAGTGGTCACGGAGATGTCCAAGGCCGCCGGCATTCTGGAATGGGCCGTGGACAAAATGGAGGAGCGCTACGGCATGCTCAAGAACGCGGGTTGCCGCGACATCACCGCGTACAACGGCC
>CANKBX010000081.1 GCA_947480055.1 Planctomycetaceae bacterium
GGCGAGCAACTGAATCAGATCACAGACCCCGATACCGTTCTGCTATTTCAAAATGCGGTGCGGCCAACATGGCCAGTGAATGATTGGCGCAGGCTTCTGCCGGTTCTTTCTAAAGCCACCAGTCCGGACCGCGCGCGCGGCGCAATTTTGAAAGCGATTGAAAAAGAAAAAGATCAAAACCAAGTGAAGTTGTTGCAGGAACTTGCAAGCCAGTCTTAATGGCGTCCAACTTATTTCACGGGCGCCACTGCGGGAATCTTTGAATCTGGTTGCGTCACTGGCGCCGCGGGCGCAACGTGCTCCGTTCCCCCGGCGCTGGCCTTCAGTTGCGTGACAAATCGTTCGCGTAGCACAGCTGGATCAATTTCAAAACCTTTCAGCGCGGCGTTGTCCGTCTTTGTGTCCAGCGCATCAAGCGCCGCCGCCAACACCGTCACGGTTCCAGCAAATGTTGGATGCAATCGATCTTTCTGCAACAACGGCCCAAGTGTTTGCGCGTCCCACTCGCGGCCCGCGGCGTGAATGGATTTTTTCTGTAAAAGATCCTGCGTCAATTTTGAAAGCGACACCACGCACACATTTTTCTTGGTCAGCGCCCACTGCGCCACGCGCGCGTTCAGCGCCGCCAAACATTCAACCGATGGAACCATGGGCGCGGAAATCATGCCGCCACCAATCGCGCTGTGCATGTCTGGAAAATCTCCCAGCACAATTGGAATGTTCGCCGCGCACATTGGTTCAAGACACGCAAGCGCGTTGTCCAGCAACTCCATGCGCTCCGTGTCGCTAGACAATTTCTCGCCCCGCACATTGCTCACTCCGTAGCCATTCCAAAACAGCCAATCAACAGCCAATACGCACGTTGGCATTTCTTGCGCGTTGTCGCCGCATGCTCGCGTGGCGCTGCTTTTGGCGGTGCGCGCAGGATTCATGAAATACATACTGCTTGTGTAGTTGCTCACCACCACCGACGGGTCCTTGCACGCAACTTTCACCAACTCCGACAAGTTCACGCCTTCGGAAATTTTCTTGCCATCGGCAAGCGTGGTTGACACGCGCACTCCAAACCCATCGCTCATGCTGGCGCCAATCACGGCGATGCGCGAAAGTGTTTTGGTTTCTTCACGCGCAAAGGCAGGTAGCGCAATGCACAACACAAGCGCCAGGCTGGAAAGAATTGTGGTTCGCAAATGTTTCATTTCGGTTCTTCACAGCATATGAGCGTGACCTACTAAAAAACAATTCACCGCAAAAATTACGCATCAATTACATAAGCATCACGCAAAAATATGAAATAAATCACTTGTTCACGCGCCGCAACGCCAGCGAAGCAGATTCACATTCAATCAAACTAGAACGGCTTGCAACCCAAGCGCCTTGGCCATGGTGCTGCCCAAATCCGCGGGGCTTTGCGCAACATGCACGCCGCACTTGGTCAGCGCGTCCATCTTGGCCTGCGCCGTGTCGCTGGCACCGCCAATAATCGCACCTGCGTGTCCCATGCGTTTTCCCTTTGGCGCCGTGCGACCAGCGATAAACGCCGCCACTGGCTTCTTCATGTTCACGCGAATCCATTCGGCCGCGTCAATTTCATCTTGACCGCCAATCTCGCCAATCATGATCACGCCTTCGGTCTCTTGATCGCAGTTGAACATGGAAAGTGTCTCGATGAAATTCAAACCCTTCACCGGATCGCCACCAATACCAACGCACGTGCTCTGGCCAATTCCAATGCGCGAACATTGCCACACCGCCTCATAGGTCAGCGTGCCAGAGCGACTAATAATTCCAACGGCCTTGCGCTGCTTTGCATCAGCGCGGTGCAAATGAATGTAGCCCGGCATAATTCCAATTTTGCATCCGCCTTCATAACCGCCGCCATCGGGCTTCAGGCGACCAGGCGTAATCACGCCCGGACAATTTGGACCAACCAACGTGATGTGCGGATACGTTTCATCAAGCACTGCGCGCGTGCGCACCATATCTTGCACGGGCACGCCTTCAGTAATGCAACAGATCAGCGCAATGCCGGCGTCGGCCGCTTCAAGAATTGCGTCGGTCGCAAATGGCGGCGGAACAAAAATCATGGTCGCGTTGGCGCCGGTCTCGCGCACCGCATGCGCCACAGTGTTGAACACGGGCAAACCATTGGCGTCCTTGGTGCCGCCCTTGCCGGGAGTGGTCCCGCCAACCATCTTGGTTCCGTAATCAAGGCAACCCTTGGTGTGGGTCGCGCCTGCGGATCCAGTAATTCCTTGACAAATCACACGTGTTGCTGCGTCGATCAAAATGCTCATTGCGTAAAGATAGCGTGATTCTGTCAGTACCATCTGCGCATGGACTTTGCGGCAAAAAACAACATTGATGTTGCGGCAAGCGATACTGCAACAGCGAGCCAGGCCAGCGCACATGCATCGCAAATTTCAACTGGTCTCACCTACGCACAATCTGGCGTGGACATGGACGCTGGCGACGCCGTGGTTGATCTCATCAAGCCCGCACTGCGTCGCACGCATTCGTCGCGCGTGCTTGGCGCCTACGGAAGTTTCGCCGCCATGTTTCGCCTGGACTTCAAAGAGAAAATGTTCAAGCGCAATTACAAGGACCCGGTTCTTGTGGCATGCACCGACGGAGTTGGAACCAAAGTTGTGCTTGCGGTTGAAATGGGTCGACTTGATTCCATCGGCATTGATTGCGTGGCCATGAACGTGAACGATCTCATTGTGCAAGGCGCGGAGCCGTTGTTCTTTCTTGATTACCTGGGCCTCAGCAGAATTCGTCCGCAGGAAACCGCCACGATTATTCAGGGCGTCGCCGTTGGTTGCGAGATTGCCGGTTGCGCGCTGATTGGCGGCGAGTGCGCCGAGATGCCCGACATTTACAAGCCTGGCGATTTTGACATCGCCGGTTTCGCCGTGGGCGTGGTGGACATGGACCGCGCGATTGATCCCAAGCGCGTGAAGAAGGGCGATGTGATTATTGGTTTGCGTTCAAGCGGCGTGCATTCCAACGGCTACGCGCTTGTGCGGCGCATTATAAAAGAAGCCAAGTTGGATTTGAACAAGGTCTATCCAGAATTATGCGCGCAGGAATTGCCTGTGCTTGCGGGCAAAAATAAAAAGAAGCGCGTGAAGCAAGTTGATGATGCGGCGGACGAAGAAGAAAATATTCCAACCGTCGCCGCCGCGTCGACCGACAAAACCTTGGGCGATATTTTGCTGGAGCCCACGCGCATTTACGCCAAAGCCATTACCAAACTTGTGCGCAGTTACAAATCAAAGCGCGTGGTCACGGGCATGGCGCACATTACGGGTGCCGGCATTGAAGGCAATTTGTGCCGCGCGTATCCCGAAAAATTTGACGCCGTGGTTGATCGCACGACATGGAACGTGCCGCCCATTTTCCGTTTCTTGCAAGAGAAGGGCGGCGTGGACGAAGCCGAAATGTGGCGTGTGTTCAACATGGGCGTTGGATATTGCGTGATTGTGCGGCCAGACTTTGTTGACGGCGCCATGAAAAAATTAAAGCGCCAAGGGGAGAAGCCTTGGGTCATGGGTCGCATTGAAAAAGGCACGGGGCAAGTGCGGTTTGAGTAGGGGTTTGTTTTAACTTCCACAAAATCACACACGCACAAGGCGCCGAAAGAATATCTTGTTTACGCCTTATACTGACTTCATGGTCAGCATCTCCGCGCTTCCAGCTTTGGTGAAATCGTTGTGCGAGCGTTCGCAAGTATCGCGCTTAGCGCTTGTGGGATCCGCGGTCCGCGACGACTTTGATCCAGCGCGCTCGGACGTTGATTTCTTGGTGGACTTTAAAGATATTCCAGGCTTTGATTATTTTGGCGCGTACATGTCACTGCGTCGCGAGCTTGCGGTTCTGGTTGGTCACCCAGTCGATCTCATCACCGAACGTGGAATTGAAAATCCATATCTTCGCGAATCATTGGCGCGCGACGCCAGGATTTTATATGCGGCATGAGGCGCGGGTTGTCTTGCACGACGCCATCACGGCGGCGGCGCGCGTTGCGGAAGTCATGCGCAATATCACAGAGGAAGAATTTGTCGAGGATTGGAAGTTGCGCGCAATTGTTGAACGCCAATACATGGTGATCGGCGAAGCCTTGGGGCGATTACGTAAGGATCATGTTGTTCTTGCACGCGGCATTCATTTTGTGGATGAACTCATTGATTTTCGCAATGTGTTGGCGCATGCGTATGACCGTGTCGATCCAAGGCTTGTATTTGCGCTGACGCATTCCCGCCTGCACGAATTACAGAAAAATCTTCAAGCAACGCTTGATGGTTTGTGAAATACCTCATTCACTTCAAGAGTGGCGTTAAATTTCTGCAATGAGTTATTTACAAATAAATGCTGCAATTTCACTTAGTCTAAAAAACAAACAAAGCCCACTTTAGTGGACTTTGTTTGTGGGTACATGCATGTAGTTATACAAATAAATTCAAATTAAAATTCATAACGAAGCGTTGCCAAAATAGAGTGTGTGTAAAGAGCATCGGCTTTTACATCTGCCGTTCCAACCAACTGGTTAGTATTAAAATTTGTTTTTCCGTAGTTTAATTCGGTTGTTCCAAGGAATGCATACGCGATACCTAAATGCAGGTTATTCCCTAGTTTCCAATCTACTCCAGCAGTGGCTTGGTATGCGAACGCCCAAGAATTTCCACTCACAGAAGCTTCTAAACCGGGGACGGCTGCAGTTGTAATTGAATTAACGTCCGCATCACTCCAGAGCGCACCAATGCCTCCGCCAAGTACAATTTGAGGTGAATTCGATTCTTTTGTAATTGGAATGCGAAATTTTCCATTAAACATAATTGGAATGTTGTAAATGTTTCCACTGCCTCCACTTAAAGGAAGATCGCCACCAATAAATCCACCCGTGGTGTCGGTAACTGTTCCGGAAACGCTGTCGACACTATTCCAAATTAAGCCAGCCGTAGCTTCAACGGAAAACCAACTTGTCACGTCATATCCAATACCAAGATCAAATCGCATACCCGTGTTGAGTTTTAGTTGAGCTCCATTTAGACCAGTACTATTAGCGGTGGAGCTAATGTTTCCAATGTTCACATCCTGTGTCATTTCCACACCCACATCACCCATCAAATACAAATAATCTGAGATGGCAGTTTTGCCTGCTCCCGAAGGCGGGGTTGCTTGAGCATTTGCTGGCAAGGCAACTGCTTGGGTAAGATTAAGTGGAAGCGTGTCAGAAGACAGGAACGACATTGAGTCTGCTTGAGCGGCGCTTGTGCATGCAACGGCGATGAGTAATTGAATAGGTAATTTTTTGGAATTTTGTGCAATCATTCCTGAATTATATTTGTATTTTTTTTTTTTGTCAAATTGCGTAATTATGCCTTTATTCACAACTATTTATTGTTAAATGAATCAGGCTTCGACATTTCATAAGAATTTTAAATTGATCGCGAATTAGCGATTGGAACGGCGCTATGGGAAAATAAAAGCGCCAAGGCGAGAAGCCCTGGTTCATGGGCCGTATAGAAAAGGGCACGGGGCAAGCGCGGTTTGAGTAGGGGCTTGATTTGAGTTACACAAAATGACGCACGCAACACGGCGCTGAAAGAATGTCTTGTTTACGCCATATTCTGACTTCATGGTCAGCATCTCCGCGCTTCCAGCTTTGGTGAAATCTTTGTGCGAGCGTTCGCAAGTATCACGCTTGGCGCTTGTGGGATCCGCGGTCCGCGACGACTTTGATCCAGCGCGCTCGGACGTTGATTTCTTGGTGGACTTTAAAGATATTCCAGGCTTTGATTATTTCGGCGCGTACATGTCACTGCGTCGCGAGCTTGCGGTTCTGGTTGGTCACCCAGTCGATCTCATCACCGAACGCGGAATTGAAAATCCATATCTTCGCGAATCATTGGCGCGCGACGCCAGGATTTTATATGCGGCATGAGGCGCGGGTTGTCTTGCACGAATTACAGAAAAATCTTCAAGCAACGCTTGACGGTAAGTGAAAATATCTCACGCACTTCTAGACGAATGTTTAATTTCCGCAAGGTCTTCGTTACATAGAAGCCGTAATTTCACTTTAGTCCAAAAACAAACAAAGCCCACTTTTGGGGCTTTGTTTGTAGGTACATGCATGTCGTTGTGTAAATAAATTCAAATTAAAATTCATAACGAAGCGTTGCCAAAATAGAGTTTGTATAAAGAGCATTCGCAGTCGAATCTGCACCGAAATTAAGTTGGGTAGTTCCCAGAAATGCATACGCAACTCCTAAATGCAGTCTAGATCCAATTTTCCAATCTACGCCAACAGTGGCCTGGTATGCAAACGCCCAAGCACTTCCACTGCTGGAATTCGAGATGCCAGCAATTGAATCAATGTCGACTTGACTCCAAAGTGTACCAATCCCTGCTCCAACAACAATTTCAGGAGAATTTAATTCTTTTGTAATTGGAATTCGAAATTTTCCATTAAACATAATAGGAACGTTGTATAGATTGCCATCAATATTGAAGTTGAAAGGAGTATTACTCGAGGTAAGTGTTCCGGAAATAGTGCTAATACTGTTCCAAATTAAACCAGTAGTGGCTTCAATAGCAAAGAAATTTGTGATGTCACATCCAACGCCAAGATCAAATCTCATACCAGTGTCTAAACCAAATTGAGCTCCACTAAAATCAGTTGTATTTTTAAACTTCACATCCTGTGTTATTTCCACGCCCACATCGCCCATTAAGTATAAATCATGAGAAATAGATGTTCTTCCTGCTCCCGAAGGCGGGGTTGCTTGAGTATTTGCTGGCACGGCAATTACTTGGGTGAGATTTAGAGGCAGCGTGTCAGAAGACAGAAACGACATTGAGTCAGCTTGAGCGGCTTTTGTGCATGCAACGGCGATTAGTAATTGAATAGGCAATTTTTTAGAATTGTGTGGAAACATTCTAAAATTGTATTTGTATTTTGTTCTCCGTCAAATTGCGTGTTTATGCCTCAATTCATAACTATTTACTGTTAAATAAATCAGGCTTCGACATTTTATAATAATTTTAAATTCATCGCGAATTAGCGATTGGAACGTTGCCATGAAAAAAATTAAAGCGCCAAGGCGAGAAGCCCTGGGTCATGGGCCGCATTGAAAAGGGCACGGTGCAAGTGCGGTTTGAGTGAGAATGACGAATTGCATGAAACACTTGTCATTCAACGAAAATCTGCAAAGCACTCATTACCTCTGAAAGCCGTAATTTCACTTTAGTCCAAAAACAAACAAAGCCCACTTTGGTGGGCTTTGTTTGTAGGTACATGCATGTCGTTGTGTAAATAAATTCAAATTAAAATTCATAACGAAGCGTTGCCAAAATAGAGTTTGTGTAAAGAGCATCTGCAGTCACATATTCGTAGTTTAGTTGTGTAGTTCCAAGGAATGCATAGGCAATACCTAAATGAAGGTTATTTCCTAGTTCCCATTCAACGCCAGCAGTGGCTTGGTACGCAAACGCCCATGCACTTGAACTATCGTTTACCGTAAAACCAGCAACTGAATTCAGATCATATTGACTCCAAAGCGCACCAATTCCTCCTCCAAGAACAATTTCAGGTGAATTCGCTTCTTCTATAATTGGAATGCGAAACTTACCATTCACCATAATTGGAACGTTGTATACGTCACCAGTTGTATTAAGGTTAAAGGGAATATTGCCCTGGGTTCCTGAAATAGTACTAATACTGTTCCAAATTAAACCAGCAGTGGCTTCAACAGAAAACCAACTTGTCACGTCATATCCAACGCCAAGATCAAATCGCATACCAGTGTCTAGACCAAACTGAACTCCAGTTAAACCCAATGCATTTTTGAAGTTCACATCCTGTGTCAATGTCACACCCACATCACCCATCAAATACAAATAATCTGAGATGGATGTTTTACCTGCTCCCGAAGGCGGGGTTGCTTGAGCATTTGCTGGCAAGGCAACTACTTGGGTGAGATTAAGCGGAAGCGTGTCAGAAGACAGAAATGACATAGAGTCTGCTTGAGCGGCGCTTGTGCATGCAACGGCGATTAGTAATTGAATAGGTAATTTTTTGGAATTTTGTACAATCATTCCTTAATTATATTTGTATTTTTTTTTTTTGTCAAATTGCGTAATTATGCCTTTATTCATAACTATTTATTGTTAAATAAATCAGGCTTCGACATTTCATAAGAATTTTAAATTGATCGCGAATTAGCGATTGGAACGGCGCTATGGGAAAATAAAAGCGCCAAGGCGAGAAGCCTTGGTTCATGGGCCGCATATAAAAGGGCACGGGGCAAGTGCGGTTTGAGTAGGGACTCAGGCAACCCTCAATCCAACTCTCAAGTCGCCCGCGCATAGTCCGTGTACCCGCGCTCGAAGCCGCCATAAAAAGTGGTCGGGTCCGCGTCAGTCAGTGGCACATTGTGCAACAATCGCATGGGCAGATCGGGATTGGAAATAAACGCGCGTCCAAAAACAGCCGCATCACACAGTCCGTTGCGAATGTGACTCTCTGACATGTCGCGCGTCATGCCGCCACTCAGCATCAGAACTCCATGAAATATGGAGCGAAATTCGCGCAAGAACTCTTCTTCAAAACCAGATTTGCCCGCGGCCTGACTATGACTGAGAAGGTCCACGTACGACACGCCTTCGTGTTGAAGTTGCCGCGCAACTTCAAGGTGTTGCTCGCGCCATTGAGTATTGCCTTGCATGCCACTGGAGTCACTCGTGGGTGACAATCGAACGCCAACTCGTTGCGCGCCCCACACAGAAATGCACGCGCGCGTTGCATCCAAAAGAAATTTAGCGCGCTTGACCACGCTGCCGCCCCAATCGTCGGTTCTTGTATTAATCACCGATGAAAGAAACTGATCCGGCAAATAGCCATTGGCCCCGTGCACTTGCACTCCATCAAAGCCGGCTTCCTTGGCAATGCGCGCCGCGCTTGCATATTGAGCGATCACCTCGGGAATTTCCGCGCTGGTCAATGCGCGCGGCGTGTCGCAATCCACGTGGTTGGGATTGCCATGCGCGTCGTAGGCGAAACATTTGCTTTTGCTGGCAATGTCACAGCAACTCACTGGCTCAATATTTCCTGGTTGCAACGAGCGATGCGAGATGCGGCCCACATGCCACAACTGCGCATGAATGCGCCCGCCCGCCGCATGCACGGCGTCCGTAACCAAGCGCCATCCATCGACTTGCTCGGCACCGTACATGCCCGGCGTCCACAAATAGCCTTGACCCTCCGGGCAAATTTGGGTTGCTTCGCTGAAAATTAAACCAGCGCTGCTTCGCTGCGCGTAATACTGCGCGTTCAGTTCCCATGGAATGTTGCCAGGTTGCTTGGCGCGACAACGCGTCAGTGGCGCCATGAGGACGCGATTGGGGAGCGTGAGGGGACCAAGTTGGAGTGGTTCAAAAAGTCGCATGGTGTTTTTCTAGGGTTGGATTTTCAATTCACATTCGCAAATGAAAGTTGAATGAAATCGCACACGCGAATGTCAAATTCAAAATAAATGCGAAGTGTTTATACTCAGCCTCACTCTAGGCGCTTCGCCTGGCCATTTCAAATTTACATTTGTGGAGACACATCACATGAAAAATATTCTTGCCGCGCTTCTTGCACTTGCTTGCATGTACCCGTGCATTGTTCAAGCGGATGACACCAAGCCCGCCGCCGCCACGGACACAAAGCCCGAAGGCGCGAAGGATGACGCGAAGCCAGTCGACGCCAAAAATGATGACGCCAAAAAAGACGACACGAAAAAAGACGACGCCAAAAAAGAAATCAAGCCCGTTGAAGTGGAAGGCAGTGTGACCATCGATGGCAAGGTCATTAACTACATCGCCAAGGCGGGAATGTTGCCAATTCTCAAGGCCGACGGCAAACCTTCTGCGCAAGTTTTTCACACCGTCTACACGCTCAAGGATGCGCCCGACGCGGCCAACAGGCCCGTGACATTTTGTTTCAACGGCGGTCCCGGTAGCAGTAGTGTGTGGCTTCATCTTGGCGCCTTTGGTCCCAAGCGAGTGGACCTTCCCGCGGACGGCCTCACGCCGCCGCTTCCGCCCGGCAATTTAAAGCCCAATCAATATTCCATTCTTGATGCAACCGATCTTGTATTTATTGATCCAGTCAGCACGGGTTTCAGTCGTCCAGAAGATCTTGCAAAGGCCAGCGAGTTCTACGGTGTGCAAGAGGACATTGACGCCGTGGGCGAGTTCATTCGTTTGTGGTTGACGCGCGAGAAGCGTTGGCGATCGCCCAAGTTTATTGCTGGCGAAAGTTACGGCGGCATTCGTGGCGGCGGACTTGCGGCGCATCTTGCGTCGCGTCACCGCATTTTCCTGAATGGTTTAATTGTTGTCAGCGGTTTGTTTGACTACGACGTTCTTATAGATGGCGGCGTGAATGATTTGCCGCTGCAAGTGTTGCTGCCAACGTTGGCGGCCACGGCGCACTATCACAAACGGTTGCCCGCCGATTTGCAGGCGTTGCCGCAGAGTGAAGTGATTCAACAGGCGCGCGCATTTGCATTTGGCGAATATGCGCGGGGTTTACTGCTTGATCATGAATTGCCAAAAGCGGAGCGCGCCGCGCTTGCAGTAAAACTTGCGCGCTTCACGGGCTTGCCCGCGCAGTTAATTGAAGACCACAACTTGCGCGTGGATGCCGGATTATTCCGCGAAATGTTGCTGCGCGATCAAGGCTTGGTGCTTGGCGCATACGACGCGCGCGTCACTGGCCGCGATGGCGATCGCTCGTCCGATTATCCGGGCTACGACCCGTTCATGGCGGTTGTTGGAAGCGTTGCGGCGGCGGGAATGAA
>CANKBX010000082.1 GCA_947480055.1 Planctomycetaceae bacterium
CAGCCATGGCCCTGCTCGCCCGCGGCCAATCGACCGGTGATCATGTCCGCGTGATTTGGAAGCGTGACAGAAATATCAGGATCGCAACGAGCCTGCGCGGTCCATGCGCCCTGCGTGAATTGCTTCAGGGCGGGATGCAAATCCACAAGCGGCGGCAAGAGCGCTTCGGGGCGCAAGCCATCCACGGAAATTAAAATCACGTGTTGAATTTGCGGGGACGCGTTCGCCTGACTGGCTTGTTGACCAACGTCGTGCGAAGCGGCGGCGCCGCCAAACGGATTCGCGGCGATGATCACGCCCAACGCGGCGATGCATACTGCTGGGAGCATAAGTGAGAACTGAAATGTATTTTTCGCGCGAGACATTTTTGGTTTTTACTTTTGAAATGATAGACCAATCAAACTACCTCACCTTTATTCAGATTATATTGCGGCTGGATGTTGAAATAAAAAACCCCGCCATTGTTCTTCAATGACGGGGCGCTTGAGTGGACCTGATCGGGATCGAACCGACCGCCTCTTCCATGCCATGGAAGCGCTCTACCAAATGAGCTACAGGCCCAAAGTTGCCAAATTAAATTCAGCCGCAATCAAATCACGATGCCTACATTTCGCGGCATCGACGGTGAAACATTGTACATACTGCCGCCGTATTTGACGATGGCTTGCAAATGCGTGCGCCCACTTGGGCGTGGAGAATTCGGCGCTTAAGCCGCGCCGATGGACTCGTTCAGCGTGGTCATTAATGTGGCTTTGGGAACCGCGCCAACCCATTTCTTGATGAGTTGTCCTTGCTTGAACAGCAAGATGGTTGGAATACTTTGAATGCCATACTTCAATGCGATGGATTGGTGGTGATCAATATCAACTTTGCCAACCTTGGCTTTGCCTTTGGTTTCTTCAGCGACTTGATCGATGGTGGGACCAAGCATGCGGCACGGTTGACACCACTCAGCCCAAAAGTCGACCAACACTGGAACGGCGCTCTTGAGAACTTCGCTGTCAAAATTTGCTTCTGTGAATTCGATTGTGCTTGGGCTTGCCATGGTTTCCTCATCAACTGCGGACAATGTGTCCTGAATATTTTCGCTGTCTATCGCTGCCGGACGATCCGCTAGCGGTGAATTGATGCTAGCAAGCAGCGCACGCCGCGGAAATGCTTAGGAATTGCCGATGTTCCAACACGTTGTGGACGCGCAGAATGGCGACGCCGCCCTGCGCGGCCAACGCGGCGGCGGCGAGCGATGCGGGCAATCGTTGGCTTGGATCAGTGGCGCCACTCGCGGCGCCTAGGAAACTTTTGCGGCTCAGGCTTGCCATCACTGGAAATTCACATGCGGTGATTTCATTCACGCGGCGCAGTAATTTGAAATTGTCATCCACACTTTTTCCAAATCCAAATCCGGGATCAATGACAATGTGCTCGTTGCGCACGCCGAAAGACCGCGCGCGCTCCGCCAAGCGTAGAAGTTGGGCCAACACGTCCTGCACAACATCGGCGTACGTCGGCGCGATTTTATATTGATCGCTGTATTGATCTTGCCCTGGCGGATGCAATCGATGCATGAGAATCAAACCCGCGTTCGCATTCGCGGCAACGCGCAATATATTTTCATCCTCCTCGCCCCCGCTGACATCATTGACAATATTCGCGCCCGCCGCGATAGCGGCTTCCGCAACCAGGCTTAATGTTGTGTCCACGCTGATGGGAACGCTTGACCGCTGCCGCAACGCGCGAATGACGGGCTCGATGCGGTGAATTTGTTCAGCGGCCGAAACGCGTTGCGCGCCGGGGCGCGTGCTTTCGCCACCAACATCAAGAATTTCCGCGCCCTCACTGACCAGGCGCAGGCCGTGCTCGATGGCTTGCGTGGGCGTTGCGAATTGTCCGCCATCTGAAAATGAATCGGGAGTGCAATTGAGAATGCCCGCAAGCAATGGCCGCGTGGCAAATGAAATTGGCGCGTGCGCGGCGATGGACCAGGATGTGGCTTGTAGATGAATATGCGTCACGGTTTTTTAAGCGCAGGAGTTGGCGGCGGTGTTGGCGTGGCGTCTGGGGATGATTTAATTTCCGAATCATCATCGGCGGAATTGCTCGTGCTATCTTTTGTTTGCTGACTTTCTTGCTGACCCTCTTGCTGGTCTTCTTGTTGAGCTTCTTTGCGATCCGCATACGCCGCAACCACAACACCGATCACATTGGTTGGAATCATGGCGGCGGTTTCAATTTTTCCGCCATCAATTGAAAGTGCGAAAGCGATCGGCTCTATATCAGGCGAAGCATCGGGGATCTCCAACCCGCCCATTGGAAACGCGTTGATGGTTTGTCGAACAACATTTAAAAGCGATCCCACTCCAACAAATCCCAGCACGTCAGGTTTGGGCATCAGCCAATTCCGAAGCGCGGTAATCACCGCGTCGGTTTGCAAAGAACTTGCGCCCGTGGTGGTGGAGATGGCGCGCTCAAGAACATCGGGGCGTTGACTGAATGTGACGAACACGCCATCGGGAAATGCTTTCACGAAACCGGTCGGGCCTTTGGGGCCATACAAAACCGTGCGGAAGATACGCTCCATTGGATTGATTCGGCGAGCGGGTTGGCCGTTCTTTGGCAGCGGAATTTCTTTCACAAGAAACGCGTCGGTTTTTGTTCCATTCTTCAATACGCGGTCTGTTTCCCAAGTTACTTCGCGTTTCTGTCCATCCACTTCTGCGGAAAGTGAAAGCATCCATTGTTGCAAAAGTGATTTTGCAGCCACGCCATCCGTTGCGCCCAGCCAAAGCATGGCTTCGTTCAACAAACCGCCGCCCACCACGCCCAACTTGCTGGGATAGATCGCCATCTGGATGGAGGTGACGAGAGATTTATTTTGCTCCAGCCACGACGGCGCTTGTTGGCCGCCAGGAATCAACGCGGCAAGATCCAGGAACGCTTGTGTCCCACCAAGGCCAACGATGTCCGCGGACATGGCCACAACAAATGGCCCGCGCGGCAAGTGATTTAAATTGGCGCCCGTGTGCTCGCCGCCGTGCGCTGACTTTGCCAACTCACTTGCGGGATCCAACACGGCGTAACTGCGGACTAAAACACCTAAAGGATCCACGTCGATGCTTGTGACGCCGTCAGTGAGTCCCGCCAATAATTTCGCCATGCGCTCACGCGGCGCAATGGGTTGATCCTTGGTCGACGTATTTTCTTTTTGATTGGGCGCGGGCGATTGCTCATTTTTTTCTAGAGCTTCGCGCCCACGCTCTTGCATGTCGATCAAAGATTCTGGCCCAGCCCACAAACCAATATCGCCATCGCATACAATTGCAAAACCACGCTCGCCCAAGCGTTTTTTCAACCGATCGGTAAGTCCCGCCTTGCGGATATACGCGCGGGCAAGCTCGGGATTTTGGCTAGCCACAACGGCGCCATCAATTATTTTTACATAGATCATTTTGCCGCGCCAGCGAAACGCGTCGGGGGCGGTGGTGGGCACGGCTTCGAAATTAGCCTGAAGAAATTGCTCGCTGTTAATTGTTGGAATCACCGCGCACCACTGCAGCGACTTGTCAGACGCGATTGCAAACCACGCAACGAATGCACCGCGATCATTCATTCCTGGCCCCACTCCAAACTGGCTCTTCAGCAGATCAAGCGGCTTCATCTGCGTCAACGCTTGCATGCGCTCAAGTTTGGCCGCAAGCTCGCCCATGTCTTCGCCCAGAGATTGCGCGTCCGGCACAACCACCAGACTTACGGCGTCCGCGGGAGCCATGTCGATGGCATTTATAAACGCGGCCGCATTGGGAACGCGACGGGTTGGTGCTTGAATTTGATTTTGCGTTTGAGTTTGGGTTTGGGTTTGGGTTTGAATATGAGCGGCGTTGGCGTGAAGCGGCGACATAAGAACTGCCATGTAAAGAATTATGGCGGAAGCATTGAAGATTGATGTGGATACACGCATTGGAAATCTTTCGAGCAAATTGTGCGCAGAACCGAGTTGAAGTTGAGAAATGAATTGAGCCAAAGTAAAAACTTGAAAATGAACTTTCCTAGCCTCGCATGAAACCCCTCCGAGCAACTACTGTACGGGAGTGTTGACTCCCGAAATTATCACGTGGTCCATTTCTGGCGCCGTACTGGTGGGCGCCACGGCGGCGGCGTTGGCGTGGTTGTTGCGCGCGGCTGGCTGGAAAAATTCCTGGATTGCAGCGGGGATATGTGTTGGCGTGTTCTTTGGTCCGCTCTGCGCCGCCAAAGCATTCCCGGATTTATACGATCGTCTCATTGATGGATGCTTAGAGGAGCGCAAAGAAGTTTTACGATCGCAACGCGCCACCGAGGCATTGGTACTCGCCGCCACAACAACTCAAACAGTTCCCGCCGAGTCTGTTGTGATTGAACTTGACGGCGCGCGCCGAAGTGCGGAAATTCGCCTGCAAGAAAGCCGAACCGCATTTGATCACGGTGCCTTGTGGGTGGTCGCGTTGCTCGCCGCGACCGTCACGCTGGCGCGGTCGCCAATGTCTGGTCGAATTCGTTGGTGGATGGGCGGCGGATTGGCCATCGGAGCATGGACGGTTTTAATTCCAATCGCCGTGGTTTTTCTGGTGGCCAAAATTGAAACACAAGAAGTGCTTGCAACATGGAGTCTTGTTGCCGCGGCAACCGTGGCGTTTGGCGCGGCGTTGCCCCGCGGCGCGGAACGCTGGATGACCATGGGCTTGCTTGCGGAAAATTCCTCATCCATTGACGCGGCTCGAGGCAGCGCTGGATTTATTTCATTCACAGTGGCTTGCATGGCGGCTTGGGGAATGGAATTTGATTCGGCCGCGGCGTGGCTGCTTCCTTGGGGAACCATGTTGGCCGCGTGGGGATTACGCGATCTTCCAAATACATTTTTATCGCGCAGTTTTGGACCAGCCACGGCGGCGGCGGTTGCGATCGCTTTAAGTCGCGTTGATGTGTTGCACGAATTTCGAGTGGCGCCGACTGTGGGACTTTATTTCGCCGGGGAAGATTTGCGATGGATCGCGGCGGCAAGTGGATTTGCATTAACGCTGGCAGTTCCGTGGTTGCGTTCATTGCGCGTGGCGTTGGCAATTTCCAGCGCGCCATTGCCACAAGCCGCGCTGGCCTCGACGGCTTTAATGATTGGCGTGCTTCCAAATTGGATGGGCGTTTCGCTGTTGGCTGCGGCGGCAACAACGGAAGTGCTTCTGCCTCTACGCAGAATCACAGCAAAGCAACTCGAGAAAAATATTCACGAAACTCCGCTGTGAATCATTGGCGTGATGCGAAAATTTATTTTTGCTTCGGCTCGGAAGGCTCGGCTGGTTTTAAACCCAGAGCTTGCTCGATCGCGGCCAACAACGCCTTGTCATCGGGCGCAACATTGCTGGCATAAAATGCGATCGGTTGCCCCTGCTTGTTGACCACATATTTGCTGAAATTCCATCCGGGCAATTTGCCGATTCGAGTTCCAAGAAATTCATAAATTTCGCTTTGGCCTGGTCCAGGCTTGGTTTGCTCTTTGGACAACATTGGAAATGTCACGGAATATTTAGAGGAGCAAAATTCCTTGATTTCTTTTTCGCTGCCCGGCTCTTGGCCACCAAAATCATTGCTTGGAATTCCAAGCACCACAAGTCCTTTGTCTTTGTAGGTGTCATACAACTTTTGTAGGCCGGCATATTGACCGGTGAAGCCGCAACGACTTGCGACATTCACGACCAAGACAACCTTGCCTTGATATTGCGAAAGATCCGCGGGCGCTCCGTCGAGTGTGGTTGCTTTAATTGAATACATGCTGCGATCCTTCCATTTTTGAATAAGCTCGGCATTTTGCGGAGCGGATTGGGCGCACGCAAATCCAGTGACCGCCGCTATTGCGCCAAGAATTGCGGATGTGATATTTCTTTTCATACGCCCATAGTAGGCACTATTTATTGGGTGAATTCAACAACGCAGATTCCCTCGTTAGTATTTGTTTGTGTCCCCTTTCCAAAGCGAAGATTTAACGCCCACCGTGCCGCCTCCGGGACCATTGGTAACGGTTGATTTAACCGAACCAAGAGCCAAACTTATTTTGGAGAGGGTTCGTCAACGCGTGGCTATGTGGGGCGATACTGGGAGAACGCTGCATCGGGCATTTGACGCGGTGCAGGCCGCGAATCAATTGGTGGGTTCTGGTCCTGGTGCGATGGGCGCGGAATTTCGTCCCATTGGTAGACGCGTTCTTCGACTGAATGAAATTTCAGAGGAGGAGGCATTCTGGATCATTGGAGATGTGCGGGGAGATGTGTTGGCGCTTGAAACAGTGCTCGCGTTTATTGATGAGGCCACGGGAAGAGGCCGCTCGCCGCAAATTGTTTTTCTTGGCGATTTAGCCGCTGGAACGTTGGGCGACGCCGCGTGTTTGGCGATCGCGCTGGAGAGATTCGCCGCCGCGCCCAGCCGCACTCTATTTATCGCCGGCGATCGGGAACTTGCGCTGACTTTGGAGAATGAAATAGCAACTGATGATCGCAAGCCGCGCGGACTGGCGGACATGCCCGTGCCTGACGCGCTTCAAAATTCGCTGCGTAATCTAGCGCGCGCATTTTCGGAGCTTGTTGAAAAAATTCCCGTGGCAGCGATCTGTCCAGATGGAATGTTGCTGGCGCATAGCGCGCTTCCGCGCGAATCAATTTTGGCGGCAATTGAGAATGCGCAGACACTGGAGTCGCAACCAAATGTTCTGCGAGCATTTGCGTTTGATCGGCTACATCCGCGAGATCCGCAAGTGATTCCGTCGGCGATATCGGGCGAAGGGTCTGCAAAGCCCGAGGACTTTGCCAAATCCCTGCAAGCCCTCAATCGAATATTTGAGATACCCGTGGTTCGAATGGTGCGCGGCCACGACGCCGCGCCGGAGGGACATCGTTGGTTTCGTCATTATGGCGATGGAGTTTTGTTGACCATCACCACCATGGCGGATGAATTGCCATTGGATATTGGTGGCGGCCGCAGAAAGCCATCCGTGGCTCGATTGAAGTCCAAACGTTTGCGCGTGGTGCGATTTGAAATTCCCGAGTCCATCGCGATCATTGCCCAACAAATATTTCCAAATCAAACGGCGG
The DNA here is from genome assembly GCA_947480055.1 of Planctomycetaceae bacterium. Classification (GTDB taxonomy): domain Bacteria; phylum Planctomycetota; class Phycisphaerae; order Phycisphaerales; family SM1A02; genus SYAC01. The sequence continues at coordinate 7,113 of CANKBX010000082.1, forward strand.
CCACACAGAAAGAAATTTCTTCGGCCACGCCACCACAACAAACCAGCGCGCCCGAACCCTTCTCGCTTGCGATGGATTCCGAACCGAATCTTGCCAAGTTGCCCACGGAATTCGTTTCAACCAACGACACTCAGGCGATGCAGATTCATTTTGAGCGCGGCGTGCGGTTGCTGGCCGCAGGTGCGTGGATGGGCGCGCGTCAAGCATTTCAAGAGGCGGCGAACTCCGACAAAAACGCGCACGCATGTCTGATGAACGAAGCGGTCGCATCTTTGTCGCTGGGTTTGAATGGCCACCAAGACGCTTTGCGATTATGTCGGGGACTTCTTCAAGGCGACGCCGCAAATGCTTGGGTTCATTTCAACATGGGTGTTTCGTATCTCACAAGCGAGCGAAATCCCATCGAGGCCGGCCGCGCGTTTCGGGCGGCAACCCAATCGTTGCCGCAGTTTGCGGATGCATGGTGGGCGCTGGGACTCGCGTTCTCCCTGCGCGGCGATCGCAGAAGCGCCGCCGAAGCATTGGCGAAAGCCGCGGAATACGGCTGCCAACTTTCCATGCCGAGTTCGCTGGTGGGAACTATTCCAGCCCGCGAATTAACTTCCATATTTGAGGCCTTGCGAAGCAGGGTTCTTTACCACCCTGCCCCGACATCGCCGCCAGTTCCGCTTTCGCAAGCGTGAATTATTTCATCGCAACCTGGGTGTTTGATTGCACCATTGGAGTTGAGCCCTTGATGGTTTTCTTTGCTTGCGAAATGAGAGTGGTTTGCACCAAAGTCATCTTACTTTGATCCGCTTGATTGACCACGCCATCATGATTCAAATCCGCCGCTTGATCGCCAGTGCTTCCCATTGCGGCAACCAGCAACTGCATATCGGCTGAATTGATTTGTGAATCATTATTTAAATCAGCTTGAATGACCGAGTCGTCCATAACCATGAACGCAACCTCACTTTTGTCTTGACGCACGGTGATTGGATTGGCGTAGTTTTCAAAGAACCATGCGCCAGCGGTGCCTTCTTGGCGGGTGACGATTTGGATTGTTCCGTCACTCAAAGGAAGCGCGATGGAGTTCACGTCATCGGTGATTGAGATTCTCCAAAGTGTTCCGTTGGAAAGCTTGCGGCCGGTCATAAAAACTTTATCGGCCCAGCCAGTGACGGAGAACCAACGGCTTTCACCTGGATTTGAACCCAGACGCTGATTGAGATCCGTGATGATTGACTCGAGCGCAAATTGATCTTCCTTTGGATTGAACATCTTTGGATCGGCACCAGCTTCCCACGCATCGCCATTGAAAACCTGCAAAGTATCGGCGCCATGCATCACTTGTTGAATCACCATTTCATCCCAATACATTGTGCCGCTCATTGGGCATTCAGATGGACCCCAATTTGCAAGCTTGCCAAATTGGCGGTGCGCAATCCAAGGCATTTGTGAACGTGCGCCATTTGAACTCTTGATCACAGAACGCATGCGATGGAGTTGGAAACGGAATTGATCCTCTGGCTTGGAACCAATCGCATTCACGCCGTCGAATTTTGCCGCAGCCATGGTTGGAGTTGATTGACCATAATAACTTGGCGCATCATCAGTTCCGAAACCAGTTGACTGATTCCACATTGGTCGACCAAGGCAATTTGGCGCAGCATTGGCTTGTTTCAGCACGCATGACTCGTAATTCGTTACTCGAGCTTTTGGAAATCGCTTCTTTATAGGAGCGTATGCCGAAGTATTCATGGCGGCGTCAACAATGCCAGTCATCAAAGCATCCCAAGTTGCGTGATGCACATTGCCCCACTGAATCTGACTCACCTTAAAGCCAATTGTCTTTCCGTAGCTTGATTTAAAGCGTGAGTCATTTTCAATGGCTTGCAAGCCATTCATGCCCATCACCCAGGCGGCAAGATAATTTTCGTTGTCAAAGATCACGTAATCAACCACGCCGCCCGCGGCTTTAAACTCATCAAAGAACTTTTCAATGCGGGCCTGTGAACGCTTGATGCCGTTGGTGAGAAATGGACTTTGGTATGGAGTGATTGTCGAAACACCCTTTGCATTCGTTGCAATGCAACGATCAGATGGATGTTGTGTCAAATCATCTACAAAGAAACGGAGCAACAACACGCGCTGGCCGGTTGGTTGATTCTTTGTTCGCGCCGCTGCCCATGCACCGGTCTGAGGAAAATCCACCATCACCATTTGTGTTTGTTGGGTGCAAGCTTTATCAACGCTTCCCCAAGTCAACGCCTTCACAGGGGCGGCTGAACTATTGGTGGCTGCGGCACACACAAGCAACATGGACAACGTACGTGCAAGTGTGTGAGTTTGGCGGGCGCAATTTTTGATGTGGGAAGTAAATTTCATTTCGTCGACTCCTTGTTGCACGACCTGATGTGGTCGGCGCGGGAGTGGATGGACGAAACGTTCGACCAGATGCCTGCGGGGCCACATCTGGTCTTAAGTTTTCAATCATCAAGAGAATCGACTCTAATTATTTTCAGTCAAGTTGCAAAGAACAAGTGATTTGATATTTCAGTTCACAGACGGAATAAACCAACCAAGCCATCAATCAAGGCGATTGAATCGCCTTTCAATACAAAATTTACAACACATAACGAATACCGACGCACTTACGAAGAGTGTCCAAGAAGCCCTGGCGTTGTGATTCGTCCGTGACGGTGGTGTCCACGTTCAAAGCGCACCAACGACCACCGGAACTCTTGCGAAGCTCTCCAATTTTGACTGGGTGCTGCCCAAATGTCTGCCGAATAGCCAAGTGCAAATGCGCTTCTTGGCCAGCGATCAGGCTGTAGCCCCAAGAGCATGGATACTCGAATACTGCTCGTGCGATTGGCGTTTTCATAGTCATTTCAAACCTCCGACGTGAGTATCGAAAGTAGAAATCAAAGATCAAGTTTAATTTGAAAATTTTCTTAAAGTTGGAGGATAAAAAAACCGTGGGCAGACAAATTTGGGGTTATCAGTCCAAACATTTGAATGCGTGAAATTGCTTATGCGCGGGGTAAATAGCACTCAAACGAGCGGCAAGCGGCGCGCCAATTCCATGTACGCCGCGTAAGACGCTTTTACTTGCGTCATGGAATCGCCGGAAAATTTTTCCAGGAACGCGCGGGCAATTTCAAACGCAACAACATGCTCCATCACCACGCTCGCCGCGGCAATGGCGCTGACATCGGAACGCTCATACGCGCTCATGACGGATTCCTTGGTGTTTAAATCCACGCTGGGCATTCCGCGCAACAATGTGCTGATGGGTTTCATTGTGCCGGTGACCACGACTGGCATTCCGTTGGTCATGCCGCCTTCAAGTCCGCCGGCATTGTTTGTGGGGCGCACAAATCCAAGATGCGATTCGTTTTTCTTTGACGCGTCATACTGAATCGCGTCGTGCACTTGACTGCCGGTGCGAAACGCGCACTCACGACCAAGACCAATTTCAACGGCCTTGAAAGCTTGAATGCCCATCACGGCGCCGGCCAAGCGCGAGTCCAATCGTTCGTGCCACTGCACGCATGAACCAAGACCAATTGGGCAGTTGAATACATGCGCTTCAACCAATCCACCAACCGTGTCCTTGTCAACCTTGGCTTGATGAATGCGATC
>CANKBX010000083.1 GCA_947480055.1 Planctomycetaceae bacterium
CGGCCAGCTTCGCCCGTGCAGAATGGAGGGAAGTAATAGTGCAGATAAAACTTCTTCGCGTACTCAGGCATGAGACCGTCAATGATTTGCTCGTCCTTGATTGTTCCAAGAACGCAGGTGACCAATGACTGAGTTTCACCACGTTGGAACATGGCTGAACCGTGCGTGCGCGGAAGCAAACCAATTTCCATTTCCAGCGGACGAATTTCACGAAGACCACGGCCGTCAGGACGAATGCCCTGATTTCCCGCGAGATCCTGCGTCATTTTCTTCTCCAGAATGCGGAAGGCTTCCTTGGCATCGCGCTGCGCTTTATCAGCGACGCAATGATCGGTGTAACTCAAGCCAGGCGCAACGGCGAAGTGATTTTCAATCATCCACTTGCGTAGACGATCAACCTCCGCGTTGCGGTCGCTCTTGCCATGAATCTGGCGCGCCTTCTTCATGTCTTCGCCGACCACGGATTTCACCTTGGTCATGATGGCTTCACTTGGCAATGTCAACGTTCCAAGAACTTGCGCTGGAGCGTTTGACTTCACGCGAAGCTCCTCGATCAACTTCAAGATTGGTTGAATGCCTTGCTCGTACCCAAATCGAATCGCGGCAAGCATGTCGGCTTCGCTAATTTCAGCGGCGCCAACTTCGATCATGTTCACGCCGTCCTTGTGGCCCGAAAGCACCAAGTCCAAATCGCTGAAATCAAGTTGAGCGACGGTTGGATTGATGACAAACTGCGCACCGGTTTCGGTTTGCAAACGACCCACGCGCACGGTTGCGATTGGACCTTGAAACGGTGCGTCGGTGATTGACAACGCGGCGCTTGCGGCGGTGCATGCGATCACGTCGGCATCGCTTTGGCCGTCGTGGCTGAGCACGATGGATTGCAATTGGATCTCATCAACGAAACCATCTGGAAAGAGCGGCCGAATTGGCCGATCCATCATTCTCATGGTGAGCACTTCCTTCTCCGAAGGAGCGCCTTCTTTCTTGCGGAAACCGCCTGGAAAACGACCAACCGCTGAATATTTCTCACGGTAATCGCAGGTCAACGGAAAGAAATCAATTCCTAAACGAGGCGCGGCGCGAACCGCGGTGGCAAGAACAACTGTGTCGCCGTAGGTGGCAACAACGGCGCCGGATGCGAGCTTGGCGATCTTGCCAGTCTCTAACTTAAATGTGCGGCCACCAATTTGGCACTCAACTGATGCTGGAACGTGTTTTGACATGACTGTCTCCTAAAATGAAATGGGTGAATGAAGTGAACCCGCTCAGTCAATTTGGAGGCAGAAGGCAAAACGCGGCGTGCACCGCAAGTTGCCCACTGCCACCGACCGATACGAACGGGAAATCTGCAATTATTTTCGCAGACCTAATTTATGAATCAACGCGTTGTAACGCTCGCGGTCAATACCCGCGAGATATTTGAGCAGGCTGTTGCGCTGCCCAACCATAAGAACCAAACCCCGTCGGGAGCTGTGATCCTTTTTGTTGGCGCGGAAATGGTCCTGAAGGGACACGATCCGCTCGGTCAACATGGCCACTTGCACTTCTGGACTTCCAGAATCTTTGGCGTGTCGACGATTATCTGTGATGACTTTCTTTTTTGCTGCAATCGAGATCATTCTGTTTCCTAATACTGTTTTGAAGACCGATGTCTTCGAGGTGTTGCTACGAATTTGTAGTCGGGCAGTGTAGTGGAAAGTGGAATGCCTCGGCAAGTGGTTGCGGTTACGAAATGCGGGATTTCCATGATTTCATGCGTGGGGTGAATGGGGGGAAAGTTAAAAAACCCCATCTTCGCCTATTCTGCGGGCATGTCAGGCACCGTACATAAAGTAGAGAACGCGTCTTTGAAGGAAGTGGTGAACGTGTATTTGGCCGACGCGGCGCGGGCGGAGCAAGGCGGCGGGCCTTCGGGCGTGGAGCGGCAACATAAAAATAAACGCTTGACGGCGCGCGAGCGTTTGGAATTATTGCTTGACGCGGGCGCGCCTCAGATGGAATTGGGATTGTTGAGCGCGTGGGGCATGTACAAGGAATACGGCGGCGCGCCGGCGGCTGGCGTGGTGACGGTGCTGGGCGTGGTGCAAGGTCGTGCGTGCATGGTGATTGCCAACGACGCCACCGTGAAGGCTGGCGCGTTCTTTCCGATGACATGCAAGAAAATAATTCGCGCGCAAATGGTGGCGGAGCGCGTGGGCTTGCCACTTTTATATTTGGTGGACAGCGCTGGCGTATTTCTTCCATTGCAAGAAGATGTCTTTCCTGACACGGATGACTTTGGTCGTATTTTCCGCAACAACGCGGTGTTTAGCGGCAAAGGCATTCCGCAGATCAGCGCCATCATGGGCAACTGCGTGGCGGGCGGCGGCTATTTGCCGGTGCTGTGCGATGTGTTGTTGATGACCGAAGGCAGTGGGCTGTATTTGGCGGGGCCCGCGTTGGTCAAGGCGGCGATTGGTCAAGAAGTAAGTAGCGAGGAACTTGGCGGTGCCAAGATGCACGCGGAAATTTCCGGCACGATTGATTTTCGCGAGCCCAATGATGAGGCGTGTTTGCAACGCATGCGAAGCCTGATGGCCAAGCACCAAGTGGCCAAGGCGTTGGCGGTTGCGCCCAACGCAATTGTGCAACCCACACGTTCTGGCGCGGAGGTGTACGACATTTTTCGCGGTGACTTGGCCAAAAGTTACGACATGAAGGAGTTGCTTGAGTGCTTTGTGGACGGCGCCACATTTGATGAATATCGCGCGGAATTTGGGCGCAGTTTGATGTGCGGATACGCCACTATTGGCGGCTTTCCCTGCGGAATTGTGGCCAATCAGCGCAAGATGACCGAGCGTGTTTTGCCCGGGGGCAAGGCTGGTCCAAGCAAGTCCGTGAACATGCCCGCTGTGATTTACGATGACAGCGCCGACAAGGCCGCGCGATTTATTTTGGAGTGCAATCAACGGCGCGTTCCAATTCTATTTGTGAACGACACCACGGGGTTCATGGTTGGCCGCGACAGTGAGCAGAGCGGAATTATTCGCTCGGGCGCAAAGATGGTCAACGCCATGGCCAATTGCATCGTGCCCAAGATTTCACTTTTGGTTGGCGGATCTTTTGGCGCCGGCAATTACGCCATGTGCGGTCGCGCGTTTGATCCGTTCTTGACATTGGCGTGGCCAAGCGCTCGCTGTAGCGTAATGGGCGCGGGTCAAGCGGCAAGCACGTTATTACAAATTGATTTGGCGGCGCGCGAGCGCAAGGGCGAACAGATTGACGCCACCATGCGCGAGCAATTATTAAAAGCCATCACGGACAGTTATTCTCAACAGCAAGATATTCGCTACGCGGCGAGTCGCGGTTGGGTGGATCGCATTATTCAACCGCAGGACACCAGGCAAGAACTTGCTTTCGCATTGGCGCTGGCGGCCAATGTGCCTGTGACTGGCGAGCTGCGCACTGGCGTGTTGCAAACGTGACAAACGCGCTGATTGAAATTGTGGTGGCCAGTGGAAACCCGCACAAAGTGCAGGAAATTTCTGCTATTTTTGCGCAAGAAGGCCTGGGTGAATGGGTGCGATTTCTTTCATTGTCGGATGTGGGCGGGCCATTCAAGGAGCCCGCGGAGACGGGGCGGACATTTCAAGATAACGCGCGCATGAAAGCGGTGGCGTACGCGGCGTTGACCAATCGCATGGTGCTTGCCGATGATTCTGGTTTGCAAGTTGACGCGCTTGATGGGGCGCCTGGAGTGGACAGCGCCATTTGGGCGGGCGCGCATGGAACGCGCGAGGAACGCGACGCGCGCAATAACGAAAAACTAATGGCGTCCATGCGAGATGTGAAGCGGGGCGATCGCGCCGCCCGCTTTGTATGCTTCATGTGTTTGGCTGATGCTGATGGAAAAATGATCGCACAGACGCGTGGCGCATGCGAAGGCGAAATTGCGGAGTCTCCCCAAGGTGTCGGAGGGTTTGGATACGACGCGTATTTTCTTGTGGGTGGAATGAATGTCACCAGCGCGCAGTTGTTGAGCGAAGAAAAAAATAAGGTCAGCCACCGTGGTCACGCCACCCGATTGTTGGCGCAGGCGTTGCGCGCATTTGTGGGAGCGCCAGCGCGGTGAGGCTTCCTATTTATATTCCCCAGTTGCCGGGGCAAAAATATTCTTGCCATGGATGTGGTTCTTGTTGCCGTGACTTCACGGTGCAACTGACCCGAGCCGATTTGCAAAAATTGCATGAACAAGGCTGGAAAGAGCGACTTGGCCAAGAGTATGTGGTGCAGTTTCGCGGTCATTCATGGCTGAAACAAAAGGACGACGGCGCCTGCGTGTTTTTGGGCGACAACGGATTGTGCAAGGTCCACGCGGAGTTTGGCCTAGAGGCCAAGCCACTCGCGTGCCAGTTTTTTCCATTCATGCTTTCACCCAATGTGCGTGACACGCACATTGGAATTAGTTTCGCTTGCGGCAGTGTTATGGCTTCAAAGGGCGCGCAGTTGGAGTCGCACCGCGGCGATGTGCGGCGCATGAGTGAATTGCTGCCGGCATCGGCGCCCATGCCGGTGAAGTTGCAAGACAACCTGATCGCGAGCGAAGCCGAGGTGGACATGATTGAAACCGCGCTCGATGCGTGGCTATGTAAAAAAACTATTTCGCCATCCATGCGCTACCAAGGTTTGGCGTGGTTGATCACTTCACTTCTGCAAGCCAATTTTAAAAATGTGCGCGGTGAGAAATTGCGGCAATTATTAAGCACGCTGACCAACGCGGTTGAACATGAGTTGCCGTTGTTGGATTGGCCAGAGCCAACTCCGCGCGCTTGGAAATTATTGCGTCAAGCGGTGTTCACTCGGATAGAAGACCCCAAGATTGGTGATTTGCTCAAGCGCGGCAAAGTGGCGTCGGTGCTTGGGCAGTGGTCACGCAGTCGCAAGTGGGCCGCTGGCACGGGAATTACGCCGCAAACACAGGGTTTTTGCTCGATTGATTTCGACAGGTTTGAAAGCACCGCCGGAGTTTTTGCAAATCATATTGAAGGCGATCTCCAAATACAAAAGACGCCGATGCATGATGCGTCAACGCATTCGCTTGACGCTCAATCTTCCACCGCAATGTTGCACCAACAAGACTCGACTGCGATGGACGATTTATTGCAGCGATGGATTCGCGCCACCATTCTTGGCGGTCGTGCGTGGGGTTCAGGCTTGTACGGATTGCCAATTGACCAAGGACTTGGATTGATATTGGTGAATCTGCTCACGGCCTTATGGCTTGCGCGCTTTCACGCCGCGGGTCGAGGCGCGCAACGGGCGTCACTTGTGGATTTACAAGTTGCGGTGGGCAGAGTGGATCGCACAAGTGGTCGCGCCGTGTGGCTTGCCACCGCAGGGGAACGCTTGCGAGTGAAGTGGCTTAGCCATAGCGATTCGCTGCGACTGCTTGCATGCGCGCTTGTTTAGAAAGTTTGAAGCGTTTCCAAATTGGATAGAGCGCCAACATTCCAACAGGAATCGCCACCAACGCTTCGCCCGCGCTTTCGATCACCGCGAGGGTTTGAAATTTATTTTCCATACCAGCGAGTCCGCCAATCGAAAGCGCTCCGGCTGTGAACGCCACCGCGAATTCTCGAATGCCAAGTCGACCAAGTGGATTTAAAGACGCCGCAAAGGACGCCATGGACACCAGGAAAGTTTGCGCCAAATTCAGCGGTAATCCAAGGATTTGTATGGCAAGCAGCACGCGCCCCGTGGCAAAAAATAAATCCAGAATGTGAAGCACAATGGAGCCCCACAAAGCGGCGGGATTGGTGATGAGTCGTTCCAAGCCTTTGGCGCGTTTTTGCACCATGGCGCGCGTGGCGCACCAACGCGCGCTGAATCCACCAAGCAAGGCGATGAGTATCAAGGTTGGAAAAAATGTCCACGCGCCAAATTGAATCCATGCCACGGTGCCTGCCGTGATGGCCGCCAACGCAACCACAAACGTGAACGCCAGTGAGGCGAACCAAGCCACAAGTTCCACGGCGCGAAAGTGATCCACCTTGCTGGCGTACGCGGCGCGCACGAACATTCCAATTCGCACGGGCGCATAATTCAACATGCTTGCCAGGGCGTTGATCCATTGCTGATCTTGAACGCGCAGTGTTTGAACTGGTCGGGCGGCGATCCAAAATGTGAGTCCGCTGACAATGATGCTTCCGAGGGAGCACAACAGAAGTCCAATCAGCGACATGCTTGATGCCTCGCGCAGTCGTTGCCAACCCGCGGGATCTTTTGCCGCGCCCCACACGCACCACGCGATCAACGCTACGCCAAGCGCAAATCCGGCTCCTTGAAGAATTAATTTTCCTGCGGAGTTGCCGACTGATTTGCCAGAGGAGTTGTTGGAGATATTCGCCTGGGAATTTGTCGCCGGATGCGTGTCTGCTTGTTCAGTTGTGAATTGCGTGGCGTTGGACGAGAGGTCATTTTGCCTGTTTTTGCCGTATTTTTGTGCGTTTATTGATTCGGAATCTCGTTGCACTCGTTCGCGCGCGATCACCCACAGAGCGCGAAGCCCATCGAGCGGACCGATTTTTTTCCCTCCATCGCGATCCCTTGGCGCGTAATGAATAGGCACTTCGCTCAGGCGAGCGCCCGCACGCGCCAATGCCGCGGTCATTTGCGGCTCAATACCAAAGCGATCCTCCGTCAGCATGGGAAGAATTTTTCGCAGTAAAGGAGCGCGAAAAAGTTTGTATCCAGTTTCCATATCGCTGATATCAAATCCTGTGATTTGGTTGCTGAGAAATGTCAGCAAGCGATTGACACCCGTGTGAAAAATTCGCCACACGCCGCCACCAAGCGCGTGTCCCCATCGATTTCCAAACACGGCCGCGAGTGGTTCATTTGCCAACGCGTTGAGCAAAGTGGGGTAGTCATTTGGGTCATATTCCAAATCACCATCTTGGGTGATCACCGCGTCCATGTCGCTGGCTTGTTGCAACGCCCTTTCAAACCCAGTGCGAAGCGCCGCGCCTTTGCCAAGATTCACCGTGTGCGTGAGCAACTCAAATTGTGGATTGGCGCCTTTGTATAACTGTGAGATTTCACGCGCCACAGCGGCGGTTGCCGCGCCACTGGCGTCGTCCACCACGATCACTTGTAGCGACCATTGCGCTGGTAATTGCACGGCCATGACATTGGCCACACACAACGCGAGCGTGTGTGGTTCGTCGTAGACAGGAATCACCGCGAATAGAACGGGCATCAGATGAAGTTATTCAACTGCCGGATTTGCCAATAGAAGAACGCATTTCCGTATCGGCTTGCACATTTTTCATTTTGTACAAATCCATCACGCCCAAATTTCCGGAGCGCAGCGCCTCTGAAATAGCTTTTGGAATTTCCGCTTCCGCCAACACGACCAGCGCGCGATTTTTCTGCGCCTCCGCCAAATGTTCGGCCTCTTGAGCCACCGCAAGCGCGCGGCGTTGCTCGGCCTCCGCTTGAAAGCGCTTGCTGTCAGCCTCGGCTTGCGCGGTTTGCAAATTGGCTCCAATGTTGGCGCCCACGTCAATCTCGGCGATATCAATGGACAAAATTTCAAACGCGGTTCCAGAGTCAAGACCCTTGGCCAAAACCGTTTTGGAAATTCGATCTGGTTGTTCAAGCACTGTCTTGTGGCTTTGCGAAGCGCCAATAGTTGCGATGATTCCTTCGCCAACGCGAGCGACAATTGTTTCCTCGGTGGCGCCGCCGACCAAGCGCACAAGATTGGTGCGCACGGTCACGCGCGCCTTGCAGCGCAACTGAATTCCATCTTGCGCCACCGCGTCCACAGTGAGTTTTCCGCTGATTTGACTCGGACAATCGATCACTTTTGGATCCACGCTGGTCTTCACGGCCTCCAAAATATCGCGGCCCGCAAGATCAATTGCGGTGGCACGGTCCCAGCCAAGATCAATCTTTGCCTTGTCCGACGCGATCATTGCGCGAATGACGCGGTCCACGCGGCCGCCCGCCATGTAATGCGCTTCAAGCATATTGGTCGGCACTTCAATGCCAGCCTTCTTGGCCATGATTCGGTTTAACACAATCACGCTTGGCGGAACTTTTCGCAGGCGCATCATGATCAAGTCAAGCAGGCTGACGCGCGCCCCGGACAAAAATGCTTGCAGCCACAGTTGCAGATATTGGCTAATGATGACCAAGATGATCAAACCCAACAGCGCCAGAATTCCCAATCCAACCATGACTAATAAAGAGAACGTGTCCGCCGCAAGAATCAATGTGGTGTGCATGAATCAATCCTAGCACAGCGTGACCCGCGCACGATTGGTTCTTATTGCGCCGCGCAAGTGGAGGTAGTCATGCGCAATAGTGAAGGCGCAACTTGAGCGGTGTTGCAATGCGAGAGCAATTTATATTCAAGCGCAAGAGTCGCCGCAACTTCGAGCAACTTCACGCGGTTTCAACAGCACGCACGCGCAGTGTCGCATCGTCAAAGCCCGTGACTTGCACTTGCTGTCCAGCCTGAATGAAACCTTCCTCGGCCAACGCTTCACGGCGATCGGCCGCGATGCGAATCCAACCAATGGGGCGCAGCGTTGTTTCCGCCACGCCCAGCGTTCCAATGGCCACGCGTGATATGGCTTGGTTGCTCGCGCTCTGTGGATCTTCAATCGCTTGCGACAACACAACGCGACGCGCCAGGGGCGAGTTGGACCAAATTTTTAATCCATAAGCGATCGCAATTGGAGCGCCCGCAAGCGTGACGGTGAGCGAAGCCAGTCCCCATGTTGGCGAATGCATGAAGAAACAAAATATGCCCGCCGCAACAACAAGCACGCAAAGCGTGGCGATGAGTCCGCCGCTTGGAACCACAAATTCAAGCGCGAAGAAAACCAGCGCCACGCCAAAGAGCGCGAACCCCGCGATGAGCCACGAGTCGTCGGGCGTTGGCGCCGCCGCCACTTGTTGCGCCAATATAAAAATAAAATTCATGTGATTTGCTCCACCACTAGTTCGTTTCCTTCTGAGCGAAGGATACGAACCTTGGTTCCCGAAGCAATCCACGCGCCTTCACTGCGCGCGTCAAAGCGAACGCCGGCGATTTCAATTTTGCCAACTGGTCTCAGATCCGTTGCCGCGCTTGCAAGCGTGCCCGGCAACGGCAGTGGTTGCGCGGCACTGGATGCATGTGATGTCTCGCCCAAAGTCGCGTGCAATACGGCCGCCTGCCACGGCCGCATCAATTGCAATCTGGGGCCCAGCAACCACGCCACAATTCCCGCAACGCCCACGGAGGTGACCAGCGAAGCCATGCCCAAAAGCGCTTGTTTTGTGCCTGATTCTGGAGTTGGATCGGACACCACAAATAAGCCAATCACGCCGCCGGTGAACGCCAACACGCCCAACGCGCCGCTGATGAAAGTTCCCTGCAAAAATAAAATTTCGGCGCCGATCAAGACCAATCCCGCCATGATTGACAAGACTGGCCACCACTGCGACAAGCCCGCTAAATATGATCCGCCAGCCAACAGCGCCACGCACGCCACGCCCGTGAATCCGAACATGCCAAGTCCCGGAGCGGACATTTCGCCAAAGAAACACAGCACAAGAATTGCCACAAGCAACGTGCGCATCCACCAACTGGTGAGGGCGCGCGCGAGTTGCTCGCTCCAAGGCGCCGAGATGGTGAAGACTTTTTTAGCGCCAAAGAAATCTTGTAGCTCGCTCTCATTGGCGATTGTGGCGCACGCCAATCCAAGCGCCAAAGCTTCGTCGGCTTGCAGCGTTAATAATTCGTTGGCCGTGTCAATTTGAGAAATCACTTTCAGGCGCGCGGTATCGGCGGCGCTGAGTAAAGCGCGGCTGGGCAAAAGCGATTGATTGCGTTGGCCACCGCTCAACAGCGGTTGTCTTGAGGCTTGTGATTGGTCAATGGGGGAAGCGGAATCATTGTCCGTGTTGGCTGGTTGACGCAGCGCATCTGTTCGAAATGGAATCACTGGTGCTGTTGGAGCGGCAGAATTATTGTGTTCGGCTTGTCCCGCGCTTGAAGAAGAATTGTCAACAGTTTTACCAATGTATTCAGCATCAGGGACATTCTTTGATTGCCCATCTGGCATGCTCTGTTGCGGCGTCGTCGCATCGCTTTCACTTGCACTTCCGCTGTCACTTTCGCTGTCACTTTCGCTGTCACTTTCGCTGTCACTTGGCGGCGTCATCGACGCATCTTCCGTAGGCGCGGGGGTGGAGCCGCGCAGCCGAATTGGATCATGGCCAAACACAATTTTATATTCATTCACATCAACCACATAGCGCTCGCCGCGTTCGGCGTCCTCCACCAACCAAAGTTCGTCGCCCACGCAAACAAACGCGCGCGCCAGGCGCTCATCATGACCGGAGCGGCGCGAACTATCAGTGACCTCCGACAAAAGCGGGGCCTCCAACTTGGCGCGCTCGGCGGCGGGAAGCGAGATA
>CANKBX010000084.1 GCA_947480055.1 Planctomycetaceae bacterium
GAAAGCGGGCTGGGTGCAATGTCGATCACGCACGCCGCGTACTCGTTGGCGAAAGCGGAGCGAATGCTGGCGCTCATGTTGCGATCCAGATTTTTCATAACCCAATCGCTCAGCGCCTTAAGCGTGACGGCCTGCACCACCAAGCCAACCAAACTTAAAATCATTGCCGCGCGCGCAAGTTGTCTAGAGCGGCGATCTTCACTGCTGCGAAGTCGCCAAATACTTGCGATGGCCAGCGGCGTGGAAATAAATCCAACAAAGGGGCAGCAAGGCACCGGAGAAAGAATGGCCAATCCAAACGCGATGGTGGCCAGCACGGATCGCGGCGGTTTAGGCGCCGCAGAAATGCTCGGCTCTTGGTCTGGCGGAAGTGGTGGGCTGATTTGCGACATGAATGAGCAAGATATAGAAAAAAAGAAAGTCCTCCGCATCGTTGAGGATGCGGAGGACTGAAGAGTGTAGAAAGGAGGCTGTCTACAAATGATTGTTGCAGTGAATTATGCCTTGCGGCGGCGTCCAAAGAACGCACCCGCCACGCCAATCAAAGCCACGGCGCCTGGGGCTGGAAGTGGAGGCGGTATGAAGTCGTACGTTAAAGGAACGCTGGACGTTGTTTGAGTTGGCGAACCAGGACTGGTGCGGTTTTGTTGCTGAACTGTTCCACCAACCTTAATTGTGTAAGTAGCCAAGAATTGCAATTGAAGAGAGGTCGTAGTGCCCACATAACTCGTGACATCAATTACAAAGTGACCCAACATGAGCTTCAAGTCGGCATAACTACCAGCCTTGTTCATCACGTTGTTTGGATCAGCGGCGTACCAACCTGGTCCAGCGTTGGTGGTTGTAGTTGTTCCAGTTCGCAAAGTGCCAAAGCCACTTGTTGAAGAACTGAAGTTGGAAAAACTTGGATCCTTGGCAAGTTGATTTCCAGTATCAGGATTTCCAGCCACATCTTGGGTTCGACCGCCGATGGTGACGAAAGAATCCACAAGACCATCTGTATTGTCAAAGTCAGGATTCCAGCCCTTATTGGTGCTAGTTCCTTGCTTAAACAAGATTCCGTTTGTGGTGGTTGTATCTGTGGCAGTTGAAAGGTTGGCTACGCCGTTTTTAACGGTGGTCACGAAGGACTTTGTAGCTGCACTGGTGTTCTGGCCGTACACATTCACGATGTAATCAGCGGCATTATCGCAATTCACGAATATGTCGATGGCTGAGTATTTTTTGGTGACTCCGCTTTCAACACGAGTGATATAACTTTGAACACCCGAGTAGCCGGTGACGGCAGCCTGAGTGCTTGCGGCGATAACGAGTGACGCAGTGGCAAAAGTGAAAATAGAGCTTTTCATTTCTTTCCTTTTCCCTCTCTTCAAGAGGTACAAATTATTTACAGAGATCCTTTTCCTTTTGATTCAGAAACAACATGTTTTTGAACCCGATCCCTGCTGAGTGATCTTCCGCAGAGTCCAATTCAAATGTTCCAATGCAAATGAACATCTTTGAATTTTTTTAAGTTTTATGATTTCACGGACCGACGGCGCGCCTTTGACGCTGGTCAAATTGGCAAAAGCCTTTATTTCAGGCTTGAAATGGCATTTAAATCTAAAAGCTCCAGGTTTACGGGACTAGTGTGTTTGCGGACGTCGTGCCAACATTGCTCTTGTGGCCTGTTGCGGGATGCGCAATGAGTGCTCCATGCATCAGAAGCGCGGAACTGTTCTGTAGCAGCACTGGAACAATTCGCCCAACAAACTCGTTCGCGTTCGCGCCGTGCGGCGTGTCCATGCTCACGATCAAATCGCCAGCGGTGCGGCCGCGCAATGTTGCGCGACTTGTATCCGTGGAGTTGTTGGCGTTGCGCTCCCAGCGTAATTCAACACCACCACGAATTGGTTGCGCGTCGCGTTGTGTGCAGACTTCTTCAATCAATACATCCACGGTGCGGCCAACCCACGCCGCGTGAACGCGCGCGCTGGTTTCGCTTTGCAGATTCAACAGCACATTGTTGCGGAGTTTTTTAAGTTCGTTGGAAATGTCGTCTGGGAAGCGGTCGATGGCCACGGTGCCGGGGCGCGGCGAATACTTGAATATGAAATTGTTTTTAAAGGGAAGTTTGCGCACCATGTCGCAGGAGGCTTCAAAGTCCTCGTCGGTTTCCGTGGGAAAGCCCACGATGAAATCGCCCGCGATCGTCGCGTCGGGAAGAATTTCCAGAGCCTCGGCGGCGAAAGTTTCGTATTCGCCGCGGGTGTAGCCGCGGTTCATAAGTTTAAGAATGCGGTCGGAACCGCTTTGCGCGGGCGCGTGTAAATAGCGGCAAATACGCGGGCAGTCGCGCATGGTTTCTAGAATGTCGCGCCCGAAATCGCGCGGGTAACTGGTTACAAATCGCAGGCGCGCTATGTGGGGAACCTCATCGTGAATGCGCCGCAGAAGTTGCGCGAATGTGGTCACGCGCTTGCCCGCGGGAATTGCGGCGCGAAAGGCGGCGAGGCCGGGACCAATTTGCGCGGCCTCGCGGCCATCAATGGTTACGGCGGCGCCGTGCTCGTAGCGATAGTGGTTTACAGTTTGTCCAAGCAGCGTGATTTCAATGGCGCCAGCGTCGGCAAGTTTGCGGCACTCATCAATAATGTGATCGGGCGGTCGATGCACCTCGGCGCCGCGCGTGTTTGGAACCACGCAATAGGTGCAGAATTTATTGCAGCCGCGGGTGATGCGAACTTGCGCGGCAAAGGCACTGCGACCAGCGACAACGGGGTCGAAGGCGCGGGAAAGATCAAGGTTTTCTAGGTCGTCCTGCACGGCGCTAAGGGCGGCGCTACGGCGCGTGCGATTGCCGGCAAGGGCGGTGCGCTCGGCGGCAGTGGCGGCTTCGGATCGGCGGGCGGCATCTATAAGGGATGGCAATTTGTCCAGTTCGCCAGGCCCGCACATGATGTCAACCTGGGGATAGCGCTGTAGTAAAGACAAGCCATCCCGTTCCGCCATGCAACCCAGCACCCCCAGCAAGATATTTTCACCAGCCAACTTGCGCTTGCCCACAATTCCAAGGCGTGAATACACCTTGCTTTCCGCATGTTCACGCACGGAACACGTATTGAAAAGCACAACTTGGGCGTCGTCGGGATTGTCGGAAAATGTGTAGCCCAAGGTGCTGAGTTGGCCACGGACCAACTCGGAGTCGAGCTCGTTCATTTGGCAACCAAAAGTTTCTAGATAAACCGTCGTGGCGGACATAAGAAGCAGTCTAGTGCGGCGCCACGGTTTGCCGATGAAGAAACATGCGCGCTGGACAAGGACTTCTATTTTTTGTGGTGGCTTTATTGGTCACCGGAACCGTCATGGTGAACTCGGCCTCGTTGACTTCCACTAGCGGCGAAGGCGTGGCTCTGTCCGATTTATTGCTGGGGCGAAACACATGGTTCGCATTGGCTTCGGTGGCTGCACTGTGGTTGGGCACGCGAGTTTCCGTTGAGCGGGTGTTCTCATTGCGCGGCTTATCAAGTCCGATTCCATGGATCGTGTTGGTGATGTTTCTTGGATTGGTGTTGGTGCATGTGCCGGGCATTGGACGCGAAGTGAATGGCGCGCGCAGATGGATCACGATTGGACCGATCGGATTACAGCCCAGCGAACTTGTGAAGTGGGGCATGCCGGTTGTGATCGCGTGGCATTGTTGCCGTCGCGCGGGCGGTCTAGGAACATTTTGGAAAGGCTTTATTCCGCCGCTGTTGTTTGTGAGCTTCTTCGCTGGATTGGTGGCGCTACAAGATTTAGGAACAGCTGTGTTGATTGAAGTTGTTGCGATCGCAATGTTGATCGCGGCGGGCGCGCGGTTCTGGCATGCGTTGATGTTGCTACCGGCGGCCTGCGCCGCGGTTGGCGCGTTGATCATCACGAGTCCATATAGAGTGAATCGAATTCTTGCGTACATGGATCCATTCGCGGATGCGCAAGGCAAGGGCTACCACATCATTCAAAGCATGGCGGCCATCACGGGCGGCGGGTTGCCTGGGCGCGGACTTGGAAATGGTGTGCAAAAGTTTGGCTACTTGCCCGAATCAACCACGGATTTTATTTACGCCATCGTGTGCGAGGAGTTGGGAATTGGTGGAGCGATTGGCGTGCTTGCCATCTTTGTGCTGTTGGCGGTTTCGGGTTTGGCCATCGCCACGGCAACCGCGAAAGTGAAGGAAAATGACGGCAAAATGAAAGTATTTTCATTGGTGACCAATTATGAATCGCTGATCGCCATGGGCTTCACGCTGACGGTGACCATGCAGGCCTTGATCAACGCGGCGGTGGTGACGGGCTTGGCGCCGACCAAGGGAATCGCGTTGCCACTTATTTCACGCGGCGGCACTGGATGGATTTTGACGGCGTTTAGTTTGGGAATGGTGGCCAGCATCGCGGCGGCATCCGATCGGCGCAGAAAAATGTTGGAGAGCGCGGGCAAACTTGTAGACACTGTGAAGTCTGATGCAACTTTGGGCGCAAATTTGGACGCAGGTTCTGTCGTTGGTTGCGCGGCAACGAATTAGGCGCGCGCATGAGTGAAGTTTCGCACTCCGATTCACAAGACGCATTGAATATAAAAAACCAGTCGCATGTGCTTCATGCGCGTCCATCACGTGACACGCATCAAAGTGGCGCTACGCAGGGTGGCACCACGCAAGGCGGCGTTAGTAATAGTGGTGATGACGACAGTGGTGCCGTTGGTTTTGCTGGCGGAGGTTCTGGCGGACACATCAGTCCAGGTATTGCAATAGCGGAGCGGTTGGCCGCGCGGGCCCCGCACATGAAGAGCGTGTTCTTGTGCAGCACTCGCGCCATAGACGCGGACATGTTGCGCCAAGCCGGCGCCATTGCGCAGCCAATGCCCGCGTCGCCGCCGTCGTTGAAACATGCTTTGAAGTTTGTGCGAAATTTTTTGGCGGCCAAGAAACGCGCCACGCAAGTGATGCGCGAGTACGACATTCGCCATATCGTGAGCCTGGGAGGATTTGTCACGGTTCCAGTGGTATTGGCGGCAAAAAAGCTGGGAATTCCAGTGACGTTGCTCAATTTGGATGCCACGCCAGGCAAGGCAAATCGATTTGTGCAGTCGCGGGCCACGCATGTTTTAAGCGCGGTGGTGGCCAATGATTTAGCGCGTTGGGATGGAAACGCGCTTGGATTTCCGGTTCGCCACAGCGCGGTGGCGCCGGCGAATGCGCGCCAGTGCAGCGAGCAACTTGGATTGGAAGCTGCTCGCTTCACGCTGTTAGTTACGGGTGCGTCGCAAGGCGCGGCAAGTTTGAATCAATTTGTGCCGCACTTTGCGGCGCGCAACAAAGACTTGTTTGCGAATTGGCAAGTCTTGCATTTGGCCGGCGGCAATGCGCTGGATGCGGCGCAGTTGCGTGGCGATTATGCGCGCGCTGGAGTGAAGGCCGTGGTGGTGGCGTTTCAACATCAGATGGGCTTGGCTTGGGGAGCGGCGGATTTGGCACTTACGCGCGCGGGCGCCAACAGTGTTGCCGAAGTGGAAATGAATAATGTGCCGGCGGTATTTATTCCGTATCCATTTCACCGCGACTTGCATCAGAAGGCGAACGCGCAGCCACTGGTGGATGCGGGTGCCGCGGCCATGGCGCTGGACAAACTGGATCGCGATTTCAACATGCAATCAATTGGTGTTGTGCTTGAAAAATTAATGGCCGATGGCGGCGCGCGTAGCGCCATGCATGCGGCGCTTGTGGCCATGCCCAAGCGCGACGCGGCTGATCGCGTGGCGCAGTTGGTGCTAGCGGATTTAAAGCCGCGCTGAAGCTGCGTATTGGCGCGGCGTTGAAATGCAAGAAAGCCCTACTATTAAAGCCATGCGACGATCCGCGCTTCATGATGAATTGGAAACATTCGCCCGATCCCAGTCGAATCGGCGCGCGGAAATAGTGCGCGCGGCGGACAGGGAATCGGCGCAAGTGACCATGCCCGCGGCCAGTGAAGTGTTGTGGATTCCCTACGGACCATCCGAGGAGGCGCAGTGCGTGGAGATTGCCGCGGATGTTGGAGCGGCGGCGGCCGAGTACGCGGCCATTCGCCGTGGAGTGGGCGTGATGGATTCCAGCCAACGCGGAGTGATCGAGGTGCGCGGCGCGCATCGCATCGCGTTTCTACAACGCATGGTCACGCAAGATATTTCCAAGATGGTCGTGGGCGAGGCGCGCGAAAGTTTTTGGTTGAATCGCAAGGGGCGCATCGAGGCGGATATGTGTCTGTGCGAATTCGCCGATTGCATGCGCATTGATCTGGATCGATTTGTAGCCAAGGATGTGGCGGAGCAATTGCAGGCGTTTGTGTTTGACGAGGATGTGGCCATTCGCGACGCGTCGGATGAGTACGGCAGACTTTCGTTGCACGGCGCGGCCACGTTGCGCGCGTTGGCGGAGATGGGCGTGGATGCCGATGGGTTGCGCGCAAATTTGCGCGTGGTGGCTGGCGTGATCGACGGGCGCGAAGTGTGGTGCGCGCGGCGCGATCAAACTGGCGAAGTGGGTGTGGAATTATTTTGCGCGTTGGCGAATGTCGCCGCGATTTGGAAGCATGTGCTTGAGCACTGTTCACGCGGCGACATTGTCGCGCGGCCAGTGGGTTGGAGCGCCTACAACGCCGCGCGAATTGAAGGGGGAACGCCGCTGTTTTTGGTGGATTTTGGCAAGACGAATTTGCCCCACGAAAGCGGCGTGTTGGCGCGGCGGGTGAACTTTAAGAAGGGCTGCTACTTGGGCCAGGAAGTTGTGGCGCGCATGGAAAGTTTGGGCAAGCCCAAGCAAATATTGCGCGCGCTTCGGGTGCAAGGCGAGGCGATACCAGTTTCGGGCGCGCAGATTTTCGCGCCCAGCGCTGATGGATCTGGAAATTTTGGCGACTGCGTTGGCGCCATCACCAGCAGCACGCCCGCGCCCATGCTTGGCGCGGTGGGCGTTTCGTTTGGCATGATCAAAACCGTGGCCGCGGCCGCGGGCGCCGAAGTTGTCATCACGGCTGAAGGCGAATTCACGCGCGCCACGATTCAAGAAAAACTTTCCTTTTTGCCAGAGTCAACATCATGAGCGTTGAACCGGAATTTATTTTGTTCGCGGCCGCGGGCGTGCTCACCATAGTGATCGCGGTGGCGGCCTTCTTTGGTTTGCGAAAAATTTTTCGTGAAGAGCGCGAACATCCGCCAGGAGATGGCGCGTGAGCGTGGCGCGTTCTATGCGCATCACCGAAGTTGGCCCGCGTGACGGACTGCAGAACGAGCCATTGTCGATTTCCACCGCGGCAAAAATTGCATTTATAAACGCGCTTTCCAAAGCAAATTTCCCTGAAATTGAAGTGACCAGCTTTGTGCGCGCCGACCGAATCGCGCAACTGGCCGACGCCGCGCAAGTGATGGCTGGCATCACGCGCGCAGTGGGAACTGTGTACTCGGTGTTGGTTCCAAACGAGCGTGGACTTGATGGAGCGATGGCCGCTGGAGCGCAAAAAATTTCGGTGTTCGTAAGCGCCAGCGAAAGTTTCAGTCAGCGCAATGTGAACGCCTCAATTCAAGAGTGCTTGGACAAGTTGCGTCCTGTTGTGTCGCGCGCGCGCGCGGCCAAGTTGACGGTGCGCGGCTATGTGAGTTGTGTTGTGAAGTGTCCCTACGACGGAGCGGTCTCGGTGGAGCAAGTGCGCCAAGTGTGCGCGCAGCTTTTAGAAATGGGAGTCACTGAGTTGGATTTGGGCGACACCATTGGCGCGGCGGTTCCCGACGACATGGATCGATTGTTGGCGGGGTTGGAATCAGTCGCGGCGCCAACGGACCTCACGTTGCATTTGCACAACACATCTGGCCGCGCGATCGCGGTGGCCGAGCGCGCGATCGCGCTTGGCGTTGTCAGTTTTGATTCCAGCGCTGGCGGTTTGGGTGGCTGCCCATTTGCGCCAGGGTCGCCTGGAAATGTGGCCACCGAGGACATGCTTGAACTAGCGGCGCGTTTGGGAATTGAAACTGGCGTGCGCGCCGACCAAGTGCGCGCAGCCACGGCTCAATTGCGCCAAGACATGCACACTTTCAAGGCATAACCATCGTCTCGCCATGCCCGCGCGCAACGCTGAACGCGCGCGCCGTGCACGCGACGCCTTATCTTGCCAAGTTCGCCGCGCGCCAATGGCTCATTGAACTACTTCTAGTAGCGCATATGAAAATGTCCTTGAATTGCCCTTAAAAAAAGGGCAAATTGGTGGGGAAAAAATTGCTCACTTTATGCGCTCCCCGCCCACAAAAAGACGGGAATTTGATTACACTATTCGACTCGTCGCTCCCGATCGTCGGGGGCTCTCGCAATTTGAGATCCAGGACGCAATAACTATGAGTCAATATTCAAGTGGACAGTTTGGAATGGGACAGGAACCTCGTCGAGCTTCGATCAAGGGCCCCATTGATTACAAGAACTCCGAAGAACTTCGCCGGCTGATGACCAACAACGGCAAGATCCAAAGTCGCAAACGACTTGGTCTTTCCGCCAAGGAACAAAAGCAGATCACGCAAGCCATCAAGCGCGCGCGACACATGGCAATTCTTCCGTTCACCAACGCCACTGCCTAATTTAAAATTATTTCCCTTGCTCGCCCCGTGCAAATGTGGCGAAGGTTGTTGCATGGCGCGACGAACAGCTGGGCGCCACGCCTAAACACATGAAGCAGCGGTGATGTGGAAATTGTGCGGCAAAAATTATTCCCGCACCCAACACCGATCCGCTTAGGCGGGCTTGGTTGTTGATGGAATGAAACGAGCCAGCCATCGATGGCGTAAAATTCGCGCGCGCCAACGCAGGCGGCGAAATGATGGGTCGTTTGGTTTTGCCGACAAGCCCGCGCGAATCCAAGACATGGCTTTGCTAATGTCGCCTTGTGAAAGGCACGCCAGCGCCAAGTTGTGCAGCGCGAAAATATTCTCAGGTTCCAACTTTAACAGTTGCTCGCTGGCCTCATTGCCGCGCTCCAAATCATTGTTGCGGTAATGCGCCAAAGCCAACTTTTGCCAAGGCATGGCGGATTTTTTAACGCGGTCAAATCGCATGGCCGCTGTGAGCACGCGCGCCGCAAGTGCGGGGCACTGCGCCGCAAGCATGAGCGCGGACAAGTTGGCCGCAAATTCAACATTGTCCAAACGCGGATTGGTCTCTGGCGGACACTGCTGCGCATGCGCTTGCAACAGGCGCGCGGCCTCGGCCATTTCGCCATTTTCCAGCCGCGCGCGAGCCAATTCCACCCGCGGCAGCGGATTGGATGGATCAAGCCGCATTGCCATTTCAAGTTCAGTGCAGGCCTCATCAAAGCGGCGGGTGTTGACGGCCAACACGCCCAAGCGCCAACGGGCGGCGGCGTTGGCGGGATCAATTTCAATGGCGCGACGGAATTTTTCCGCGGCCTCCGGATTTCGTCGTTGACGCAAAAGCACATCGCCGAAAGCCAACAACGTGCTGACATCGCCAGGACGTAAACGCAATTCTTCCGTGAGCAATTCAATGGCGCGGTTGGCATGACCGCCGTCGCCAAGCAACTGCGCAAGCCTGGTGCGCGCGCGCGGCAAATTTGGCTCAAGACGAATGGCCTCGCGCAAACACCACATGGCGCGGTCCACTTTGGTGTCTTCAACCAACACTTCCGCAACGGCCTGCAATGTGGCGGGCATAGTTTCCAAAGTTTGCTGCGCCAAATAAAATACAACCATTGCGTCTTCGCGGCGACCAAGTCGGCGCAGACTTTCCACGCGGCAACCCCACGCGGCGTCAAGCGATGGATCAAATTGCGTGGCTTGTTCGGACCACTTCAACGCCACGGGCCAACGCCCAAGCGCCGCCGCCGCCATGGCAGCAGCCAAGCGCGGCTCCGCATGTTTGGGCGCGCATTGACAGGCCATTTCAAAACATTGCAACGCTTCCTCGCCGCGACCCGCCGCTTGCAATGTCACGCCAAGATTCAGTCGCCACGCGCTGCGCTCCGGCTCCAAATCAATGGCCTTGCGCAAACACGCTTCGGC
>CANKBX010000085.1 GCA_947480055.1 Planctomycetaceae bacterium
ACCATTGGCACGCCGCGGTCAAGCAAGCGGCGGCATTGCGCGATCAATGTTCCGTCGCCACCAAGCACAACAACTAAATCAAAAATAGTTCTAGGCGGAATCGGGCGAAGGTCGGCCTCGAGCTCCTCCACAATGCGGCCATGCGGCGTGATAATTCGGCGCACTTCTTCAATGGCCTCGGGCACGCCTTTGCGCCGTCTATCCGCGATAAGAAGAACATCTGTCATTGTTGATTGCTCACTTTACGCCACCAAACCCTTGGTCAGGCGAAGGAAGGCGGTTTCAAGATCCGCTTCCGCTTGCTGCAAGGAATTTATACGAAATCCCGCCGTGACGAGGCGGCTGGGCAAATCGCTCACGGATACCGCGGCGTTTGCGTCCAGAGTCACTTCGATGCGCGTGCGACCCTCGCTACTTTTTAATTCCACCAGGCTCACGCCCGGCACCTTGCGCAAAAGTTCAGCGGCGGCCTCCGCACGCTCATCCACAACGATCTTCACCAACGTTCCCAACTGCGCGCGCGACAAAACATCTTTCATGCTGCCAGCGAACACCAATTTTCCGCGCTCGATAATGCCAACGCTGGTGCACAACTCCGCCAACTCCGGCAAGATGTGGCTGGAAATTAAAATCGTTTTTCCCATTCGCAAAAGTTCTTTCAGTAGTTCGCGCATTTCAATGCGCGCGCGCGGATCCAAGCCGGAGTTGGGCTCGTCCATTAAAAGCACTTTGGGATTGTGCAATAGCACGCGCGCCACGCTGAGTCGCTGCTGCATGCCACGGCTGAGTCCATTCACTTCAGTCATGGATTTGCCGCGCAAATCCGTCAATTCCAGCACATCCTGCACGGCGCGAAATCGCTCATTGCCGTGAATGCCATAGCAGGCGGCGAAAAATTCCAGGTACTCGTTCACGGTCATTTCTTCATACGCGCCCATGAAATCCGGCACATAGCCAATCAACGGTCGGATTAAATTATTTTGATAGCCGATTGTTTTTCCATCAACGCGCGCCTCGCCCCAAGTGGGCTTCAGCAGCGTGGCTAAAATTTTAATCGTGGTGGTCTTGCCCGCGCCGTTTGGACCAATGAATCCAAAGCACTCGCCGGCTTCAATGGACAAATTTAAATTGTCCAAAGCGATCAAGTCGCCGTATTTTTTGGTGAGGTTGACTGTTTCAATCATCGCCACGGTGAACTCAGGGTACGGGAAGTTGCGGCCAAAAGATGGCCGAATCATCGGGCAGGGGAATGATGTAGCGAATCATCACATCGCCATTGCTATTTGAAATCTTTCCCGACAATGTCACCGCAACTGGTGCGGGAACATTTTCCAGCGTGCCCATGACAATCAAGCAGGGTTGCGTCATCCAACGGGAAAGATCAATGTTTTTTGCCACTTCCCGGGTAACTCGCACCGGACTCGGCGCGTCGGGCGGGTTCATTTGATAGGCCGGCGGTTGCAGAATTTGATAAAGCGAAAGCATCTCCATGTTTGTTTGCCATCGGGTTGCCTCAAATACGTCGTTCATTCGATTCGGCAAAGTTTGCGCCGCCACTTGCAGCAGTGGGCGTTGATAGCGGGCAAAAATTTCCTGCGTGAGCGAGCCAGGATTTAATTTCGCGGGATCGCTTGGTCCGCCGGGATAAAGCGCTTTGGCCACATCGAGTTCTTGATCAGGCATCCAGTCATCCGCAAGTACAACCATGCGCCCGGCGTTTGGAAGCGCGGCGCTTGGGCGCAAAGTGAGGCGCGCGTCGGTTTGCCATTGCTGGGTTTGAAATTGAAATGGAGAAACGTGAATCAGCGTCACATTCTTCAGCGCGCCAGGCAAGTGATGGGTGAGCGAACCACTCAGTGAGATGCGATTCACATTTCCGTGCGCGGTTGTGGCTTGGATTTTTTTACCGACAACTTGCGTCGGAGGCGTGCCCCATTCATTTTGAATCTGACCCAGCCATCGAATTTCAAAGTCGCTGGTGGTCGCGCGCGAGGGTGGCGCCGTCTTTGATGGTTCGTCCACGGACTGGTCAAATCGCGCCGTATCTGGAAATTGTCGGATGCCTTCGCCTGTTGGAGACGTCCAAGTGCTGATGATATTTCGTTGATTTTCACGACAATCAACCGCAATTTCAGAATTTCCAAATCCTGGCAGCAGGGCGCTTATCCACATTGTGGCGCGGGCGGATTGCGCGTCCGCGTTTGTTGGCGTAAGCGGATCAATCGTGTCAAGCACAGTTGTATGCAGCAGGTTGTTGGAAGTGGTTGCGAAAAATCCGCCAACCACAAAGGCCGCCACTGAGGCGGCAAGCGACACGCCAACAAAGACCAACCATGAAAGTCGGCGCATGTTTTTTTTCCGCAACACGTACCAGGCCAAGGGGCACGCCAAGACCCAATAGCCCACGAACAAAGCAAGCGTGGCGAGCACGCCTCCAATGGCGCGGCCCTTCAAGCCGATCGCGCTTGAGATTAAATCGCCCGGACCGCAGTCGTATTGCTCGTATGACCTGGCAAGCGCGATGCGCGGCGGTTCCAATTTTATAAGCCGATCAAAATCATTCGCGCTCATCGCGTCGGCGCGCCTTCCCAGTATGCGATTCCAAAACACATCCACTTGCGGCAATGATTCGTTGGCGTACGCGCCTCGGTGCAAGGCGTCAATATCCAGTCCAATCAATGTGATCATGCCATGGCCAAATGTGCGTCGCGCCACAATGCTCGCGTGGCCATTGAGTTTGCGAATTTCATTGGAAATGCCTGTAATTCCGCTCATTTCTGGCAACGCAATCAACCCGTTCCAAGGCGCGCTCAATTGGAGCGAGTCGAACACGTACATGGGAGTCCGCACATTCGGGCGCCGCATTTCCTTGGCGCGTGTGAGAATGGGAAGCAACGCCTCAACTGGTACGCCATCTATTTGCGCCACGCCTTTAGTGGGAAGTAGGTCCGACAGAAAATGTGTCGCGCCTCCGCCAATCGACCAAGGGTTGCCGCTTTCGGGCAACACAATCACAAGCGAACCGCCGTGGGCGATCCAGTCCCGCAATGCTTTCGCGCGGTCACCCGTGAGCAATTGCGGAGACGCTTGTGACCAGACCACTTCATTGAAACTCCAAAGACCTTCCCACCGATCTGGAAAATCCGCCGGAGAAATTCCGCGCGGCAATTGCGTGAGCGAATTCATGCTGGGCACAAAATCAAATCCAGCTGGAACGGCGCCAAGATCTTCCAGGCCCATGCGTCCGTCACCCACGATGGCGATTGCGTCTTGATTTTTTTCTAGGGGCATGGACTGTTCTTCGGCTTGCGACGGCGTGAATCGCAGCGTTCCCAATCGACGCATTCTGCGCCCATCTTGTGCCTGGAAAACGCTCACATTGAAGATACGCGAGGCGAACGAAGATGCCGTAAATGGCGGCAATTTGGCGTACAACCAACGCGTTATGTTTTGCCCCGGCGGCAGCGTCACTTCGCGCCAATACGACGCCATGTCGCCGTCCGCGTTTTCAACATCCCACTGAACCAAGGCGGAAGTGGGTTCGTTCAAGTCGCTTCGTAGGCGCACTCGTAGAGCCGTCATATCTCCACCGCGATATGCGTTGCATGCGCCAAATCTTTCGACATGAATTTCAACATCATCCGCTTGCGCCAAGCGCGCGGTGGCGCACAGCATCAAAGTCATCACCACGAAGGAGAATCGAATTGTTGGAATGAATCTCATCGTGTGATTTGCCGTCACGAAATTTAGGGACGAAGTCCAGCAAGCTCCGCCAAGATCGCGGCGTGGCTTAACGCTCCGCGGCGGAAACAAGTCAACTCAAATTTCTCGTTGGGGCTATGCACGCGGTCGTCATCCAAACCAAATCCAACCAGCAAACTTTCAACGCCAAGAATGCGCTGAAGCAATCCCACCGCGGGAATGCTGCCGCCAGTTCCAATGCACACTGGATTCATGCCATAGACTTTTGCCAAACCGCGTTCCGCCGCCACCAAGTAGGGGCTCTCATCTTTCACTCGAATTGGCGGGTTTTTGCCGAAAGTTTTCATTTCAAGCGTGTAGCCCGCGGGCACGCGCGCGCGTAAATGCGCGGATAATTTATTGAACGCGTCATCTGGATCCATGTCGGCCACCAAGCGGCAGGAGATCTTCGCCGTGGCCTCGCTGGCGATCACCGTCTTGGCGCCCTCACCTTGATAGCCGCCCTTGATGCCGTTGCAATCGCACGTGGGTCGACACCATGTTCGCTCCATCGCGTTGAATCCCGGCTCGCCAAAACCTTTTTTCACGCCGGCTTTACCTAAGAATTCCGCATCGTCAAAATCCAGTTTGTCCCACTGCTTTTTTATTTTTTCTGGAAGTGGCTTCACTTGGTCATAAAAACCTTCAATGGCAATTCGACCGTCATCGTGATGCAAACTGGCGATCATGCGCGCCAATGAGTTGATGGGATTCGCCAAAGCTCCGCCATACAAACCCGAATGTAAATCATGCGATGGCCCTTTCAATTTGGCCTCCACATACACCAGTCCGCGCAACATGGTTGTGATCGCCGGAGTGTTGATATCCCACATTCCAGTATCACTGACAATGGCGACATCGGATTCCAATTCCGCCGCGTATTCCCGCAGAAAAGGCTCAAAACTTTCGCTTCCAGATTCCTCCTCGCCCTCCAAAATAACCGTGACAGGGCAGGGCGGTCCGCCGGCGCACGCATGCCACGCGCGAAGCGCCTCCAAGAAAGTCATCACTTGTCCCTTGTCGTCCACCGCGCCACGCGCCACCACGCGCTTGCCCATCGGGCCCTCCACAATCACAGGTTCAAACGGGGGACTCGTCCATAATTCAATCGGATCGGCGGGCTGCACGTCGTAGTGGCCGTAAAAAAGTACGCGCGGCGCAGTCACGCCTTTTGGGCCAGGGTGCTTGGCCAACACCATGGGGTGTCCATGAGTGTTCACCAGGCGCGATTCAAATCCACATTCCTTCAGCATATTGGAGGCCCATTCACCAGCGCGGCGAACATCGGCGGCAAAAGCAGGATCGGTGCTCACGCTTGGAATCCGCAAGAAGTCCATCAAGCGCTCAATGCCCGCGGGTTGATTGGCGTCGGTTCGTGCAAGCACGCTGTCAAGTTGTCCGTGTGTTGAAATGCTCATGCCACGAAGGATATCCAAATCACACAATCATTCCTCTGACAACACAACTATATTGAGTTAGCATTCGCTTGAATCATTTCGAACCAGCAACAGGAGATACAACAATGGCAGAGCGCGTGGTGGTAGATCAAATTGACTTTCGCTCAGCGCTTGTTTTTCCGCGGGTTCTGAACTCCGCAACTGGCGCGTTTCAGCCGGCGCGACTCTTGGCGGCCACCTTTATTGTGTTGGCTTTGGCTGTGGCGGGGCGCTTTTATGACGCGCTTCATGGACCCACAATTCAGCCCGCGGGCTTGCTCGCGCCAAGCCGAAGTCAGATTGATTCAGCGGTGGCCTCCGATGTGGCGCGGCGCGCGGCGCTGGAAAATTTACCGCCTGAGCTGCGCCCCGCGGGCATGGATGTGCGCGGCGGAATCGATGTGGAGACGGTCTATGTTTCCCTGCAAAATCGCCTTGGTTCGGTGAGCGACCGCGAGGCGGACGGAATTCGGCGCGCGCTGGAACGATTGGATTCCTATCGACCCAAGGGAACATTTGATTCTTTCTCCGTGGCGGTTGGTCGTTGCGTGGATTCGCTCGCGGTGGGCGTTCTCACGGTGAGTCCCGCCGTGTCATTGGGCGCGTTCGCCAATTTATTTATTGATTTACCGTTGGCGTGTTGGCGCGAGGATCGTTGGTTTTGTTTTATCTTTGGCGCCGCGTTCCTCATCGCCATGGGCGCTGGCGGCGCCGCGCTGTGCCGCATGACAGCCATGGATTTGGCGGGCAAGGACAAACTTTCCGCCGCCGATGCGTTTGCGTTTGTGAAACCGCGTTGGATCAATCACGCTCTGGTTCCAGTGTGGCCACTGCTCACGCTTGTGGTTCTTCTTCCAGTTGCGGCGGTGCTTGGTTGGCTCAGTCGTATTCCGCTTATCGATATCTTCGCCGGTCTCGCCTATGGACTTGTGATTGTCTTGGCATTTTTTGCCGCAATTGCCCTGATTCCATGGGGTTTTTGCATGCCGTTGGCGGTGGCGGCTTCCGCGTGCGAAGGCTGCGATGGTCTTGAAGCCGCGCAGCGAACCGTTGCGTACGTGTTGCGCCGACCATTGCACGCGTTGCTTTATTTCATCATGGCCACCATCGGAGTTTCACTTGTGATCTTTATTTCAGACCTCTTCGCCATGGCAACGCTTTCACTCGCCGCCAACTTTGTTGGCATGACCGCTGGCGAAGGACCCATGGCCAGTCAGGCAACAATTCGATTGCTCTTGCCAGACGATGTCTCGCCCGCGCGCAGTCTTGGTTTCACGGCGTCCATCTCCGCGGGATTTGTCGGGATGTGGATCACGGTGGTCAAGTCAATCGCGGTCGGCGCATGCTTCGGAGCTTTTTGGTCCGTGGCTACGGGCGCGTATTTGTCCTTGCGCAAAACGTGTGACGATCAACCCTTTGAGGATCTTTGGATGCCAGGCACGCCCGCAGGATCGCGGCAAGATCAGGCGGCTTAAATTATATGTTGAGTGACCAGTGAATGATCATCAAGATGACATCGCTCGACGCGCCGCCAGCCTGTTGCAAAAAGACCCAAATCTTGCGGTAATTGAAGCTATTTCCCAAGCCGTCGCGCACCTTGGTCTGCCGCGGGAAACGCCCACGCCGTCCATGGCGCTTGTGCGCAAGCACGCCCAGGCGCTTGTCATGGAGCAACTTGGCCAGCAAGGATACGAGCAGCAGCGCTACCAACGTCTCGTCCTCATTATTGATTTCATGCGCCAACTTGAACACGAATTTCCACACGCCAAAATTTCCGCGGTGGGTAGATCATGCGACGGCCATTTTGACGCCGATCCACATGTGCACATTCGATTTGTCCACGACACGCCCATTCATTTGATCGCCGACGCCGTGGAGCGCGCGCGATTGCCCGAGCCCGAAATTAAAACGTTCGTGTCACGCGTTGGAGTGCTTGAGCAAATTCATAGCGCGTTTGATTTCGCGCCGCTCACGATCACGCGTTGTCCGCCGCGGCAACTCACGCATGCGCACCTTGATTTGAAAACGGGCAAGCCCATTGCGCAACGCACTCTGCTGCAATTAGAGCAGTTGTTGATGCGATGAAAATACAGTTTGCCCGCGCCGCAAGCCCGTAAAAAACCCGGTCTTGAAAAGCAATTTTCAGCCAAATACAAGCAAATACCTTAAGACAATCCGCCCTTGAGTGAGCTTGCCGCGCCAAATTTCAAGCGCAATTTGCGCATGGCTGGATCATCTTCGCGCACCGGCTTGGCGCTTTGTCGATCATCCTTGTTGGCGCTAAACACGGGCGCCGGTCGATCAAGCAACGCTTTAATCGACAGGCTGACTCGGCGACGCGCAAGATCAATTGAAAGAATTTTCGCCGTGACGATTTGGTCAACCTTTAAAACTTTGTCGGCGGTAAAAATCCTGTCATGGCTGATCTCGCTGATGTGCACCAAGCCTTCAATGCCTGGTGAAAGTTCCACAAACGCGCCGAACTCCGTGAGTTTGGTCACGCGGCCTGACACGCTTTCGCCAACTTGCAGCGCCTCAAATTTGCCCACCATTGGATCGTCCATCACTTCTTTGCGGCTCAGCGCAATGCGCGGCGGCTTCAAAGTTCGATCAATTCGCATCACCTTCACGCGAACAACGTCGCCCACTTTCACCGCGTCCGAGGCGTTCTTCAAACGCTCATGCGCCAGATCGCTGATATGGATCAACCCATCCACGCCACCAATATCCGCGAAGGCGCCAAAGGGTTGCAAGCTAATAATTGTGGCCTCAAGAATTTGGCCAGTTTGTATTTCCGCCAGTGTTTTCTGCTGATTTTCGCGCCTTGACTGCGCCAACGCCGCCTTGCGGCTCAGCACCATTCGCCCGCGCTCCTTGCGCATTTCAATGATCATGCATTGCAATTTCTCGCCCAGAAAAATACTGATGTCGGGCACGGTGCGAATGTCCACTTGGCCAGCCGGCATGAACGCGCGGTGATGCGCCACTTCCATATCCAGTCCGCCTTGATTCATTCCCACGCAGCGCGCGTCAACAATTTGACCCACTTGCAAATTATCCCACTGTGGCTTTGTGCGCATTCCAATGCGCGACAAAATCAACAAGCCTTCAAACGCATCCAGGCGTTCCACGGCGAATTCCATCACCGTGCCAGCCTCGGGCGGATTCTCAAATTGGTTCAGCGGGCACACGCCTTGGCTCTTCGGACCAAACTCAACCATCACGTCGCCACCTTGCACGCGAATCACTGTTCCAGTTCGCGTGTGGCCGTCGCCCTTCACCTTGGGCAGCGCTTTCTTCTCGGGGGTAATTCCAAGAAGATCATTTTCGCTCAAGCCTGCGAGCGCTTGGGCCATTTCTTGAGCGAGCAAGTCGTCCACCTTGAAGGCGGATGCGTCTGGTTGGGGTGCGGAAGGGGGGGATGGCTCAAATGGAGGTGTAGACATGATGATTTCGAGGAAGTTCTAGCGTATCCAGTAATTGATGAGTTTGGTGGAACTAAGGGCAACAGAATCTCCCAAGATTGCGTAAAGTTTCAAATACATTCCATCTCCACCATCTATATCTTTACAAAAGGTATATTCCAAACCCCGCCGTTTGAATTGACCCCAACCGACATTCGTTCACGCACACCACAATTGCAATTGAAGCTCATTAGGAAATCCCAACCGCATGGCAAAGAATAAATCCGCTTGGGGTATTGAAATTGGTTCCCACGCAATCAAAGCAGTTCGTCTTGAGCGAATTGACAAGGAAGCGACAATCACGGACTTCGTGTGCATTCCGCACAACAAGCCGCTTTCAACTCCAGAGATAAACGTGGCCGAAATGACGCGGCTCACGCTTGGCCAGTTGGTGGCCGCTAAAAATCTTGAGGACCAAACTATAGTCATGTCGGTTCCCGGCCACTCGGCGCTGGCGCGCTTCGCCAAGTTGCCGCCGGTCGAGCCAAAGATGATTCCAAACATTGTGAAATTTGAGGCGGTGCAACAAATTCCGTTTCCAATCGAGGACGTTGAATGGGATTATCAAACATTTTCCAGTCCCGACAATCCCGAAGTGGAAGTTGGAATTTTCGCGATCACCAAGGACCGAATCGAAGAAAAACTCACGCTTTATGCGGAGTTTGGCTTGCGCCCGGAAATTGTCACGCTTGGACCGCTGGCGGTGTTCAACGCCGTTTCATATGACATGGCTTTGGCGCCGGACCACAAGCCAGTCGTGGTGCTCGATATTGGAACGCAATCCAGCGACGTGGTTGTGGCCGACAGTGGTCGATGTTGGATTCGCACATTCCCGCTTGGTGGAACGCATTTCACCGACGCGCTTCAAAATGCGTTTCAGATTTCCTACGGCAAGGCCGATCGTTTGAAGGCGGACAGCGCCACCAGTAAATACGCGCGCCAAATGATGCAAGCCATGCGCCCGGTCTTTGGTGATCTTGTGCAGGAAGTTCAAAGATCACTTGGCCACTATCAAATGAACCATCAAGAAAGTCCGCTGTCCACTGTGATGGCGGTGGGAAGCACTTTTAGAATTCCTGGGCTGCGAAAATTCTTGGGGCAACAATTGAATGTTGAAATCAACCGCATGGATGAGTTCAAGCGGATCAGAGTTGAGGGCCGAGAAGCCGCCGATTTTGCCACAAACGCCGTGAATTTTGTCACCGCGTACGGACTCGCGCTTCAAGGCATTGGTCTGGGCCGCATCAGCGTCAATCTTGCGCCCGTGCGCGGGTTGCGTGAAAAAGTGTGGTCGGCAAAGAA
>CANKBX010000086.1 GCA_947480055.1 Planctomycetaceae bacterium
AACGCCACAAAGCCGGCCATGCGCATGCAAGAGCCTGGGCACATTGTTGTTTCACCAAACCATATGGATCAGTATGTGTTGAGTTGCGACAAGTCCGACGAGTTGTTGTTCTGTGAAAACGAAACCAACACGCACAAATGTTTTGGCGCACCGCTTGCGCCCGGCCAGCATCCCAAAGATGGAATCAACGACTACATCGTCAATGGAAATCGCGACGCGGTGAATCCGTTGCGCGAAGGCACAAAGGCCGCGTTTGTGCGCAAAATCACTGTTGCCGCAGGCGCCACTGTTTCCATGCGCGCGCGTCTGCAACTCGCCACCGTGAAGGGCGACCCCTTCAAAGATTTCGATTCCATTTTCACGCTGCGTCAAAAAGAAGCCGACGCTTTTTACAAACCACTTGATGGCCATCCCGATAAACCGGAGTACGGACACATTCAGCGCAAGGCTTTCGCGGGCTTGCTGTGGAACTTTCAGTGGTACAAGTTCAACATTCACACTTGGCTCAAGGGCGATCCAACATTTCCACCGCCGCCCGCGGAGCGATTGAAGGGTCGCAACTCGCTGTGGCAAAATGTGGACGCCGAATGCATTCTCTCAATGCCTGACAAGTGGGAGTATCCGTGGTTCGCAAGTTGGGATCTTGCGTTTCAATCCGTCACGCTTGCCATGATTGATCCCGAGCGCGCCAAGCGCCAGCTTTGGCAAATTGTTCAGCCGTGGATGCAACATCCCGACGGACAAGTTCCCGCATATGAATGGGCTCTTGGCGATGTGAATCCGCCGGTGCTTGCGTGGGCCGCGTACCGCATTTTCCAAATTGAACAGCACGTGTGGAACGTGAGTGACCACGATTTTCTATCGGAAATCTGCCACAAATTACTGCTGGATTTCACCTGGTGGGTCAACCGCAAGGATCGCGACGGACACAATATTTTCGAAGGTGGATTCCTTGGTTTGGACAATGTTGGCGTGTTCGACCGCAGCAAACCACTGCCCATGGGCGGCGTAATTTTGCAAAGCGACGGCACGGCGTGGGTGGCGAAATATTGCACGTCCATGATCCGCGTGTCGCTGGAACTTTCAAACGCGGGACATCTCTATCAAAGTATCGCAGAAAAATTCTTCGAACAATTCCTGCTGATCGCGGAGGCAGCCACAAATCTTGGCGGACTTGGCATTGATTTGTGGGACGAGGAAGATCAATTCTTCCACGACATTATTCAACTCGACGATGGTCGCACTATTCCGGTGCGCGTGAAAAGTATTGTGGGTCTTGTTCCGCTGTTCGCTGTGGCCGTGATTGATGAGATGGATCTTGAAAACCATCCCAAGCTTGATCAGCAGCTCACGTGGTTCTTGGAGCGCAGACCAGATCTTGCAAATCTGATTTCTCGCTGGAAATCTCCGGGAAGTGGTCAAACACGCCTATTAAGTTTGTTGCGCGGACATCGCATGAAGGCGCTCCTGTCGCGTGCGCTGGATGAAAAACAATTCCTCTCACCCTACGGAATCCGAAGCGT
The DNA here is from genome assembly GCA_947480055.1 of Planctomycetaceae bacterium. Lineage (GTDB taxonomy): Bacteria > Planctomycetota > Phycisphaerae > Phycisphaerales > SM1A02 > SYAC01. The sequence continues at coordinate 1,524 of CANKBX010000086.1, forward strand.
AAGTTTGGAGCACAAGGACAAACCATACGTGCTTGAGATTGATGGACAGAGTTGGGGCCTGCAATATCAATCGGCTGAAAGCGACACGCGCGCCTTTGGTGGCAACTCAAATTGGCGCGGACCAGTTTGGTTTCCAATGAACTTTCTGGTTTTTGAAAGTCTGCTGCGTTACTACTATTACTACGGACCAGATTTCAAAGTGGAGTGCCCCACCAATAGCGGCACCATGATGAATCTGAAAGAGGTCGCGATGTTCTTGGCACAGCGCATGGTGAATATTTTCCTGCCCGAGGCGGACGGTATTCGCCCAGTCAATCGCAACTATCCCATTCTTGATAAATCGCCAGCCTTCGCCGGTAATTTTTGTTTCCACGAATATTTCGACGGCGACAACGGCCGCGGCGTGGGCGCTTCGCATCAAACTGGATGGACGGCGATTGTGGCGTTCCTGCTTGCGCCATATGACGATCAACGTGTCTCGCGATTTAAATAAAAAATCTCGCCGCCCCTAAATTTGCGGACCAAAATTCATTTGCGCGCTCAATATGTCCCGCGTGCAGTTTGACTATTGGATTGATCTCAAACCGAGCAATATCGCATATCTTGAAGGCATGAAATATTTCAACACCGTCGGTTCTTCTCTCGCTCTCACAAGTTCGTTCGCACGCTGCGCGCAGAAAAAACTTAAGCGATTCACATTCGCGCGCTGTGCATTTATTTTTTCAGTGGTAACCGTATTGCTTGCTTCCGCATTTTTATCGCATGCGTCCACCGCTGTGGCGAATATGCAAAATACGCAACCAACCGCGGCAACTACGCAACTTTCCGAACCAGCCGCGCATGAACTTCTGGCGCGTCTTGTTGGCGCATGGAATATTTCTGGCGAAGCCGTATCGCCCACGGGTCAAATTGAAAAGCGCCTGCAAGGGCGCGCTGTTTGGCAATGGGCGCTTGGAGGCGTCTTTCTCTTTGGCGACACGGTTCTAAACAACGGCGTCGCGGCGATTCAAGAAGTGGACACGATCGGATTCAACACGGGCGGTCAATTCTTTCAACGCACGCTCTTGACCGACCAAGACCAGAGCATGATTTGGCAGCGGGGAAAATTTAACTCTGGCGCCACCCAACTCACATTTCAATCACTCAACGCTAGCCCCACCCAAACCGACGCACCCCGCAGCATCACTTCGCTGATTGATTTCTCGCAAGCCGATCAAGTTGGCTGGACCATGCTGTATAGCGAAAGCGGATCCACGGTTGGAACGGTGCGATTAGTGCTTACCCGCGCCCCTGCCGATCAACTTGTTGGCGGTAGCGCCGGAATGGGTGGCATGAGTGGTGGCATGAACCCCCAGGGTTCGGGAACAATGGGCTCAGGCGCTCAACAATCTCCATCCGACCCCGCCGCTTTGCAGTCACAATTGAATCAAATGGTGGCCGCCAAGCAGCAAATGCAAAAGCAAATCGATGGGTACAAGGCTCAAGTCACCGCCGCACAGGCCAGCTTTAAGCAATTAAATCAACCTTAAGGATTGGATAATGGCTTGAAATATAGGCTAATGGTATGGCTTAAAAGCAGTAATTTACGCCAAAAAACCGATAAAATGTAAGTCTATTTGCTTAAAAAGTAGCAAAATTGGTATAAAATAGATCTAAAAGTTGTCTTCTTACGTTAAATATACATCATCGTGTATTTTACAGCCATATAAAATTTGCTGATTTACATCAAATATTAAGCAAACTACAGGTATCTTTCAACAAAACACTCGAATAATTTTGGAATATTTAAAAGACTACAATTCAACAAAATTCTTCTATTTACTTCAATTATTAGTCTATTTACGCGAAGTTGAAGGCATCCACAGCACATCTCCAATTCCAGCGTCTTTGTTAACAAGCCTGGCCGCGGCAAACAAAAAGTCGCTCACCCTATTTACATACACAATCAACGGAGTACCAACCGGCTCGCTGTGGCTTAAATGAATCATTTCCCGCTCCGCCCTGCGACAAATAGTTCTGGCCAAATGAAGTCTGGCGGCCAGCTCTGTGCCACCCGGCATAACAAATGCCGCAAGTGGCGTGTTTGCGCCATCAATTTCATCTATCCATTTTTCAACTTCCTCTATGTCATGCGACGCAATTCTCTGGATTTTGGATTCGTTCTTTGCGCCCTCGGGCGTGGCTAAATCTGCCCCAATGTCAAACATCCGACTTTGCAGAACAGAAAAAATATCTAATAACCGTTTGTGCAATCGATTGTCATGCTGGCAAACAGAAGCACACAAGCCCAAAGTAGCATTGAATTCATCTATTGTCCCATAAGATTCAATTCTTGGATGATCTTTACTCACCCTAGAACCTGAAAACAGGCCAGTTGTTCCATCATCGCCAGACTTTGTATAGAGCTTCATTGGTTTCCTTTGGTTCTTTAAAATAGTAGCGTTAGATTCTAGAACTGAAAAAAAGGCTTAAGTTTCTATCTTTGCCAAATTTCTGATACTTTGAAAAAAATGCGTCTATTCTTGATACATTGATCCTTCTATAAAATTCACGGAACACCTGCGTAAATCTCGTCGGATTGTAAACACGACCTATATAATTCGGACGGCACTATCTAACCCATTGCTGACCAAACGAAATCACAGAACCCATGCGAACACTAATTAGGAGTAATACTTTCATGCGTAAAGGCTTCACGATCATCGAATTGCTTGTTGTTGTTTCCATTATTGGCTTGCTTGTGGCCATTCTTCTGCCCGCCATTGGAAAGGCTCGTGATTCGGCTCTATTAACTCAAAGTCAATCCAATCTTCGTTCAATCGGAACAGCTTGTGGTATTTACGGAGCAGATTTCCAAGATCGACAATGGACGGCGATTGCCGACGATATTGGCATGGCTCCAAACAACGGTGATTGCGCGATCTATTCAACCAAACGATGCTCGGCTCAATTAACGCTTGGATTTAAAGAAGACGGTTCTGCCGTTGGATTCTTTATTCCACAGGCGACGAGTTGTGGCGTGAAAGCTCCGGGCGCAGATTGCAAATATGTGAAGGCGTATTGGCCATGTGATTTTCAAATGAGCACAACAGGAAACTTTGGATCTTGGAGACTTGTAAACGCTAAAAGTTTCAATAAATATGTAGGCAATCGATTTTATGATCCGATATTTTTTGCGCCCAAAGACAAGGTCACCGCTGAAAAAGCTTCCGCATTCCTTGAAGCAGGTGCGGATTTCACCGGCACACTAGAACAGACAGTTCTTAGTTCCTATTGCTGGAGCCCAGCTGCGATGTGGGGCCCGGATGTGATTTCAAAGAAGAAGGGCTTTCAAGCGCCGCCAAAAACTTCACCGTCTGGATTTCGATCACCAGCCGCAAGTCAGGCTGCGTTTCCAGATCTCAAATCTCGCTGCATGGAACATCAATGGCTTCAAAATAAGCCAAATCTTGACACCATGGATGGTGGAAAGTGGTCGGGCGGAAGCGCGCCAAACAAGGATTCTTTTTGCCCAGCCGTACGTGGTTCTAGTGGCATGCCATGGGTTTTCAATCAGGGATATCAATCCGCTCCTGCTACGGTTTTCTTTGACGGACATATTGCCCAATTAAGCGTTGCCGAAGCAGCCGATACATATTCTCGTGTTGCTCTCGCCGACAAATCAAATCCCGCCCCATCACCTGGTGATACGCCAATTAAGGGCACGTTTGCAATTGGTGGAACAATTCCATCCATGCCAACTGGATACACCAATGGCGCCACATACGACAACGGCGCCGAGTTTGCTGGAAAATATGTTTCATATCACGTCCTCACCGCGGGCGGCATCTTGGGCCGCGACACGATTGGTCAAAAGTAATTTTTAATTCCCTCCCTTCTTTAATTGCTTCGATTACACATCTTCAATACTCAACACCATGAAAACAAAATCTACAAAGTCTGGCTTCACCATCATCGAACTGCTTGTGGTTGTTTCAATCATCGGCCTGCTTCTTTCGCTTCTTATTCCAGCCGTTGGTAAGGCTCGAGATTCCGCGCTCACCACGCAAAGTCTTGCCAATCTGCGCAATATGTCCTCCGCCTGCGGTAGTTATGGCGCGGACTGGAGCGACCGCCAACCAACATTTATCTTTGACGACCTCGGTCAACACATCTCTGGTATCAGCAATTCCTCCGAAGCTGAGTACTTGAAGAACACCGGTGGATGCTGTCCATCAATGGTCTTGGGCTACGGCGGCTATATCGGTAAATGCGCTGGTGGCTCCAAGGGCGGCAAAGGAATTTGGGGTTTCTGGAGCAGTTGCGACGCGAGCGTTGGCTCAGGAAGCAATCTTGCATATTCTTTGCCCATTATTTTGTCACCAAGTTGGACAGGCGATGCCGGCGTAGTTGGAACGGGTGGTTGGAGAATTCCTAACGTCCGCGCGTTTAGTCAATATGTTGGCGGAAAATTCTATGACAAGGTTTTTTACGCGCCCAAGGACAAGTATTCCATGGAGCGCGTGCAGCCCGCCTTGGAAGTGGGTGATGACTTCTCCTTAATTTGCGAAGTACCAGACGGCTGGGTTCAAAGCACATATTGCTTTAGTCCGGCCGCAATGTTTTGTCCAGATGTACTTGGCGCCAAAAAAGGTTGTATTTCATTTTCTGGAACAGGTGCAACTGGCTTATTGCCATCCGCGTTTCGCTCACCAAGTGTGGGACAAGCGGGATTTCCAGATCTTAAAACCAGAATGCTGGAACACTCATGGTTGCAGAACAAGGAAGGTCCAGACTTCAATCCAAAATTCTCAAGCGATGTGCCTTACTTTTTTAATCAATGCATAAATTCAGCGCCTGGTACGTTGTTCTTTGACGGACACGTGGCTTTGAGTGGCTGCAATGACAGCATGGATGCCAATGCCCAGGTACGCGCTTCCAACACTGATGCGGGTTCAACTAAAAAAGAAAAGGGCCTCTTTGTTACTGACACCCTAGCCACATTGCCAGGACCATGGGATGGTTACGGCGGCTATTTCACAGGTGCTGATGGCAAGGATGGCGCCGAATTTAATTTTGATACCCAAGTAAACACATCGTTTCACGTGTTCACCACGGACGGAATCTTGGGTCGCGACTTCATTTCGGCCAAGTAATAATGCTCTGATTGCTTCGAATGAACTGATTTAAAAACCTTAAAGCCGCATCGAAAGATGCGGCTTTTTTATTGTCGAACGATTTGCGGTGCGTCAAAATAGCTGGGTTAAAGCCATAAATTCCCTTGAAAATAGAAGAATTTCTAAATATGTGCACGTGATGGCTTGTGAACACTTTAGACTTGTTGCAAGAGCAAACCATGAGCTATAAAAATAGAACATCTGGTTTCACGATTATCGAACTCCTTGTGGTGGTTTCTATCATTGGCTTGCTTCTGTCACTGCTTATTCCAGCCGTGGGCAAAGCCCGTGATTCCGCGCTCACCACCCAAAGCCTTGCAAACTTGCGCAACATGGCTTCGGCCTGCGGAAGTTACGGCGCGGATTGGAGCGACCGCCAACCATCTTTCATCTTTGACGACTTCGCTCAACACATCACGGGCCTGAGTGTGGCATCTGAAAAAGATTATTACAACGCCACTGGTACATGCCCACCATCTTTAATTTTGGGATACGGCGGCTACATAGGTAAATGCGGAACTGGCTATGGCCTTTGGGCGTGGTGGACTAGTTGTGAAGGTGGCGGCGCGGCCGAGGCTGCTTCATATTCATTTTCACTTCCCATTATTTTGGCATCAAGCTGGAATAGTTTGGCTGGCACCGATGGCTTTGGTGTGTGGCGAACTCCAAACGCTAGAAGTTTCAGCCAATACATCAACAGTAAATTTTATGACCGCGTCTTCTACGCGCCCAAAGACAAACAAGCCAACGAGCGCGTGCAGCCCGCGTTAGACAAAGGCGATGACTTCTCTTTGATTTGCGAGGATGCGGACGGCTGGGTTGAAAGTACGTATTGCTTCAGTCCATCCGCGATGATGTGCGCGGAAGTTTTTGGATCGAAGAAGGGTTGCATTTCATTTAGTGGAAACCAGCCCGGTGGCTTATTGCCGTCAACATTTCGTTCGCCCAGCGTTGGGCAATCCGCGTTCCCTGATTTGAAAACCAGAATGATTGAGCATCAGTGGTTGCAAAACAAGGAAGGCCCGGACTTCAATCCCAAATTCACCGGCGATGTTCCTTACCTCTTCAATCAGTGCGTTAATTCCGCACCCGCGACCTTGTTCTTTGATAGTCACGTGGCTTTAAGCGGTTGCAATGACAGCATGGATGCCAACGCGCAGGTGCGCGCTTCCAATACGGAGTCGGCTACATCGCTCAAAGAAAAGGGACTATTTGCCTCGGATACGCTTTCGGTTTTGCCTGGGCCGTGGGGAAGTTATGGCGGCTACTTCACCGGCGCGGACGGTAAAGAAGGCGCTGACTTTAATTTTGACACTCAGGTGAACACATCATTTCATGTGTTCACCGTTGACGGAATTTTGGGTCGCGATTTTATTTCCGCTAAATAATAATTTTTAACTTATGAAAAATAAAAATAGCTTATCTGGTTTTACCATCATTGAACTGCTCGTGGTTGTTTCAATCATCGGCCTGCTTCTTTCGCTTCTTATTCCGGCGGTTGGCAAGGCGCGAGATTCTGCGCTCACCACGCAAAGCTTGGCGAACCTGCGCAATATGTCTTCGGCTTGCGGCAGTTACGGCGCGGACTGGAGCGATCGACAACCCACATTTGTGTTTGACGATTTTGGACAACACATTACGGGTGTCAACGATCGCTCTGAAGGTGAATACCTTAAAAGCACCGGCGGATGTTGTCCCTCCATGATCTTGGGGTACGGCGGCTATATCGGCAAATGCGCTGGCGTAATGAATGCGAAAGGCATTTGGGGTTTCTGGACTTCCTGTGATGGGGGAAGATCCAAGGGCAGCAACGTTGCGTATTCCCTACCTATTATTTTTTCGCCAAGTTGGACCAGCGATCCTGGCGTGACCGGCACTGGAGCGTGGAGAATTCCAAATGTCCGGGCCTTCAGTCAATATGTTGGCCGTAAATTTTATGACAGAATTTTTTACGCGCCCAAAGATAAATATTCCATGGAGCGCGTGCAGCCCGCCCTTGATGTGGCAGATGATTTCTCTTTGATTTGCGAAATTCCCGACGGTTGGGTTGAAAGCTCGTATTGTTTCAGTCCCGCGGCAATGTTTTGTCCCGATGTGCTTGGCTCAAAAAATGGATGCGTTTCTTTTTCTGGTTCCGGCCCCACTGGACTATTGCCGAGCGCGTTTCGTTCGCCAAGCGTGGGACAGGCGGCGTTTCCAGATTTGAAAACTCGCATGCTTGAACACTCTTGGTTGCAAAGCAAGGAAGGTCCCGACTTCAATCCAAAGTTCTCGGGAACTATTCCATATTTCTTTAATCAGTGCGTGAATTCCGCGCCAGCAACTTTGTACTTTGATGGGCACGTGGCGCTAAGTGGTTGCAATGACAGCATGGATGCCAATGCGCAAGTGCGCGCGTCCAACGTTGATTCGGGTTCGGTCAAAAAAGAAAAGGGGCTCTTTGCTTCTGACACCTTAGGTACGTTGGCGGGTCCATGGGCTAGATACGGTGGCTACTTCACTGGCCCAGATGGCAAAGAGGGCGCCGACTTTAATTTCGATACGCAAGTAAATACATCATTTCATGTGCTCACCGTTGATGGTGTCTTGGGTCGTGATTTCATATCCGCCAAATAAAAAGCTGGCGATGTTGGTTTGGTTTGAACACGGTTCAAATTAAAACCACTCCCTCAAAATTGTTTACGTGCGCAAAAATAAAATAGGGTCTTGAAACGCCTGTGCGCTTCAAGACCCTATGTGTCTACGTATCTATGTGAAGTGACGCTTGGGCTTAGAAATCCATTCCGTCCATACCACCCATGCCGCCCATTCCACCCATGCCACCACCACCGCCGCCACCCATCTCAGGCTTGGCCTTCTTCTCTTTGATCTCGGTGATCGCGCAATCCGTGGTCAACAAAAGTCCAGCAATGCTGGCTGCATTTTGCAGAGCGACTCGTTCAACCTTGGTTGGAACAATTACGCCCGACTTGACCAGGTCTTCGTAGGTGCAAGTCAACGCGTTGAAACCAAAGTTGGTGTCGCTTGACTCTTCAACCTTCTGAACCACGATCGAGCCATCAAGACCACCATTGGTCGCGATTTGCTTCAATGGAGCGGCGAGCGCGCGGCGAACAATATCAACGCCCACCTTCTCGTCGTCATTTTCCAAAGACTTCGCAAGACGATCAAGCGCCTTGCGTGTGCGAAGAACGGAAACACCGCCGCCAGGAAGAATGCCTTCCTC
>CANKBX010000087.1 GCA_947480055.1 Planctomycetaceae bacterium
ATGGGCAACAATCCAAGCTATTTCAGCAGGAATAACCCCAACAGACCAGTTGAGCAAGTAAGTTGGAATGACGTTGCAGGCTTTAACACTGCAACAGGTTTCCGCTTGCCAACCGAAGCGGAGTGGGAGTACTCCTGCCGAGCGGGAACAACAACGGCGATACACCAGTCGCGGCCACGCCCCACCGGCAGCGACAGCACTGTGTATCTTTATAATATTGCTTGGTTTACCATGAATGCTGGTTTTCGTACCCACAACGTTGGCGGCAAAGACCCCAATGGGTTTGGCTTTTACGACATGTCAGGCAATGTGACCGAGTGGTGCAATGATTGGTACGGCGCTACGTATTACAGCTCAAGCCCATCCACGGACCCAGCAGGACCTTCGACAGGTTCAAATCGCGTGATGCGCGGCGGCTCCTGGTGGAACGGCTCCTTCGACTCCCGCTCGTCGGGCCGTAAATGGGGCCCTACCTTCCCCATCAGCTACCACGTCGGCTTCCGTGTCGCGAGGACTCCGTAGTTCCCTTTTCCTTGAACAGAAATAATCCGTACCCAAAATGAAAATTTTTTTTAATTTCCAATTCCTAAGCGCCACCACTCGTCTGAACAACATCTTGCGCCTTGCCACGCTGGCCGCGGCATTCCTTGCGCTGCCAACACACGCAATTGCGCAATCAAGTTGCCCCGCGGATTTAAACGGTGACGGCGTTGTGAATATCTTAGATGCGAATATTGCGACAACGGCTTTTGGAAGTTGTCCGACAAGTTGCCCCGCAGATTTGAACGGTGACCGCGTGGTGAATGGTTTCGATGTGGTTCTTATAGTGCAGGCTTACGGAAATTGTCCGGTTGCTGTGCCAACTATTAACGATGTCAGCCCTGCCACTGGACCAACCTCTGGCGGCACAACAATTGTAATTCTTGGAACAAACTTCACTGGCACAAGCAGAGTGCAAGTGGGTGGTATCGATGCAACTCGCTTTGAGGTTCTAGGCGACAGAACCGTAACCGCGGTTACACCAGCGGGCGCGGTGGGCTTGGCGACTGTGACAGTGACCACCGCGGGCGGTACTGCCACACGTGCGGGTGCGTTTAGATACTTTGATTCATCGTGGTACACCGTTCTTGAGCAAGACCCCAGCGTCGCCGTGGTGCCAAATGCCACCGTGCGCGCGAATATCATTGCAACCGGATTTCCATGGCGCGTGCGAGACATAGGCACAGGAATAGAATTGTTACTTGTTCCCCCTGGCACATTCACAATGGGTTGCAATGCGTTTGACCTTGGTCGCTGCGATCCTAATGAGTCTCCCAGACACCAAGTCACGCTCACCAGGGCATTCTATTTGGGTAGGTACGAAGTAACGCAGGCGCAGTGGCAAGCCAGGATGGGCTACAATCCAAGCTATTTCAGCAGGAATAACCCCAACAGACCAGTTGAGACAGTAAGTTGGAATGACGTTGCAGGCTTTAACACTGCAACAGGTTTCCGCTTGCCAACCGAAGCGGAGTGGGAGTACTCCTGCCGCGCGGGAACAACCAGGGCGATACACTACACGTCGAGGCAACACCCAAACGGCAGCAACAGCACTGTGTATCTTTATAATATTGCTTGGTTTAACGGGAATGCTGGTGCTCGTACCCACAACGTTGGCGGCAAAGACCCCAATGGGTTTGGCTTTTACGACATGTCAGGTAATGTGTGGGAGTGGTGCAATGATTGGTTCGGAAATTACGCCGCGGGCAATGCGACGGACCCAGCAGGACCTTCGACAGGTACGTCCCGCGTGCTGCGCGGCGGCTACTGCTACAGCAATTCCATCAACTGCCGCTCGTCGGGCCGTGTCAGCCGCGCTCCCGGCGACCGCGGCGACGACTTCGTCGGCGTCCGTGTCGCGAGGACTCCGTAGTTCCCTTTACCCTTGCTGACTCCGCGGTGTTTTAAACGAGTCCGCAGCGTAGCTGCGGGTGAGTCCGCGGAATCAGCTTCTATTTTACTTTTTCCATTTCACTTTTACCTCTCTCCGCCAAAACTGCGCTAGCAGTTTTGAGAAAAAGTAAGCCTTAAATAAGTCTCGCGAAATAAAAGAGATTGCCACAAAAGGAACGAGCAAAAAATTGTCCCGCGAAGTAAATACCGAGCTCGTAAGGCGCAAGTAGTTCGCGCGTAGTGATCATGGCTGCTACCACAAGCGAGTTTCGCAACCGCGCAACCCCCACAAATTCCCGCGTCGCAGAAAGGGTGGCACCACAAGCGAGTTTAGCACCCGCGCGAGCCCCGCTCGCGTGGGGTGCGTTGTCTGAGCGACTGGTGCCACCCTTTCTGCAAAGCGTTTCACTTTCTTGCGCCAGTTGCTTGACCCATCCGCGGCAAACTCTTTCATGCATCGCGAGTTATCTGAGCGCCACACTCGCATGCATTCATTTTTCAAATCGCGCAAAGCGTTTCAGCCGAGTTGTCATGGGCAATTCAAACCATGCGTAAATAGCCAGGCACACCAGCGGTGAAATCACAATGCACGCGGCAAGCGCAAGCGTGGGTTGCGCCAATTTTAGTTTAAGCATGAGCGTGCCAAGTAACGGCACGGTGAATGTGTGGAATAAATACAGCGAGTACGAGGAGTCGCCAAGCGTGGCGAGAATTTTTGGCATGACTTTGCGCAGGGCTGGTTCGCCCAGCGCGACCACCAAGACAATGACCATGGATGGAATGCCCCAATAGGCCCAGCGCCACCACATGGGTTGCTCGGCGCAATTGAACATGATTACGAAAGAAATCACAACGGCGACGGCGCCAATGATCGCGCCGGCTTTGGTGGTTGAAATGTATTGAAGGAGCTTGTCAATGAAGTTTTTTGCGCCAATGTTTAAGTCAGTGTTTAAGCGAGTGTTCACGCCAACGTTGATGTTGTTCACGCGCATGCAAAGTTTGGCCACCAACATGCCCATGACAAACTCCATCAAGATGGGCTCAAGAAATCCGTAGGCGTAGGGGAATTTGGGTGTTGAGAAAAGATTCACTGCCACGGCGATGGCGAAGATGGCGGCGGTGAATTTGAGCGGTGATTTGCCTAGAAATAGCGCCAGCGTGAAGATGGCGTAGAAGAACATTTCATAGTTCAGCGTCCAGCCCACTTTCAGAAGCGGCGCGGCGAGCAGTGATGTGTCGTCGAATGTTGGAATGAACAAGTACGACGCAATGGTGTTCCACAATTCAAGTGGCGAGTCCAGCGCAAGCGCGGGCAGCGCGATGATGGTGGCAAGTTTGAGCGTGGTGGCGACCCAATACAGGGGCACGATGCGGATGAGGCGGCGCGTGATGAATATTTTCCAGCCGTTGGCGCGTTGCAAAAGGGTGCGGGACGAAATGGCCATGACGAAACCGGAGATGACAAAGAAAATGTCCACGCCCGACCAACCCGCGCGCCACTTGAACATGTCAAGGTGCATGCGTTCATTCACCATGGCGGTGGAGTGGGCCAGCACCACCAACATTGCGGCCACAAATCGCAGCGCTTGAATGCCGGTGTATGTGTTTTTAATTTCTTTGTTTGGTGTCATCGGTTTGCGCTTCTTCCAAACGGTACAAGCCGATTAGAAATTTTCCGGCTTTAAACGGCTCAACAATAAATTTACCGCGAATGGCGCCGTAACTAATCGTGTGCGCCGCGCCAAGTTTGATGGGCGCGGCAAGTTGCGCCTCGATGCAATCAAATGGAGTTGGCGGCAAGCCAATGCAACAACCGTCCCATTTATTGAACATGACAAGAAGTTCCTTGGTTTCTTGACCCCACAAAGGCGGCGCCAGAAATCCGCTGATTTGCACATAGGTGCCGTTGAGCATTTCCACGCGTTTGGGCGGCGCGACGCGTTCGCCGTTCAAGTCCATGGTTTCGTAGGCGCTTTTGAGAAGTTCCCAGGTGATGCGGTATGGATCCAGTTCCGTGCCAGAGCCAAGAATTGTGTATCGACCGTCAACTTCAATTTGATTGTTGCTGCCGCGCGTGAGAGTGGTGGGTGGCGCGGAAGTCGTGGTGGCGGTCTGCGTTCGTTGCGGCGGTATGGACTGCGTAGGTGCGGTGGTGGGAGTTGGCGGATTGATTTGTACCGCTTGCGGAGCTGGAGCGATTTTTGTTTCTATGGTGTCGTTAAGTGAAAATTCCGCGTTGAATTTATTTTGGCTACGCGGCCACAGAAGCGCGACGGCTCCCGCAATTATGGCAAGCACAAGAATGGATAAGAAAATTTTCATACAGAGCGCGATTTATGTTTGGTCGTTGAAGAGATGCCGCAGAATGATGTTGGAAATATCTTGGCATGAAACGAAATCTTTTTCAGGGAGGAATACATTTTCCGCCAACACCACGGGCTCAAAGCCGGGCGCAAGTTGCGCGCGGCCATGCGTGCCTTTGACAAGCGATGCGTCGAGTGGCGTAAGGTGCAGCGAGGCGCGAAAGCCCAGGGCGCGCGCGATTTTAAATTTGGCAACGCGTAGCGCCGGTAGCGTGATGGCGGGGTCGATGAGCAATTCGCACGGGTCGTAGCCGGGCTTCTTGTGAATATCCACGCAGCGTGCGAAGTCCGGCGCGCGCGCGTCATCAAGCCACCACGGATAGGCGAACCACGCGCCTGGTTGAGCCGTGACAACCAAGTCGCCGCTGCGTTGGTGATCTATTTGCAGCGCGGCTTGCGCGGCGCGATCAAGCACGCTTTCAACACCAGGCAGCGCGGCGAGCACTTTGGCAACGCGTTGAATGTGCGACGCATGTTCGCTAGAAATCAATTCAGGATTGTTGGAAGAATTTGTGGGCGGACTCGAAGTGTCGCGCACATACACATGCGCAATCTGATGGTCGCACACGGCGAAGGCAGGCGACATCATGGGCTCGAGCGCGTCGCGGCCAAGTTCATCGCGCACCGTAAGAAGTCCGGCTTCACGCAAGGCGCGATTGACATACACCGGTTGAGTTGCGGCTTCAATACCGTATTCACTCAGCACAATTGGACGCGCGTTGCGCGCGCGACATTCGTCAAGCAAGCCGCCAACAATGCGATCCACTTCGCGAAGTTCTGCCGCAAGATTGGGTGAGTTGGGGCCTTCGCGCTGCAACACATAGTCGAGGTGCGGAATATAAATCAGCGTGAGCGCGGGATCGTGTTCGCGCATCACTTGAATCGCGGCGCGGGCGATCCAGTCGCTACTGCGGATGCCGGCGCGCGGGCCCCAGAAATCAAACAGCGGAAACGCGCCAAGATTATTTTGCAGCGTGTTGCGCAACGCGGCGGGCTGCGTGGAAATGTCTGGAATTTTGCGGCCATCGTGGGTGTAGATGGGCCGCGGCGTGACCGTGAAGTCGCAGGTGGAATTCATGTTGAACCACCAAAATAAATTCGCCGTGGTGCATTGGCTGTTGCGCGCCTTTGCCTTGTCCCACACTTTTTCGCCGCGCACCAGCGCGTTTGATTGGCGCCACAAACGGGCCTCGCCTTGCTCGCGGTCAAACCAACCGTTGGCGATCACGCCATGTTCACGCGGCGAAAGACCAGTGAGCATGCTGGATTGCGACGTGCATGTGACGGCGGGAAAATCAGGCCGCAGCGCACGCGCTCCACCAAGAGAGCGCGCAAGTTCACGCAGGCGCGGCGTGTTCAATCCAATATGACGCGCGGAAAGTCCGACCACATTGATCACCACGGTGCGCGCGCAGCCAGAGGCGTGATTGGTTGAAGTGGCGGGAGGCATGTGTGTAAGAGTACGGAAACGCGGCCGAAGGTTTCAACTGCCAGCGATGCGCCGCTGCAAAAGCGTGGTGACAATAAAGCAACCGATGGCCGCGTACGCCAAGATGGGTTGATTCAATATGCACAAACTGGCGGCGTCGAGCAGTGAAAGCGCGGCGATCCAGTGCATCACGCCAATGTGGGTGGCGCGCGCGGAGGTGATGAGAGTGAGCCCACGAAAAATGGCGACGCCCGCGAGCGTGATACATAACACATAGGTGAGCGCCATCAATTGCTCCATTGGATCTAGCGTGCGCGTGGCGATGGCGCCCATTGGCGCGAGCGCGGCGATGCCCATGAACGCGGTGGCGATCATGGTGCGCATGGTTCGGTGTGGCCGCAAAGTTTGCTCGGGCGTGCGTTGAAGTTGCATTTCATTTCGCGCCGCCAATGAAATGGCAAACGTTGCAAGTCCCAGCGGCAAAGCGAAGAACATCAAGATATTCCATGCCGGCGAGTGGGCGGGCGAAAGCGCTATCGCCACTACAACTGGAACAAGTGCGCGGCAGACGCCCATGAGAAACGGTCCAACAAATTTCGCTAGATGCAACATGTTGTATGCCAGCACCGCGCTGCCAAGCAACATGACCCACGGCAATACATCAAGTGAAACGATGGCGCATATGGTCATGCCTGTTATCAAGAATGATGAGCCGATCAGTAGCGCGGCGCCCGCGGAAATCTGTCCCGCTGGAATGGGGCGCGTGGGGCGTTCTTGCGCGTCGACCACTTGATCAAAATAATCGTTGATGGCCATGCCGGCGATATAGATCAACACAACGCCCACGGTGACGGCAACGAGATGCGTTGACTTTGGAAATGAACCGGGCTCAATAGCCGCCGCGCAAGAGGCGCCCACGAAGGCGTTGGTGATGACGGTGGGGGTGTTGGAAATGCGCAACAGTTTCATGAACGCGCCAAAGCTGTTGCGCGCCGATGGGGCGGTTGGCGTTGCAAGGGATGGCGATGATGGATTGCTCATGCTGGCATTTTGGCGCGGGTGATTGCGGATTGGTTTGTTCTGTTGTTCATTCTCTAGCATTCGCGCGCGTTGCGGTGGAACATTTTCTAGATGACTCATCCAAGGTCGCTGGTGGTTTGCGCGGCTTGGGCGCAAGCTTGAGCGTAGCGAATTTCCTGCACAATTCCCGAGTCAATTTCATCTTGGGTGGATATGCGATCCAAATGCGGAAGTTGTGTCCATGCGTAGGTTTCAACTTCGATCAAGGGCGCGTTGGGCAAGCGCGTGGCCGCTTCAAGCGTGCCCGTGATTGCGCTTGAAGTTGTTTCAAGTCCATTGATCATGGCGTGATGAATGGGCACATGCCAATGACAGCGCCAATGTTGCTCGTTTGTGTTGGCATTGGCGTCCACAAGAAAATTTGGAATGTCGTCCCACATGCGCCGCGCCGCGCCGAAGCCAGTCACCACTTGATGCAAGTAACGCGGCTCGTCAAACTGAGCGAGCGCGGCCAAGTCGTGCGCGGAATTTGTTCCTTTGATAGCGCTGGAAAGTTGAACGCGATTGATGGACACGCCAGCTTTTACGCACCGCTCAAAAAATTCATACGGCGGCTCGCCCATGACGGCGCCGTGGCATACATCAACGCACGCGCCGATATAGCGGCGCAGGTCAACCGATGCGCGGGTTGTTGCGGGAAGGCAATGCGAGAAAAATCCAACCAGTTCCTCGCTGGTCTCAATTGCGCAACCGGGTTCGGGCTCGATGTCGAGCGTGATGTGCAGGCCAGTGGATTGCTCAATTGCGTGCAGGCGCGAAGCGATTTGCTCAAGCGCGGTGGAGGCAATTCCAACCGAGGCGCCACTGCCACTTGCGGAAAAATTGGCGCGCCAACCAAGCGGCAGCGTGCTGATGCTGATGTGATCGGTGCCGTCGGCGATAAGCAGCGGCAAAAGTTCCGCCACCGCGAGCGTGTAGTGCGCGCGGCGTCCATCGGTCCAGTTGGGTTCATACACGGCTTGCTTCACGCGCTGCGCGTGGAAATTTCCATAGGGAAACGCGTTGATGGCAACGAATGAAATTCCAATGTCAGCGGCTTCGTCGCGCAGGCGAGTTGCCAAGCTAGGTTCGGCGGAGAGTTCTCGAATTGTTTCGGCGGAGAGCCACAGCGAAACCGCAAGCGTGCTTTGACCAAGGCCGCGCGCAACGCTTGCCATTGGTCCCGACAAAGATTCACGCAACTGCGCCACGTTTCGGCCGGGGTGCACATTGGCGCAGTAGCCGATGGGTTTCATTTTTAAATTCGTGGAGACATCAATGGAATCACGACGCGGGTTTTTTATCCGCGGGTGGCGCGGGGGCGCTTGGCTCAGTGGTGGGCGAATGTGTTGTGTTGTCTACGGGTTTGATTTCGTCGGCTGGTTTTGCGATTGGTGATTTTTGAGCCAAGGCTTTTGCAAGCGGTTCATCGATGAATTTGGGATGGCCCACCCAAAGAAGTTTTGCGCCTTTTCCCACTAGAAACGCGCAAGGAATTGACCTTTGCTTGGCCGCAATCATCCAGTCGCGCGCCATGCTCGCGTCAAAGTCAAACGCCACGCGGTAATTCATTTGATCGCCTTGGCTTGTGGTAAATGATTGAACTTTCGCCAGCATGTTTTGTTTGATCACATTGAGATCGACGGGATCTTGGGAATTTTCCGCGGAAGGTGGTTGCCTATCTGGTCTTTCAGATGCCGCAACTCCAATCACAACCAAATCATCGGGGTGTTCTTTTTGTATTTTTGTAAGGTGAGGTATGGATGTAAGACATGGGCCGCACCACGTGGCCCAAAATTCAATCACGTACACTTTTTCTGGATCGAAAGATTTTACTTCTTCGCCTTTTACCCATGTGTCAACGGTGAGTGAAGGAGTGGGCATGGACTCGCTCAGCGTTTGCGCTTCATGATTGGCGGCGGTGGCGTTGAATGAAATAAGAATTGAAAGAAGTGTGGCGAGCGGCATGGAAATCTCCTTGGGCAAATCGTAACAGCGCTTGCTTGTTGCACGAAGGCGCGATGACGGATGGATGGAATTCATGAACTCACGGCGAACAGTGCGCTGAGGAAAACGCCTATATTTTGGCTGCATTCACAAGTTTTTGAATAATGCCAAGCCCGAGATTGGTATCGCTGGTGCGTTCGGGGTGCCATTGCACGCCTACATAAAAAGCGCGGTTGGCAAGGCGAATTGCCTCAAGCACGCCGTCATCGCTGAACGCGAGTGTTTCAAACGGACCCGCGCTTGCAAGCGCCTGATGATGGCTGCTGGTCACCGGACCAGAGCCAATGGAACCTGTGATGGGATGGATTTTATTTCCCACATGACGGTCGCCGTTTGGAATCACGTCGTGCAAATGTTGAATGAGTGGGCAGCCGTGATGCACGCCCATGAGTTGCATTCCAAGGCAAATGCCAAGCACCGGAAGATTGGGTCGATCATCAAGCGCCGCAAGCAGTGCGAACTCGCCTTGTTGGCGCAGGGCGGGCATCAGGTCCGCTTTGTCGTGAAGATGTTGGCCGAATTGGCGCACGTCAATGTCGTCGCCGCCAGTGAGCAGCACGCCGTCAAGCGCTTCGAGTGTTTCATCGGCCAGGTTGGTGTGGTGTGGAATTAAAAGTGGAACGCCTCCCGCATCCTTGACGCTGTTGACATACGCGTTGTGCAAGATGTAAAAAGTCTTTCCATTTTCTTCTTTGACATTGCAGGAAATTCCAATGATTGGCCGCGGCATTGCAGTAGTTTACGCAGTTGGCTTGCGGGTGTGGCGACGGGAAGTTGCCGCGAGTTGGATAATTTCAAGTGGTGGGTTTACGAGCGCACCTGAACATGCGCCGAGTGCACCATTGAGCGCAATCTTGTGGCGGCAATGAACGCGCCAGCGAGCGCCGCGGTGCAAAGCCACCAGCCATTGGCCACGCTGTGCGACAAAACTTCGCGCTCAATAATTTGCAATTGAGAATTGTTGGCGAGTTCGGCAATGGCAGCGTGATTTCCCTTGGACGCTTGTTGCAAAAGTTCGCACGCGGCCGCGCGTTGTTCTTGTGGCAATACTTG
>CANKBX010000088.1 GCA_947480055.1 Planctomycetaceae bacterium
GAAATTAATATCGATGGCGTGTTGGTGACTTTGGTTGAGAAGGGGAGCAAAGTGAATTTGCAAGTGGTTGCCGACTCGCTCAATCAAACTTCCGATGCGTCGCCAGCACCAATCGCTACTCCTGCGCCAACAAAGGATTCTTCTGGAACGGTCACCATTAAGCAACTGAAAGTCACCGGCATCAAGGTGCTTGTTGAAGGCGATGCACATGTCACGGCTGGAAAAATTTTAGAGGTGAATATTCCTGACATTATTGTGGCCGATCTTGGAAGCAAGACGCCGGTAAGCCAAGTGGCGGCGCACGTAACCGCGCAACTTATGAATAGAATTTTGCTTGCCATTGTGAAGGCTCAGATTGCTGGCTTGCCTAGCGCCATGGCGAATGGCCTGCAGAGCGCGGCCGGTAAAGTTGGAAGTATTTTTAATGGCACCGCGGAATTTCCCATAGTGAAGGGAGCAGGAACCGCGATCAAAGACGGAGTTCAAGATCTTGGCAAAGGCATTAAAAATATATTTGGTGGCTCAAGCGACAGCGCCGGGAGTGCTGACGCGGCACCTCAGCCACCCAAGTAATCGTCACTTCAACTTGCTCGCCAACGGATCGTTTGGCATTTTGTAAATATGGTCGGCGTTCACAATAAATGCGCCGCCGTCGGTGGGTTGCAACGTGCCTTCAACGGTGATCCACATCAAGGGCTTCAGCGATCCATCAGCGGCCAGTGAAATAGCTAGGGGCTTTCCTGATTTGTCCGTGATGTTGACGGACGCCATGGACTTGGCCAATTCAGTTGAGTCTTCGCAGCAATAATCCGCTGGAGTTGGGCAATGAGCGGCGTCGCCCATTTCAAGACAGGTCTTCACGGATGCGTCCACCATGGTGAACACGGCGCGGTTGCTGACAAACGGTTTCTCAGATCCACCAATGCGGCCAATCATGGCGACATGGTCGCCCGCCTTGGCGCTTTGGCGAACTTTCAAAACACCTGCCGCGCCCGCTGGCTCTTGAGTCACAAACAAATCTTTTGGCAGGGCGGAGTTTGTGGCGTTCTTAGGCGGCGTCGGCGCGCTTTGATCGCACGCGATAGGCGCGATGCATAAAAGAGCGATTGTGACGATCAACTTGAATTGTGTGCGAAGTGATTTCATAATGCATTCTCCTAAAAGATTTTATACAAGATCCGATTTTAAAGCCGACGGAATGTCGGAACGAAGACAACGAAGAGTTGGCGGCAAACTTCCAATAAGTCCAAGCAATAATCCGGCTGCAAGCCCGCTGGCAACGCATGCGGCGTCAACTCGCAGCGAAAAGATTCCCATGGAGAAGCGAACGCCAAGGCCATCTAGTAGAAAAACAGCAATCATAAGCGCGGGTATTGCGCCAGTGGCGACGGTGATGATGGATTCTTGGATCAAGTTCGCAACGACCGCGGCGCGTGAATATCCCAGCACTTGCAACATGGCGATTTCCCTTGAGCGCGAAGCGAACGCGGCATCAAGCGCGTTGAGTCCGCCAAGCATGGCGCCCAACGCCACAATCAGCGCGCTGACAGCGATTAAAATTTGCACGGGTCGAAAAAATTTCGCAAGACCCGCGTAATACGCGGGTTCATCAATTGCCGCCAGTTCAAGGTCCGGTCGCTGCGCCGCGAACATTTCAATATCGCCAATGTCGGCGCTGTCCAACGAGATAACCGCCACTGAAATAGTTTGACGCTTGGTCAGCACCAGCAAGTCGCTGATTGGCACCCACGCCTCACCGTCAATCGCAACGCCAGGCGCGTCAATGATTCCGGTCACGGTGAATGGAATGTCATCGATCAAAATTTCGGGTGCGCTTGAGAAATTTTTGTCGGATACATCTAGCCGCGCGGCAAGTGATCTTCCAACAAGCGCTTCGGCGCGCCCAATTTCTGGTAGCCGACCAACAGCCAGCCGCGCTTGCGGATGAACCATGAACGCGCTGGGTTCAACGCCGCGCACCATGACCAAGTCGCGCGCGTTGCCAACGGGCGCGGGTTGATCCGCGCGGCGTAAGGGAAGTGGAACATGAAGCTCGGGTGAAATAAACGCGGCGCCGCCCAACGATTTCATTCCACGAATGCTTGCGGCAAGAACTCCCGGCGTGCTCGCGGAAATTTCGCTGCGCTCCACGCTCTCCTCACTGCCCGCGCCCAGCAACATGACATTGCCAACTGTTCCGCTGGCGCGAATACCTCGATCAAGTGCGCGCACGCTGGCCACCGCGCTGACCACCAAGAACACAACAATCGCGCCACCGCCCGCGGTAAGCGCCAAACGCAATGGACTGCGTCCAATGTTGCGGGCGGCGTAATGCAAAGGAAGAAATTTCATGAACGGAACCCCGCGACAAATTGTTGAGTGGACGAGATGGAATCGCCACTGGCTGGATGGAATTTGTATTTCATGAGCCCAACCCCACGACAAATTGTTGAGTGGATGAGACGCAATCGCCAACGGCTAGACGGAATTTATATTTCATGAACGGAACCCCGCGACAATTGTTTGACGCGCGGCAATAATCGCGGGAACAATTCCTGCAAGCACGCTAAGCCCAATCGCAATAGCAACGCCGATCAATGCAATTGCAAATGACGGCGCAATCGCGATGGATACACCCTCCATGGTCATGGCTGTGCGCGCCAGTGAAACCGCCGCGTATGAAGCGCCGGCGCCAATCATGCCGCCCACACCGCCCAGCAGCAACGCCTCCAACAGCACAAGCGTTGCCAAGTGAACGCCGCGGAATCCAAGTGTTTGCAGCACGCTGATTTCCTTTTCGCGGCTGCGCATGGACAACACGATTGCGTTGGCCACCAACGCGAACACCGCAACTAACGCCGCAATGCCAAGCGCTTGCGCGAAGCCCACCAACACAATCACATCGGTGGCGGCGCGCGCAACATGCGCGGTCTCGGCGCGCGTTGTGGTTGGTGATTGATCCTTGGCAAAGCGTTCATCAATGGCTTGCGCAACCGAGTCCATTTGTGCGGGGTCGCTCACGCGCACATCAAATTGCGTCACCACGCCGCCGGTTCCGCCGCGCTTGGCTTGCTCTTGCAAAAATGAAAGATGCACAAACGCGCTGCTTTGGTCTTGCGGTAAATCGCTTTCAATAATTCCGGCAACAAACGCGTCCACGCCCGCGGCGGTGAATCGGTCGCCAGCTTTCAAGCGCCGACGTTGCGCAAGTTCGCGGCCAATCAAAGCGCTGTCGCCGCGGCTTAACCAACTTTGCATGTCTTGAGCGCTCGCACTTGCGCTGTGCGTGGCGGCGAATTCTTGCGCCGGCACTCCGCGAAATGTCACCACATCAAGTGATGCTCGGCAATTGGATACAACAATTTTCACGGGAGTCACGCTGGCCACGCCGGGAATTTTTGCAATTGCATTTTCATACGACTGCGGCAATTGGCTGGTAAATGGGCAAAATCTATTTTGCCTGTACACAATGAGCGCGGTCTCGCCCGCAGACTTTTGCGTGGCGCGCTCAACGCCGCTACGCATGGTGTCAACTGTGCAGAATAAAAATACCGCAACCGCGACGCCCGCGAGCACCAATACGCTTCGGGTTGGCCGACGCTTCATGCCGCGCAATGCAAGCGTTGCCATACCCATGATGGATTGCGCGCGGCTCATGATCGCACCGCCACATCTTCAACAAGTTGGCCCTTGTCTAGGCGCACCAAGCGTTGCGCGTGCGTGGCGGTGGAGGGATCATGCGTCACCATGACAATGGTTTGGCCTCGTTCGCTGTGCAACTGCGACAGTAATTGCATAATGCTCGCCGCCGCCACGCGGTCAAGATCGCCGGTGGGTTCGTCCGCCAACAACAACGCGGGTCGAGTGACAATGGCGCGCGCAATGGCTACGCGCTGTTCTTGTCCTCCAGAAAGTTGACGCGGATAATGCGCGTGCCGATCCGCGATACCTACGGCTTCAAGGGCCTCACTGACGCGCTCATGTCGTTGCGCGCGCGAAAGTTCATGTAAATACAGCGGCAATTCCACATTTTCATATGCAGTCAGCACGGGTACCAAGTGATACAACTGAAAAACATATCCCACGCTTGTGGCGCGCCACTGGGCAAGTTGAGCGCGTGAAAGTTTCGTAAGGTCTTGGCCATCCACCATCAACGTTCCAGCGGTTGGTCGGTCAATTCCCGCGAATAGATTCAGCAGAGTGGTCTTGCCCGATCCCGATGGACCCATCAATGCAACAAACGCGCCGCGCGCCAGCGTGAGGTTGATCGACTCAAGCACGCGAACTGTTTCGCCGCCGCGTGAATAATGTTTCTCCAGATTGTCGCAGACAATAATTTCGCTGCTGCCATGAATTTGCGAGGTGGTTGCATTAGTGTTTTGCATGTGGATCTCCAGTTGAAGTGTGCTCGGCGGAAGTCGCTTTGTTCGAGAGTGGCGCGGCGATCGCATCGCTGCCGCCCGTTGCAGCCGCCGTGTTGTCCATGCGAACAATTTGTCCATCATGGGTAGCGGGCGAATCAGGCAGCACCACGAAATCACCAGGACGAAGTCCACTTATTACAGCGGTCCATTCTCCCGCAGGCTGTGCGCACACAACCTCACGTGACTCAATGCGGCCAACGCCGTCGCGCACATCAACAACCACTCGAACTGTTCCAATCCGTGTGCCATCAGAGGCGGCCACAGTTTGCGCCAACACAATTTCTGGCGCCGCAATTTCGGTGCGGCTTGTGGCTCCAGTATTCATGCCAGCGCCGTTGGCCAGCATTGCGCCGCCATTCGCATTTTGCACCGCGCTCTTTTCCAATGACTTGGTGGCAGAATTATTTGCGGCACTCGTGATTTGCGCCGCGCTTGGCGTGGGCGCGCTGTCAAGGAAAATACGAACGCGCGCCAACATGTCGGGCACCAAGCCATCCGGTGGATTTTCCAACAACACTTTTGCTTGCAGTGTGTTCTTGGCGATATCCGCTTGCTGTACAAGTCGCAATACACGGCCACGAACTGTTTGCCCAGGCATGGAATCAAATTGCACTTGCGCTTGCTGGCCAACGCGCAAACGTCCAGCGTCCGCAAGCGGAACATCGGTGCGCACTTGAAGATTTTTGGGATCAAATAATTGCACAACCGCCGCGTTTGATGCGTCCATGCCAACAAGAGACCCAGGCGCCGCGAGTCGCGCCATGACAACGCCCGCAACAGGCGCGCGCACTTCTGTGCGATTTAAAGTGAGTTCGGCTTCCTCGCGCGCCGCGTCGGCTTGTTCCACAACCGCTTTGGCGCCAAGAACTTTAATGGCAAGCCGCGCGACTTCGCCTTCGCTCACTCCGCCGCCCGCAACTAATTTTTGTTTGCGACCAAGTTCGTCTTGCAACATGCCAAGTTCGGCGGATTTTATTTTCACCTCCGCCTCGCTTCTGTGTAGCGCAATTTTTGCCTGATCGTTGATCAATTTCGCGACCACCTGTCCTTGCTCAACATGGTCGCCCTCAAGCACCAGCACTTCACGCACTACGCCGCTTGTGAGCGCCGATGCCGCGATTGGAAATGGAGATGGCTCCACCCAACCCGGCGCTTGCACAACCGCGCCGCGTGGAGCGGAAGTTTGACCAGAGTTCATTTGCCCTGAGTTCAGCGCCGCGTTGTTTGGCACTACGACGTTGCTCGCTGGTGAATTCATTGTCACGCTTGTTGAACCGCCCGCCGCGCGAATAACCACAGGAACCGCACGCACCGTTGTCAGCGGCGCCCACGCGCGCCAACTTGACCACGCAAGAATTGCAATCGCGCTGAACACAATCATCGCTGGCAACACCACGCGTGTTCCAATGCGAACGCTTGGCAGGGGAATGCTGGATGTCATGCTTGGTTTCTGTGTCATGGCATCACCTCCGCTGGAAGAAATCCCGCGGCTTTCGCCAGCGCAAGTCGCGCCCCGCGCCGTTGCCGCTCTAAATCATTGAGCTCAAGTTTGGCGTGATTGAAAGCGTGTTGCGCGTCGATGGCGTCGCGGCGCGAGCCCTCACCGGCCTGCGCGGAAAGTTGCGCGCGCTTGAATGTTTCCGCGCTTGGTGCCAGCGAATTTTCCGCGCTGATGTCGTGTTTCTCTTGCATAGCGACGGCTTTCACCATGGCGCCGCGCAACTCAATGATGGCCGCTTGCCGCACGCGCTCGGCTTCTATGTTTGCGGTTTGTAATTCTGCTTCCGCTTTGTCGATGCGCGCCGACCCATTGTTAAAAATGGGCAGCTCCACATTGGCGCTGAATGCAACCGCTTTATCGCCTTCCATGTCACGGTCAAATCCCGCGCCAAGATCAAGTTTGTTGGAGCGACTTTTTCGCGCAAGTTCAACTTTGCTTTTCGCGGCGTTGGCTTGCGCTTGTGCCGCTCGCACATCAAGTCGACTATCCGCCAATGCGGCCAACAATTTCTGCTCATTGGCAATGGGCGCATGAATCGCGAACGCAGATGATGAATCAGGCGCGCCTGTTCGCCAATCCGTGGACGCCTCCGCGCGTCCAAGCAACGCCATGAGCGACAACTGCGCCACCGAAAGCATTTCGCGCGCCTGCATCAACCGATGGTGTGCATCAGTCAACTCCGCTTGCGACTTTGCAACGGCGTCGCCGGTTGATTCACCAACCGTGAAGCGCTCGCGCGCGATTGCCAGCAAATTCTCAGTGATTTGCAAATCATTTTGCGCCAGATTGCGCTCCTCGCTTCGCATTGCCACTTCATGCCAAGCCAAGCGCGTTTCAACCGCAAGCGCAACCGCGCTGGCGCCAAGCGACAGCAGCGCCGATTGATAATTCCCGCGCGCGACTTCGCTGCGCAGTGGTTGCTTCCACAGTTCATCAATTTGAAACATCAGCATGGCGAAAATTGGAACCGCGCTCATGGAATCAAGCGGGACACCAGAGGTGAAGTTCACAACAGGATTCGACGGCGTAGAAATATCAATCGCCTCCGCGCGCAGTGCGTTGGTTTGCGAAATCAATTTCGCAATCGCGGGACTTGCATCAAGCGCAATTGCAACCGCGTCCACTTCATTCAGTGGATTTGGCAGAGCGGTCACGGCCGCGGCGTGCAAGGCCTGCGCGTCAATCGCCTTCGCGTCGGGTTGCGTCCAACTTGGCGCCACGCCCGCGCGACTTTGCAAGTCCGGACCAAGCGAATCGGGTTGCTCAAATGTGTGCGTGGCACAACCAGCAACAAGCAACGCGGTCAAGGCAACAACGGCGCTTCGTGCTGTCACCATCACAAGCGCATGGAAGTTGATCGGGCGCATGCAGCGCGCCAACAAGTGCAAAAAGTTTTTCATGTTCAAACTCCAAATTGAAAAATAAAATCACAGAACAAAATGCGCAGGAGAATTCCTGGGCATTTCAGGCGTGATTGGAGTTCAAATGATCCAGTGCGAATGGATGGCGCAGCGTTGGTTCACGCGCAGGGGCGGCCCAGGCGGATCATGCTGGCACAGTTCAAGCGAAGGAACGTCGATTGTGGTTGCGGCGGTGACAAAATCAAACAGCGACGGCGGAAGAACAAATTCAACCGCGGTCAAATCAACTGTGGGTGGCGCAGGCGGCGGCGCCTTTGTCACACAGCACGCGCAAGTTTGGCAAACGGGCTTTGGGGTTGAATTAGAATTTTCGTGCGCGGTCTTTTTCGATTTCTCCGCGCAACATGAGCGCGTGACTTTCTTGCAACAATTCGCCGCCGAATTGTGTACGCCAACACTGGACTTCTGGGCGCCATCGTGGCACGCAACATTGTCAAAAAGAAATATGGACAATTGACAATGACATATCGGCAGCCAAAGGGCGGCGAGCAATGTGATTAGCACTCGTGGAGTTGCCAACATGCGTGACCCTAGCCTAGCTCATAAATCCAAGTTCGCAAACACCCACTTCAAATTTATAAAAAATTAAAAGTCACAACCCCATTGAGAGCGTTGAAATGCGCATTCATGCACAAAATTTATTTTTTAAAATTGATTATCGCCCGCCACAAACGGAACAATGTCTCCATTCATAAGGCAGCGCAACTGATTGCACGAAGTCTTTGTGCGCTCATCATTCGCACACTTATAAAGTCGTCAGCCATTTTTAGAATGAGCATATGAGCACGTCTTTCGAACTCGCCTGAAACATTTCCCATCGCGGGCTATCTTGCCAACATGGCAATAGAACATCTCTCCGATGAGCAAGTTCGCACCTGGACGCGTGAGCAAAAAGATCGATGGTGGCTGGAGAATGTGTACCGCGGCAACATGGCGCAACTCACACTGCGCTCTGCGCTCACTGGATTTTTTCTTGGAGGCGTTCTCAGCGCCACCAATCTTTATATTGGCGCCAAAACTGGTTGGACTCTTGGCGTTGGCGTGACCAGCGTCATTCTAAGTTTTGTAATGTTCCGCGCCATGTCGCGCCTGCAAGTTGCCAAGGACCTCACCATTCTGGAGAACAACGCGGTGCAAAGCATCGCCACCGCGGCCGGGTACATGACTGGTCCGCTGATCTCCGCGCTGATGGCGTACATGTTCATCACGAACAAACCAATGCAATGGCACCAAATGTTGTTGTGGAATGTTCTTGCCAGCATTCTTGGTGTGCTGGTTGCGTTTCCAATGAAGCGCCGCTTTATTAACGATGAGCAGCAACCATTTCCCGAAGGTCGCGCCGCCGCCGTTGTGCTTGACTCGCTGTATCCGCATGCGCCGCGCGGTGGAACGTTGCACATGCTCAACGACATGCCCATTGAGAAGCCCGCTTCGGAAACCAGTGGCGGCGTGGATTCTGGATTGTTCAAAGCAAAAGCGTTGGCATGGGCCGCGGGCATTGGCGCAACGTTGCAACTTCTAGTGGCGGGCGGCTACATGGCCATGTTGCAAATTCGCGTGCTTGGTATTCACAAGGCCAAGGAGTCGCTGTGGAAAATTCCTGAGCGACTTGATGAGTGGTACTACAAACTTGCGCACGCTGGAAAAGTTCCGCTGCCAAAATCATTCGGCGCAACATTTGAGCAACTTGGCGTCACCGTTGCCTTTGACTTGTCCATGATTGGAGCGGGCGGACTCATGGGAATGCGCATCGCCAACAGTTTGTTGGTGGGCATGGCGGCAAACTTTCTTGTGCTGGCTCCGCTCATGATCCGCGCCGGCGAAATTGTTCCCAAGAATTGGTCCAAGATTGTCCAAGCTGATGGAACCTACGACATGGCCGCCGCAATTTTTGGCCGGCCGCACTTGACCAACAGTTGGTGCTTGTGGTGGGGCGTATCCATGATGGTGACTGCCAGCATGGTGAGTTTATTTGCAAAACCAAAAATGATCATCTCTGCGTTCACCGGCATCTTCAAACGCAAAGCCGCCAATCACGATTGCGTAGCGCACATTGAATTGCCGCTGAAATACAGCTTTATTGGAATTCCTATTTTCAGCGCCGCCATTATTTGGTTGAACTGGATGTGGTTCGATGTGAATCCGTGGCTGGGCGCGCTTTCCATTCCAATGATTCTTGTGTTGACGCTGATCGCGGCCAACGCGACCGCGCTCACCAGCACAACGCCCACCGGTAGTTTGAGCAAGATCACGCAGTTCACATTTGGTTCGCTGCAACCCACCAACCCCGCGACCAATTTAATGACCGCGGGCGTGACAACGGAAGTGGCAAGCAACGCCAGCAATTTATTAATGGACATCAAGCCCGGCTACATGCTTGGCGCCAAGCCGCGTCAACAAGCGTGGGGACATTGCATTGGAATTGTCGCGGGCGCGCTTGCAAGCAC
>CANKBX010000089.1 GCA_947480055.1 Planctomycetaceae bacterium
CCCGCATTTCATGTTGCGGCCAGCGCCGATCCAATTCTTGAGGCGTTGATCCAAGCCAAGGGCGCGGACATTCTGGCGCGCGCGCGCGGCAACAAGTCGGGCATGCTCAGCGCGCAATTTTGGTCGGACAAACTCATGGAGTGGTCCATGAAGGACGAGGCGTTCAAGATTCAACTGTTTCGATTTGTGGACGCGTTTCCAATGTTGCGCACCGCGGATCAAGTGCACGAACATCTCACGGACTATCTCACGCAACCTGGCGTGAAGTTGCCGCCTGGACTTGACCTTGGTTTAAAAGCTGGCGGACTTGCCAAGGGCTTGATGACCAAGACCATGAGCAATCAAATCACGGGCATGGCCAGCAAGTTCATTGCGGGCACCGACGCGCAAAGCGCTCTGCCGCAGTTGAAAAAAATGTGGCAAGACGGCGTGGCGTTCAGCGTGGACTTGCTTGGTGAATCATGCGTGAGCGACGAGGAAGCCGCCGCATATCAGGCGAAATACCTTGATTTAATACGCAACTTGCCGCAGGCCGTCGCGGCGTGGCCAGGCAACGATCAACTGGAGCGCGACCACTTGGGTCCCATCGCGCGCACCAATGTCAGTATAAAAATTTCGTCGCTGTACGCGCGCACTGATCCCATTGATACGGAAAGTTGCTTGCAAGGTTTAATGAAAGCGCTGCGCCCAATTCTGGAGGCGGCCGTTGCCAACAAAGTGCTGGTGAACTTTGACATGGAGCAATTCGCGCTGAAGGATCTCACTCTTGAATTGTTCATGCGTTGTTGCGAGACGATTCCATTTGAGGCCGGTCTTGCCATGCAATCGTATTTACGCAGTGGCGATGATGACGCGCGCCGCATTGCAACGTGGGCGCAGAAAAGTGGACGCGTTGTGACTGTGCGCTTGGTCAAAGGCGCGTACTGGGATTACGAAACAATTCATGCGGAACAGCAAGGCTGGCCGTGCCCGGTGTGGGCAACCAAGGTTGAAACCGACGCGTGCTTTGAGCGCATGCAGAAGATTTTCTTGAAGCATTGCCCGCGCAAAGTGGGCGATGGCGGCACCAAGTTGGCGCTGGGCAGTCACAACGCGCGCAGTATTGCGGCCACATTGGCAACCGCGGAGCAATTGGGCTTGCCCCCCGCCGCCATTGAGTTGCAGATGTTGCACGGAATGGCGGACGCTTTGAAGTTTGCGGTTTCCGACATGGGTTTGCGCATCCGTGAATATGTTCCAGTGGGTGAAATGATTCCAGGCATGGCGTACTTGGTGCGTCGGCTTTTGGAGAACACCAGCAATGAAAGTTGGCTCAAGGCTGGCTTCATGGACAACGCCGATGTGTCGGTGCTGTTGGCTTCGCCGCACGAAAAGATTTCCGCGACTCACAATAAATCAGAACAAGAACGTTTGGCACTGGCCGCTGACAAGCACAAACTTTCGCACTCGCATCCTGATGTTGGCAATGGCCGCGCGTTCTTCACCGAACCGTACCGAAACTTTTCCGTGTCTAGCGCGCGCGAGCAATTCGCCGCGGCCATTAGCAAAGCCAGCGTGCCGGTTGGAATTAAAAATGTTTCCGCGCAAATCGCGCGCGACGCCGTGGGCTTGCTTGCGGCGGCGTATCCCGCTTGGCGCGACAGGCCATTCACCCAGCGTGCCGACACTTTGGTGAAGGCCGCGGCCGCAATGCGCGCTCGCCGCGACGAATTATGCGGCGTAATTATTCGCGAAGCCGGCAAAACCTGGCGCGAAGCCGACGGCGACATTTGCGAGGCGATTGATTTCTGCGAGTACTACGCGCGACAAGCCGCTGGCTTGTTTGACCGCGCCCGACTTGGCAAATTCGTGGGCGAATTAGATGAAATCACCTATCAACCGCGCGGCGTGTGCGCCGTGATTAGTCCGTGGAATTTTCCGCTGGCTATTTGCTGCGGCATGACCGTTGCCGCGCTGGTGACTGGCAACACCGTGGCGGTGAAACCCGCGGAACAAACTGTGGGCATTGCAAAAATCATGTGCGACATTTTGTGGAGCGCCGGAGTTCCGCGCGAATGCCTGGGATTCTTGCCCGGCCCCGGCGAAGAAGTTGGCGCGGCGTTGGTGCGCGATCCGCGCGTGGCGTTGATCGCGTTCACCGGCAGCAAGGGCGTTGGTCTTGACATTATTCAAGCGTGCGGCGTGGTTACGCCACAGCAGGAAGCCGTGAAAAAAGTTGTGTGCGAAATGGGCGGCAAGAACGCAATCATTGTTGACGCCAGCGCCGACCTTGATGAGGCTGTTCTTGGCGTGCGCCAAAGCGCGTTTGGTTTTAGCGGACAAAAATGTTCCGCGTGCAGTCGCGTGATTGTGGTGGACAGCGCGCACGACGCGTTCTTGCACAGACTGGTTGAGGCCACGCGTTGCTTAACCGTGGGCGATCCCATGTTGCCGGGCACAGATGTTGGACCCGTGATTGATCAAGAGGCCGCGAATAAAATTCGCCACTACATTGAGATTGGCAAGAGCGAAGGCAAACTTGAGTTGCAGTTGCCCGTACCCGCTGGGCTAGAGGAGCACGTTGGAAAACCATTTGTTTCTCCCACTATTTTCAGTGGAATTCGCCCCGAGCACCGCTTGGCCAACGAGGAAATATTTGGACCCGTGCTTGCCGTTATTCGCGCGAGCGATTTTGATGAGGCTTTGAAGATTGCCAACGCTACGGCGTACAAACTTACCGGCGGCGTGTATTCGCGCAAGCCAAGCAATCTTGAAAAAGCCAAGCGCGACTATCGCGTGGGCAATCTATATATCAACCGTGGAATTACTGGCGCGCTTGTTGGCCGTCAACCATTCGGCGGCTTTGGCATGAGCGGCGTGGGAAGCAAAGCCGGCGGCGCCGACTACTTGTTGCAATTCACAGAGCCGCGCGCCATTTGCGAGAACACCATGCGCCGGGGTTTCGCGCCTGGCGTGGATTAATTTTTCAAGCATGAAAGCGCCCGACATCGCTTCACGGAAAATGCGCGCACTTTTTCGCGCCAAGCGTGGATTGATTTTATAAACACAAAATCAACAGGTATTGCTTCATAGGAAATTAGCGCGCAGTGTTTCTCGCTAAGTGTTGATGGATTTTCTAGGCACGAAAGCATGAAGCATCGCTTCACGGAAAATGCGCGCACAGTTTCTTGCCAAGCCTGGATTAAATTCCCATACCAGCCATCAACGGCTCCGAATTGGGACGGAAGCGATCCAGTATTCGATATTGAACCGCCTCGGCAATGTCCTGCGCGCGAATATTTTCAGTGCCGTCTAGATCCGCAATAGTTCGCGCCACTCGGCGAATTTTGTCATACGCGCGCGCGCTTAAACCAAGTTCGGTCATGGCCTGTTGCACAATGGATCGGCTTTCATCATCAAGCACGGCAACGCGATCAAGCGCGACACCAACCAACCGCGCGTTGGGCGTTTCACCTTGACGATTCACGGCGCGAGCGCGCGCAACAAGAACTTTCTCGCGCAACTCGGCGGTGCTGGTTGCCGCGCGCGTGCCAGACAACGCCGCGAAAGAAACGGCGCGAACTTCAACATGTAAATCAATGCGGTCAATCACCGGACCACTGAGGCGCGACAAATATTGCTCCACGGCGCGGCGAGAACCCTGCCCCATGTCACCGCGGGCGGTTGGATTCATTGCGGCAATCAACAACGCGCGCGCGGGAAATCGCGCGGTTCCACGCGCGCGACTGACCGTGACAAAACCATCTTCAAGCGGCTCGCGAAGTGCCTCAAGCACGCTGCGAGGAAACTCCGCAACCTCATCCAAAAATAAAACGCCTTCGTGCGCCAAACTCACTTCACCAGGCCGCGGATTACTGCCGCCACCAACCATGGCCGCCGTGCTGGCCGTGTGATGCGGACAACGCACGGGCCGCGCGCGCATAAGACCCTCACCCGGAGGCAGCACGCCGGCGCATGAATGAATGCGCGTCACCTCCATACTGCTAGCCAAATCAAGCGGCGGCAAAATGCCAGGAAGCGCGCGCGCCATGAGAGTTTTTCCGCTACCCGCGGGACCAATCAACAACACGTTGTGACCGCCCGCCGCCGCAACACACAGCGCGCGCTTGGCGGCCTCTTGACCGCGCACGCGGCTGAAATCAATCGCGGGAATGTCACGCGCCACAGAAATTTTTTCCTGCAAAGCCGGCGCGTCTTGCGCGCCCGACAAAATTGCCACTGCGTGCGCCAGCGATGAGGCCGCAAGAATGCGAATGCCCTGCACCGCGGACGCCTCCGCCGCATTTTCCGTGGGCAGTAGCACCGCGTCAAAGCCCAGTTCTTTAGCCAAGATGGCCATGCAAATCGCGCCGCGAATGGGTCGAATGCGTCCATCAAGCGCCAACTCGCCAGCCGCCAATAAGCGACCAAATCCGCTTGCATGCGCCGAAGTATTTGCAACGGCACTTCCACCACTTACACCACCACTCGCGCCGCCAAGCGCAAACCCACGTGCGCCCTTATTGCGCTTCAGCGCGCCCGAGGCGATCAACACCGACAACGCCATTGGCACATCAAATGCGGGACCTTCCTTGCGCAAATCCGCGGGCGCCAAATTTATAGCCACGCGCCCGCCCGGCCACGCGAAACCCGTGTTGGCCACCGCAGTTTGCACGCGCTCCACGGCTTCACGCACCGACGCGTCCGGCAAACCAGTCAGCGTGGTACGCGGCAAACCTTGGCCGCTGACATCCACTTCTATTTCACACGGTACCGCGTCAATACCACGAAGCGCAAAACCAAACACGCTGGTGTGCGCGGCACGAACACCGCCGTGCACCATCTCGACACGCCGCTCGTCACCGCTCGCAACAGCAGTAAGCGCATCACCACCGCCGAGACTTTCCGCGCCTTGTTCGCCACCGCTCGCGGCTATTTCATCTGTGTTGCCCTGGCCCATGCAGCGCATCATGACGCGCAAAACCTTGCGCTAGAAAATCACGGCCTTTTTTCTTACAAATTATTCAAGCCAATTATTGACGCGTGCAAGCAACAACGCAGTATCAATGTTCATTCACATGCGCGCAGAAAAAATTGCCGCATTGGTCCCAATTGAGATCACAATCTGTGATCTCAAGTTGCTCTTTGAATCCGCGTCAATACAATTAGAAAATCTTGCGGAAATCGCTTGACGGGCGGGCTTGCAACACCCCGTATTCAGTAAAAAACCAGGACGCCTTCTAAAAATTTCAACAAAAACAAGGATATCACAGATTGTGATATCCCCTTATTTCTGCGCATTACGCAACTTAACCGCGAAGTAAATCTCAACAATTGAAAGAATGGGCGCCCATGGTCCGGTTGGAAATGTCAGCAAGGCATGAACAATCACAAGGGTGATTTTAGGCGGCGAACAATCCACCGACTTTCTTGCCCACAATGGAAGAACAACAAGTGGTAAGGAAGTGATGGTCAAGAATAAAATGGAAAAGAGAACCGGAGTCCACCACAGAATATCTATTCCGTCTTGAGCAAATCCGAACATCATGATTGAGAAATAAAGCGCAGGAATAGCGCCCAAAATCGCACTTAATTTCAGTGTGAATCGTAATTTTGTCGCAAGCTCATTCATGACCGGCGCTCATATCAATTTTAAAATCCTTCCTGAAATTTCCTACAAGAAGTTTGCAATCTCAGTTTACACTAATCCAATCTGTCTCCAAATATTCTTTCCCATTTCGTAGCGCCAGCGTCACTGCAATCCATCCACTACCGCTACCAAGTCACTGCGCTCAATCAAACCTTCATGAAAGTTGCCGCATCTCACAATGATCATCCCGCTGAAATACATCCGTCTCTTTGTCGACGCCACTGGCCTTTCGCATTTTCAGGACTGCACACTGCCACTTGCCACGCGTGACTTCGCGCCGCCCACCACGCCGCTTGAAGCAACCGATTTCATACCCGCCATGGGATTTGCCGTGGTTCGCTTCGCCGCCAACTGGTCAGGGCCGTGGCACGCTTCGCCCTATCGGCAGTGGTTCTTCATGATGTCCGGTTGCATCACCGTGACCGCGGGCGATGGCACTACGCGCACGCTGAACACGGGCGACGCCATCTTTCTTGATGACCAAGGAACCAAGGGCCACTTGACGCGCGTGAACGGCGACCAAGAGGTGATTGCGGTGGGCGTGCGCGTTGCGGATGCGATGTGAATTCTGCTAATTGAGATAAATCCAACACCGCTCATTGATTCGCCTGGTTTGAATTTGCTCACTGAAGCCGCAATGAACAACCATTGCCCTGTCGCTCATTGAAGGAGCAGTGAAAGAGAGGTAAAAGTGAAATGGTAAAAGTAAAATAGAAGCTGATTCCAAGGAATCAGCAAAGGGTAAAGGGAACTACGGAGTCCTCGCGACACGGAATCCGACGCCGTAGCCGCGGGGGTCGGGACCGACGGAGTCACGGTACGACGAGCGGCAGGGGTCGGAGATGTAGCCCCAGCCGCCGCCGCGCAGCACGCGGTACGAACCTGACGAAGGTCCTGCTGGGTCCATAGATGGGCTTGTGCTGTAATACGTACTTCCCCACCAATCATTGCACCACTCCCACACATTGCCTGACATGTCGTACATGCCAAACGCATTGGCGGCTTTGCCGGCAACGGCGTGTGTTGTGCTTCCTGCATTGCTGGAATACCACGCAATGTTTCCAAGCAGGCTGTCAACGTTCGTGCCGTTGGGGTAGCTGGGCATGCTGTGAAACGCAGTTGTGGTGCCGCCTCGGCAGGCGTATTCCCATTCCGCTTCGCTTGGCAAGCGCAAACCTGTTGCAGTGTTAAAGCCTGCAATGTCATTCCAACTCACTGTTTCAACTGGTCTTGATGGACTGTCGGAATAGTTTTTGTAAGTGCTTGGATTACTGCCCATTTTGGCTTGCCACTGAGCCTGCGTTACTTCAGTCTTACCCAAATAGAAGGCCTTGCTTAGCGTCACTTGGTGATTGGGACTCTCATCGGAATAGCAGCCGTAACTATTGGAAGCGCTGCAACCCATGGTGAATGTGCCACCAGGAATTAAAAGCATT
Organism: Planctomycetaceae bacterium; assembly: GCA_947480055.1. Lineage (GTDB taxonomy): Bacteria > Planctomycetota > Phycisphaerae > Phycisphaerales > SM1A02 > SYAC01. Next base: position 7,066 of record CANKBX010000089.1, read on the forward strand.
TCTATACCAGTGCCTGTGTCTAGCACGCGCCATGGATAGCCACTTGCAACAATCTTGGCGCGCACGGCGGCGTCTGGCACCACGTCGGGGTCTGGATTCCATTGAAGCACCGTGGCCCAAGACAAACCAGATGGACACGGTCCGAAGTTTCCCAGCATGGTTCCCAAATCAGAGCTATCAATGGCGGCATCAAAATTAAAGTCACCAGGGTCAGCTGATTGGCAAGGGCCAAATAAACCCAGCAATGTTCCTAGATCTGCGGAGTCCACCGTTCGATCTTGATTTAAGTCGCACACGCAAGCGCTCACTAAATTAGATTGGGTGGTATCGCTGGAATCACTTGAGTCGGTTGTATCGGTTGAGTCAATGTTCAAAGTGATTTCGGTTGGTGGCGTGATTGGTGGCTTGGCTAATGTCAGCGCGGACATGGTTACACATGCCGCGGCGATTGCCGCAATGCGAGCAACGTTGGTAAGCGCGTGGCGGGAGAAGATTTTGTTCAAGGTGTTCTGCATAATGTGCTTTGCGGCGCAAGTGAATTGATTCTTCTGTGGTGACTCTGCGAAAATTTCAGGCGACGCATAAGTGAACAAGCGATCTAGCCCCCGCTTGGGCATTGCTGGTGGAATGATCCCCCGTCAACTTGCTTGAGTATGCACCAGAAATTGCAAATCGCAACAGAAACTTTGAAATTTTGCGGCACATTTGACGGATTTTGGCTAACCATTTAAGGTGAATAACACACATTTGTGGGGTAATTCACTCACGAAATAAATACCGCGCCCCCATGGCGCAAGTTGCACTACCTGCAAACATTGCCAATTCCCGCGTCGCAGAAAGGGTGGCACCACAAGCGAGTTTAGCACCCGCGCAAGCCCTGCTTGCGTGGGGTGCGTTGTCTGAGCGACTGGTGCCACCCTTTCTGCAAAGCGTTTCACTCTCTTGCAAAGGGTGCGTTATCTAAGCGCCAAGACTCAGCATTTAAGCGCAATAATTTCCACAGAAGTTTTTCTTTTTTTCACGGCGCTTCTCAAAACCTAAGTAGCGTGGCCTGGCAGGCAAATGCACATGCAACCATTAACTGGAGGCGCGAGTGGCGAAAGTAAAAAGGAAAATTATTGCATTGACCAAAGGCGCCGCGGACAACGTTTCCAAGCCGTCAAGTAAGCGTCGCAAGGACGTTCATGACCATGCTTCATTTGTAACACCGCCACTGGCTGCCAGCATGCCTGCGGACTATGCGCCGTGGCTTGCGCAATTAAAGAGCCGCATTTCGCAATCACGATTGCGGGCGGTTCTTGCAGCAAATGCGTCGCTGGTTTTGTTGTATTGGGAAATTGGGCGAGGCATTTTGCACAAGCAAGCGGCGCAAGGCTGGGGCAGCAAAGTGATTGATAGGTTGGCGGCTGATCTAAGACAGGCGTTTCCAGATATGCGCGGTTTTTCCCCGCGAAATCTTAAATACATGCGGGCGTTTGCGCAGGCGTGGCCGGATGAATCAATTGTGCAAGCGACACTTGCACAATTGAGTTGGTATCAACATATCGCCTTGCTTGAAAAAGTTGATGACTCCAAAATCAGACTTTGGTACACGCAAAAATCATTGGAACATGGCTGGTCACGCGACATACTTGCGCTACAAATTCAATCGCGCGCCCACACGCGCCATGGAAAGTCGCAACATAATTTTGCGTCAACATTGCCGCCAGCGGATTCAGATATGGCGGCGCAGGTGTTCAAGGACCCCTACTTGTTCGACTTTCTAGGAACCGCCGACACGCGGCGTGAGCGTGAAGTGGAGCAGGCGTTGGTGGATCACATGCAGCGATTTTTGTTGGAGTTGGGTCAGGGATTTGCTTTTGTTGGTCGACAAGTGCGTTTGGAAATTGGCGATCAAGATTTTCAACTTGATTTGCTTTTCTACCATCTCAAGTTGCGCCGCTATGTGGTGCTTGAGTTGAAGGCCCGCGCATTCGAGCCGGGCGATGGCGCGCAACTTGGCATGTACATGACGGCCGTCGATCGGTTGCTTCGCCATGCAGATGATGGACCGACCATGGGCCTGTTGCTGGTGCGCGAAAAGAACCGCGTGCTTGTTGAATATGCGCTTGGTGGAATTTGTAAACCAATCACCGTGGCGGAGTGGGACACGCAACTCACCCATGCGCTGCCGCACGAATTGCAGTCAAGTTTGCCAACAATTCAACAGATCGAGGCGGAATTGGCGCGAGTCTGAAATTGTTCTGCAAAATAAAAGAGGTTGCCAATTCCCGCGTCGCAGAAAGGGTGGCACCACAAGCGAGTTTAGCACCCGCGCAAGCCCCGCTTGCGTGGGGTGCGTTGTCTGAGCGACTGGTGCCACCCTTTCTGCAAAGCGTTTCACTTTCTTGCAAGCAGTGCGTTCAAGCGCACCCGTGGCAACCTCTTTTATGAAGCGCGAGTTGTCTAAGCGCCAAGGGCTTTGTATTTACGCAACAGACTTGTAGCACCCATGATCACGCAGCATCCTGACTACCTGCGCATTTCTCAATCATCAAAAATTTTAAGGAATTTAGGGAGCAAATTTAAATGTGGTTCTAGGCATAACTACATTGAA
>CANKBX010000090.1 GCA_947480055.1 Planctomycetaceae bacterium
AGCAAATTGCTTGATGGATGGGTGAATCCGTAATGTGTTGGATACGCCGTCGCGTCGCGCAAACGGAATGCCGCGGATAGATCGACCACAATCAGTCCCTCGGCAAGCAGGGCGGGCGCCAACTGCGCGCTGACTTCGTGCGGGGTGGCAAAGAAAATCACTTTGGCGTTGCACGCCAAGATCGCTTCAACGGACGCCGCTTGAATTGGTAAATCATTCACGCCGCGAAGCCGTGGAAAAACATCCGACATGACGCGCGCCGCCGTGGTTGCTCCACGCTCCGAGGCGAACAACGCAGCGACTTCCATCAACGGATGGTTGGCCGCGAGTGTGGCAAGTTCGGCGCCGGTATATCCGGCCGCACCAACAATGGCGATGCGAGTGGTTTGGTCGTTCATATTATTTACGAAGCGGTCTGCGCGGTCTGTCGGCGGTGCCTTGCAAAATATTCTTGAGGCGGGTGGCGAGATTGCGCGCCAGCGAGGCGCTCTTGGCGACCAGCAAAATAGTGTCATCTCCAGCCAATGTTCCCAGCGATCCCTCCAAGCGGATTCGATCAAGTTCAACTGCAAGCGGCGTGGCGTGGCCGGTGCGCGTGCGCAAGACCACCATCTGCCCGCCAACTTCCACATCCAACAAATAGGTTTGCACCGCCGCGCTGATATCTGAATTGTTCACAGCGGCCGAGCCCGGCAACTGCCAACCTGTGGAACCCTTCATAACGCCAAGATCAGCCAAATCACGCGACAAAGTTGCCTGCGTGACATCCACGCCCTCGCCGCGAAGTTGCTTAAGCAAACTGTGCTGGCTGGTGACACGACCCGCGAGCAGAAGCCGCTCAATCATGCGACGACGAGTTGGTTTGGAGGAATCCATAGGAAGTATAATTATGCAACAACTGTATAAAAAAGCAAGAAGAGAATTATATTATTTTTGGTAATTTGAAGAGTGTTGAATCGCTCCATGCAACGACTTGTTTATGGTGCCGCGCGGATCGCCGCCATCTCTTGCGCCACGGTTGCTCTGGGCGACGACGCCACGGATCGTTTTCTCAAGGCGCTCTCCACCACACAGGTGGGAGATTCCCGCTTTGGCACGCTGCGGGAAACGCAGGACTTTGGAACATTCTGGCTGGTGCCCAATGTGGATCCGTTCTTCGGCTCCCAAAAGCCCTTCATTCGCCTTGCCCTTGATGCGCCACAACCCATACCGATTGATGAGGGCCGCATCGATCCGCTTCTTTCCGCCGATCCATTCTCACCCATCGCCTCGCCGCTGCGCAATTTGGAATTATGGATGCGTGAGCGATTCAGCGTGAAGACCGACTTGTACAACTGCACAGTCGCCCAACAAGCAAGCACCAGTATCGCGGGGCAAGTCCGTGGCGCGGTGAGCAATCGCTTCAATTACCGAATTGATTGGAAAGCATGGGAAATCTCGGGCATTGGTCTTGGCTCCATCACCGCGCAATTTCGCGCCAACAACAATTGGAGCGCGCAAAATGTGGATATTGGAAACGCCGTCGGCTCGTCCATTGTGTTTGTGAATTCCCAGGACAATCCCAATGTTGCTTTTTTAACGCGCCTGTACGCGCAGCAGGGTTTTTGCGACGACCGCATTCTTGTTGGCGCCGGAAAAATTCTTCCCAACGACACCACGGGCGCGAATTTTTTCGCCGATGACGAAACCAACCAATTTCTTGCGAGTTGCTTTGACGGAGGCAACGCCATGCCGCTTGGGTGGAACAACTATCTGCCGGGCGCCTTCGCGCAATTTATTCCTGTTGATGGTTTTTATGTGAATACGCTTTTGACAAGTCCTCTTGGCGCGCTGAATTCTGGTGGAGGATTCGGCACGATTGGCGACGGATTTTATCTTGTGGGTGCGGAGGCCGGCCTGGTTGCGGCGCTTGGTTCGAACCATGATCTCATGGGTCGCTACTCCATTTTTATGTGCAACACCAACGCTGGCAACGACACCGCCGCCACCAACACCAAGCAGTCCGGCAACGCCATGACGCTTCTTGCGCAGCAATTTATTGACCGCGACATGGGCGTGTGGTTGTCGTATCAACTGAGCGACGCCAACGTGAGTCCGGCTTCACAAGAGTTCACCTTTGGTGCAAGTTTAGAAAATGCGTTCGATCGACATGGCGATGGCGTGGGCCTTGGCTTGAGTTGGACCGATTCATCCACGGCGGGCGATCGCCAGCAAAAGACCATTGAAAGCTACTACCGATTGCGGCTCACTGGCAGCATGGAATTGACAGCGGATCTTCAATTGATCGACGATCCATCCAATCCACAAGCCAAAGCCGGCGCAACGTGGGTATTTGGCCTGCGCACAAAAATTAAATTTTAGATGCACAAAAAAACCAGGACGCGCGAAGCGTCCTGGTTTGAAATCACACGTCACAATATCTCAGCGATCAATTCAGGAAGTGGCCTCGGTCGAAGTTGGTGTTGTAGCGGTCGCATCAGTGGCTGCAACAACCTTCTTTGGCTTGGTCACTTTCTTAGGCTTTTTCACGGCGGTTTCACCGGCAGTTGTTGGCGCCGCATCCGCGGCAACTTCAGCGACAGGTTTCGCCGCCGCAGCTTTTTCCGCCTTGGTTGGCGCGGGCTTTGGAGTTGGATGCTTGCGCTTGTACGCATCAATGCGCGCGCGATCCGGCGACAACATGGCGGAGAGTCGCTTGCCGTTGAAACGCGGCGGACTATCCAAGCGCGCCAGATCAACCAACTTTGCGATCGCGTCGTTTAATTTCACGGCGCCAATTTCCTTGTGCGCCATTTCGCGGCCCTTGTAACTGGCCACCAATTGAACCTTGTGTCCTTCAAGCAGAAATCGCCGCGCTTGTTGCACGCGAATTTCCACGTCATGCGGATCCACTTTCATGCTGCGGCCCAAGCGAACTTCCTTCATTTCAAAGGTCTTGGTCTTGCGACCTTGCTTGTCCTTCTTGGCCTGCTCGTATTTGTACTTTCCAAAATCCATGATCTTGCACACCGGCGGCCGCACATCGGGCGCGATCTCCACAAGGTCAAGACCTGCGACCATGGCTAGGCGTCGCGCCTCTTCTGTTTCAACAACACCAAGCATGGTTCCTGTTTCGTCGATCAAACGAACAGGCGTGATGCGGATGCGATCATTAATGCGTGGACCAAAATTGGAACCTGAATCAGGTCGTGACATGGGCGGACGGCGGGGCGGAAATGCTGAGATGGAAGAATCCTTTATGTAGAGACAATAGAAATGCAAAGCGCTTCAAAAGCGATTGCTGTGCAAACCGGATTGACCGGAGAAACGCGAAACAACGGGGGCAGAATCATCATGCCTGTACAAAGAATTTCTGAGACATGCAGTCGTTGTCCTCGAGTTGCTTTCAAGCGGTGAAACGTTCACCGCCCACACAGTACAAAGTACTTGCCCAAGCATGACCGATGCAAGCGAATTTGCAAGTCTTTTTTGCGGGGATTTTGCATTCTTGTGACAAATATCACTTGGCGGCTGGCGTGATCTTGCCGACAAGCGTTTCGCTGGCGCGGGTTCGATAGTCAGAAACCAGCGCCGCCACAAAGTCATCAAAGGGCATTTCGCCCGCATTTTCAGCCTTTCCATGCAGGCGAATGCTGACCACGCGGCGTTCTGCGTCGCGCGGACCCACAATGGCCGTGACCGGAATCTTCTGCTCGGCGGCAATGCGAATGCGGTTCTGAACTCGCTCTGAAGTTGTGTCAAGCGTGGTGCGCAGGCCAGCTTGGTGAAGCGCGGCGTGCAATTCTTGCGCGTAGGCGTCGCTTTTTTCGCTAATCGGAAGCACTCGAACTTGCTCTGGACTGAGCCACAGAGGAAATGCGCCGGCGAAGTGCTCAATCAACACGCCCGTGAATCGTTCCAGGCTTCCAAATGGCGCGCGGTGAATCATCACTGGTCGGTGCGTCTTGTTGTCGGCGCCTTGGTATGACAGATCAAATCGAATCGGCAAGTTGTAATCCACTTGCACGGTGCCAAGTTGCCAAGAGCGGCCGATGACATCGCGCACAACAAAATCAATCTTGGGTCCGTAGAACGCGGCCTCGCCCGGCTCTTCGCTAAATGGAACGCCAAGCGATTGCGCCGCGTCACGGCACGCTTGTTCCGCCTTGTCCCAATTTTCCGCAAGGCCAACATATTTGTCGGACTCCGGACCGCGCAAGCCAACGCGCACGCGGTAGTCCTTCATTCCCAATGTGCCAAAAATAAGTTTGACAAGTTTCAAGCAGCCTTGCAGTTCGTGCGCCACTTGATCTTCGCGGCAGAACAAATGCGCGTCGTCTTGAGTGAAGCCGCGCACGCGAGTCAAGCCGCCAATTTCTCCAGACTGCTCCCAGCGATACACGGTGCCAAATTCAGCCAAACGCACGGGTAAATCGCGCCAAGAGCGCGGCTCGCTGGCGAAGATGCGAATGTGGTGCGGGCAATTCATGGGCTTGAGCAAATAGCCCTCAATCTCGCCCTTTTCCAAACGGTTTGAAAGGTCGGCGCATGTGCAACCCTCTTTGGCCAACGCGCTCATGCTTTCGTGGTCGATGATTGGCGGGTACTGACTCTCGCGGTAGTAGGGGAAGTGGCCACTGGTGCGATAGAGATCCAATTTGCCAATATGCGGCGTGAACACTTGGTGGTAGCCCTGTTGACGCAGCGCCTCGCCGATGAATGTTTGCAACTCTTGGCGAATCACGGCGCCGTTTGGTTTCCACAACACAAGACCTTGTCCAACCATTTCATCGATGTGAAAAAGTTGCAGTTGCTTTCCAATCACGCGGTGGTCGCGCAGCTTGGCTTCCTCAAGTTGTTTCATGTGCGCGTCAAGTTCAGCCTTTGATGCGAAAGCTGTTCCGTAGACGCGCGTGAGTCGATCGCTTTTTTCGTCGCCATGCCAATAGCTGCTGGCGAGCGTGGTCACTTTGTATGCGGCAACGCGCGCCGTGGTTGGAACGTGCGGACCACGGCAAAGATCCTCCCAATTTTTCCCGGGCGTTCCAGTGGCGTACCAACTCAGCGTGGCGTCGGCGCCGGAAGTTTTTGCGGCGTCGCAGGCGCGCTGCGCATTGTCAATTTTATATTTGCTGCCTTCGCTGTTGGCCTTGGCCATGCCATCGGTTGCGCTCATTTCAAAGCGCGTGAAGGGGCGATCTTCCGCCACAATTCGAGCCATTTCCTGCTCAATTTTGGTGAAATCGTCGGCGCTTGGAATTTGCCCCGCGGGGAACGCCATGTCGTAATAAAAGCCTTGCTCCACGGGCGGTCCGTACACCAGTTGCACGCCAGGAAATAAATTGCTGATGGCCTCCGCCATGATGTGCGCCGCGGAATGCCGCACAAGAAACAACGCGTCGGGGTCAATGGTGCCGTCGCGTTTTTTGGGAGTGACAATGGCCAGATGCGCGTCGCGCGAAATTTTTATGCCGAGGTCGCACAGCACGCCGTCAATCTTCGCGCCAAGCGCGGCCTTGGCAAGACCCGCCCCAATGTCGGCGGCAACTTGCGCTGCGGTTACGGGTGCGTCATAAGTTTTTTTGGTTCCGTCTGGAAGCGTGATGACTGGCATGGTGTTGTGGATTTATTTTGTTTTGGTGTCAGGAAAAAGATCGCGCTCGTTGGCGACAGGTCGGGGACGAGATTGCATGGAGGCCATCTCCGCGGCGAACTCGGCGATGGAACTGAATCCATGGTGCTCGCTCACAAATCGTATATAGGCGATTGGATCAAGCTCGCGAAGTTTGTTGGCCAAGCGCTGGCCAATTTCCGTGCTGAGCACTTCGCGGTCAAAGTCGCGGTGGATTTCCTCCTCCACTTCGCGGCACAATCGTTCCTTGTCCTCTTCGCGAATGGGGCGCTTGCCGCACGCGGCGTGCAAGCCACGCGTCAGGCTTTCGGCCAAGTAGGGAACGCGCGTTCCATCGCGTTTGACCACCATTAAGCGGGCGGTTCGCTCATATCGCTCATAGGTTGTGAAGCGTTTTTCGCAGGCGATGCACTCGCGGCGGCGCCGAATGGTGTCGCCATCCTCGCCGGGGCGGCTGTCGATCACCTTGTCATTGTCTGCGGTGCAAAAAGGACAGCGCACGAATTACGCCTCCTCAATCTCGGTGACTTTCTTAGTCACAACTTCTTCCACGCGCGTAGTTTGTTTTTTGGTGGCTTCGTCAACATCTTTTTGGGCGCGCTCGGCGGCGTCCTCGGTCAAGCCGGATTTTTTGTCAGCCAAAAGAGTGTCGATGCGTTTGTTGGCGTCGCGGCGGCAATTGCGAATGGCGACTTTGGTGTCCTCGGAAAGTTTCTTGGCTTGCGTGGCAAGTTGTTTGCGCCTGTCGGAACTTGGCGACGGAACAATGATTCGAATTTGCGTGCCTTCGGTTTGCGGATTCAGACCCAAGCCTGACTTCTCAATGGCCTTCACAATTTCGGTTTTGGCGCCTGGATCAAATGGCTTCACCAGAAGTTGCGTGGGCTCTGGCACGCTGATGGCGGCGAGTTCACGCAGGTCCGTCATGGAGCCGTAGTAGTCCACCTTGATGTACTCCAACATTGCGGTGGTGGCGCGGCCAGTGCGCATGCCGCGTAGCTCCTTGCTCAGGTGCTCCACGCTCTTCTCCATCTGATCTTCACATTCAAGCAAAATGGTGTCTAGGTCCATGCGATTTCTCCTTCAAGAGCGTGCGAGAATAGCAGGGAAAATGAAGGGCGTAGCCACGTGTTCATGGATGCGCGCGGTGTGTGTGGCAAGGGGCAATTACCGCGGGTTGATGCGCCAAAAATATGCGCGGTGGAATGCGCGCGCTCGCGCCAGTTAATTGGAAACCAAGGTGCCGATGGCCTCGCCGCACATGGCGCGCTTGACATTTCCATTTTGATGAAAGTTGAACACGCGCACAGGCAGCGAATGCTCCATGCACATGGTGAGCGCGGTCAGATCCATCACGGCCAATCGTTTGGCGATGGCCTCGGAGAATTTAATCTCGTTCAATTTGGTCGCTGTCGGATCCTTCTTTGGATCCGCGGTATAGACGCCGTCCACTTTGGTGGCCTTGAGAAGCATTTGCGCCTGCAATTCAACGCCGCGCAAACTGGCGCAGGTGTCGGTGGTGAAGAATGGATTGCCGGTGCCCGCCGCCAAAATAATCACGCGGCCTTTTTCCATGTGGCGCAACGCGCGCGCGCGGATAAATGGCTCGGCGACGGACTTCACTTCAAGCGCGGTCATCAGTCGGCTGGCCACGCCAGTTCCTTCAAGCGCCTCGCGCAACGCAAGGCCGTTGATGATTGTTCCCATCATGCCCATGTAGTCGGCGGTGGCCTGCGCAATGCGGCCCTTCTCGGCCAACTTGGCGCCGCGCACAATGTTTCCGCCACCCACAACAATGGCCAATTTCAAGCCATTCACCGCGCGATACGCATCGGCGATTTCCGATGCGATGTGCGCCAATTGCTCAGGCGCAATCCCAAGTTGGCCTTCTTGCGCGAAGCTTTCGCCGCTCAGTTTCAATACAACGCGTTGATAGTTCTGGCTCACGAAGTGGCTCCTTGAAATTGTTTGAAGTGGGGCATGCGGTACATATGTTTGAGTCGTTGAAATCAGTTGCGCAAAAGTGTATGTGAAGCGAATAAGTTCACTCCAGTAAAAGCGAAGTTACACATGCGACAAGGCCTTCTCAAGATCATTGATCAAGTCCTGTTGATGTTCAATGCCAACGCTGAGGCGCACCAAGTTGTCGGAAATTCCAAGCGCCTTTCTGCTTTCGGCGGGAACACTGGCGTGAGTCATGATGGCCGGGTGCTCGATCAAACTTTCCACGCCGCCCAAACTTTCAGCCAGCGCGAACATGTGCACATTTTCCAAGAAGCGGCGACTTTCCGCCAAGCCTCCGCGAATAAAAATTGTGATCATGCCACCAAAGGCCGGCTTTCCCGCCAACTGCATTTGCTTTTTGGCAACTGCGTGTTGCGCATGGGATGCAAGGCCCGGATACACCACGCGTTCAATCTTTGGGTGCTTCTCAAGCCACTGCGCGATATGCATGCCGCTTTCGCAATGCCGTTGCATGCGCACCGCCAACGTCTTCACGCCACGCAGAGCCAAATAGGCGTCAAATGGACCCATGACGCCGCCAATGGCGTTCTGCAAAAACCGCAGTTTTTCAGCCAGATCAGCGCGATTTGTCACCAACGCTCCGCCCACCACATCGCTATGACCACCCAAGTATTTGGTGACCGAATGCATGACAATGTCAAAACCCATTTCAAGCGGCCGCTGCAACATGGGCGTGGCGAATGTGTTGTCGCACACGCTGATAATGCCGTGCTTCTTGGCAATGGTTGCAATGGCCGCAAGGTCGACAACTTTCAGCGTTGGATTGGTGGGAGTTTCAACCCAAACCATGCCGGGTTTTTTCTTTTGTATCGCCGCCTCAAAGAGCGCGGGGTTGGTCAGGTCAACATACACGGGCGCAAGTCCAGCGCTACGTTGGCGAACTTTTGAAAGCAGTCGATAGGTTCCGCCATACACATCGTCCATGCTCACAAGCGTGTCGCCAGTGTCCAGCAGTTCCAAGCAAGTGCTAATGGCCGCAAGTCCGCTGGCGAATGCAAAGCCACCGCATGTTCGCTCTTGTTCTTCGGACAGTCCGCTGGATTCCAAATTAGCGATCGAGCGTTCAAACGCAAAGCGCGTGGCGTTGTGACTGCGTGAATATTCAAACCCTTTGTGGACGCCAGGACTTTCTTGAATGAATGTGCTGCTGGTTGCAATCGCAGGCATCACGGCGCCCGTCACGGGGTCCGGGTGTTGACCGCCATGAACGCAACGACTTTCTAAATTGAGATGTTGTTGAGACATGGCAAGATGCTAACGGCTGCGGAAATGCTGTCTTTGTGCGGCAAATGCGGGGGCGCATTGGTCACGCTTGCAATCACGCCTTGAATTCCAACTATGGTCATTTGCGCCGCAATACACACCAAAATGAATCCCATGACGCGCGTGATGGCGTTGGTGCCGGACTTGCCCAGCACTTTTTGAATCAAGATTGCTTTATCAAGCACAATCCAAGTGACAAAGCACGCCAAGGCAACGGCGATAGTGGCGGATAGTAAATCGCTCCAGTGACCATCGCGAAAGTGACTGCTTTCCGCAATGGCCACGGTCATGGCTCCGGGTCCAGCCAGCAGGGGCATGGCCAGTGGAAAGAACGCTGAACTATCACGCACTACGGCGTCGCGTTCCTCCGCGGGACTTGATTTGGACTCCATTTTTACATCGATCAAATCCAGTCCAATCTTGGCCAAAATTAAACCACCGCCCACTTGCACCGCCGACACGGTTATTCCAAAGAATGAAAGAATGGAGCCGCCAAATCCCAGGAACAAAATCAAGATGCAAAATGCGTACACGCATCCAAGCAACGCGGTGCGTTTGCGCACGGCGGTTGAATCGTTGCATGTGATCGCCAAGAAAATTCCCACCGTGCCCAGCGGATCAATCAGCGCGATCAGCGAAACAAAGATGGTCAAAATGCCGCTCATA
>CANKBX010000091.1 GCA_947480055.1 Planctomycetaceae bacterium
CGCTTGCTCAAAGCATGATGGGGCACGGTCGCAAGTACGCGCAACCAAATACGCCAGCGAAAGCGGGAGACGAGACTTGAACTCGCGACATGCAGCTTGGAAGGCTGCCGCTCTACCACTGAGCTACTCCCGCAGTGAGGATCAAAGTGTACGGTGTTGCGCCAATTATGACAGCCGATTTCAACGCCCGCAATTGGCGCATTCTTGCGGCTGGAATTATCCCAGCACGCTTGGCAGGTTGGGATAGAGCCAACGAATAAATGTGTTGAGGAATTGCGCCAACACCAAGTTCAACATCACGATGGCCATGAAACTGGCCACAAAGCTGGCGGTTGCCGCTTGCCCCACGCCAGCCGCTCCAGGTCGGCAATGGAATCCCTTGTAGCACGAAACCGCTCCAATCGCCGCGCCAAAGAACACGCTCTTAAATAGACCGCCCATGGGTTCCCTCCATGAAACAAATTGCGCCGTCCAGTACCAATAGTCCGTGCCGCTCACGCCAAACACTTTCACGGTCACAAGCCAGGCGCCCAGGCTTCCCAACATGTTGGAATACATGGTCAGGATTGGCGTCATGATGGTGCAGGCCAGCACGCGCGGCACAACAAGTTGCTGCATCGGATCGGCACCCATGGCGCGCATCGCGTCCAACTGTTCCGTCACGCGCATGGTTCCCAACTCCGCCGCAAGGGCGCAACCCACTCTGCCCGCGACCATGACGGCCGCAAGCACGGGACCAATTTGTTTCACCACGCTGACATTGATGATTCCACCAAGGCGATCTTCTTGACCGAGCGCCGCGAATTGGTTGAAGCCTTCCATCGCAAGAATCATGCCTATGAACGCGCCCGTGATGGCCACAACTGGAATGCTGAGCACGCCCACGGCGTAAAGTTGTGGCCCAAGCAAGCGCCAGCGAAAACATTTGACAGGATGCATGACAATACGCAGCGCGACGCCCGCAGCGAAGTCACTGAAGCGGCCAAATCCACAAACTTCCCGCGCAACAAACGCGCCAAATTGTGTGATTGTGTTGTCGGTCACTGCGCGGCAAGAATAGCTGCCATGCGTAAACGCGCATTCGAAGTGGATTGATCACTCCAGCAATAATTTTTGGTTTGCTTCGCACGCAATACGTTGGCGCGCCAAAGAAAATCCCCCCGGTCGTGAGACCAGGGGGATTGTTTACGCTCACATAAATCGGCTCGTCAAGCCGAGTATCACATCACTCAGTCGGACAAGGTCCGAAGCTTCCAAGCATGCTTCCCAAATCGGAGCTGTCAATGACCAGATCATCATTGAAGTCACCTGGGGTACCTGGTTCGCAAGTGCCGAATGACCCAAGCAAACTGCCCATGTCTGAACTATCAGTGACACTGTCACCATTCAAATCCGTTGGACACAGATTCACAATTCCACCTGGGCAGTCCAAATTCTGCGCGCCTGGGGTGTCAGTTGTCAGAAGCGGATCGACAATTTCACGAGCGCCAGTCTGCCAGTAACCGATCGAGTTGCAGCGATAAATATGCCATGCAAGTCCACTGGCATTTGGTCCAACGCGGGCTCCGTACCACCATTCATTGCTTCCAGTAGGAGCTGGCAAGTAGGTTTTAACGATCGAAACCATGTCAACAATGCTAGACCAAGGAAGAACATCATTGAAAGTTCCATTGTCGTCGCTGTCCACATCGGCTTGACTCGTTCCAGTGAAATCTTTCACCAACGCCACAGTTACATTGTCAGTATTTTCTAGAATCAAAGTGGCAACTTGAAGATCTCCAGCAACACCAAGAGCAATTCCGTCTTGTGGCGGAGTTTGTGTTGGAGCCAAGACTGTAACCAAGAAGTATCCAGAATCACCAACCACTTTGCCAGTGAGTGGAACAATGCATTCAATCACACCAGATTTCAGGGTGCCGTCTCCAATAACAATCAACGTGAGCCCATCAAGACTTGTTCCTGCGGGAGCCTTAATTTCAACATACTCATTGATGTCGCCACCAGCTGTTGACTCATCGAAGCGAACCTCATTGAGATATGCGGTTGGTGAACCACCACCGCAGGCTGTAAGAGTTCCCGCTGCATCAACGCAGAGAGCATCCCACGCCACGCCGCAGCAGTCCGGTGCCACTTGGCAAACAGCGTCGCAACACGCCATGTTGAAGCAATGCGCGGTGCTGTGTGCGCTGAAGCAATCACCAGCTCCGCTATCGCCGCAACCAAAAATTTGTGGCTTGGAGCAATCAGCATTCACGCCTCGTGGAGTGTCATAGCCAGTGGTTACGGAACTTGCTCCCATGGTCCATGTTCCAGCGCTGGCACAACGATAGACGTGCTCAGGCACGCGATCGTTTCCGCCAGTGTTGTGCGGACCAACAACAGTGCTAGAGTACGCAAAACCCGTGGTGGTACCGTCGGTCAAACTTATCGAGTCAATTATGGAGCCGTACGGAGTGGTATTGAAAACTCCGTCGTTGTCAGAATCAAGATCGTCATTGCGGGCTCCGTAGAAATTCCAGAACAAACCAATGGTGTTGGTTCCGGTCGTGTAAAACGGCAGGCTTCCGGTGGTTTGCATATTTCCAGTAACTCCTGGAATATTAAAGCCAGTTTCGGTGATCAGGAATTGTCCCGCATCATCAAGTTGCAGACCGTCAAGTTTCACAACGGCAGACACAAGACCGCGAGCATCCGAATAAGCCTCTTGAATAAAGACCAATGAAACACCATTCAAAGAAGCGTTTGGAGTTCCCGTGATTTCCAAGTATTGATTGACCTGAGTCGTTTCAAATCGAGTTGCTTCATCGCTTGTGCGCATTTCGCTAAGCGCAATCGCAGGTGGGCTTCCGCCTTGTAGGCAGTATGTAGTAGATGCATCAGTGCAATGGCTGTCCCATGCAGTCAAGCAGCATGCAGGAACCACGGAGCACACAGTGGCGCAGCAAGATGCGCTATCGCAACCAGGACCGCCGTGGGTGACAAAGCAACTACCACTGCCAACTTCACCACATGTGGAACATGCAGGATTTACAGCCTTAGGCGTATCTTTGTTGTTGCTGCCCGCGGCAGTCGGGTCGAAGTAGCCAATTTTCCAAGAGCCTTGTGGCGAACAACGATAGATGTGCGAAGGCAAGTTGATTCCATCAGGGCCAACCATTGGAGTTAGACCGCCATCGGCATTCGTAACTTGGTAAGTCCATTCGCCGCTTGTTCCATCGAGCACTGGACCTGTTGCCGCAACTTTAACCAGACCAACGCTGTCCAACACTTTGGTCCAAGGCGTCACATTTAAAATGCCGTCATCAACGCCAGTGTCAAGATCTGGACCATTGCTTTGGCTGGTAAATACGGCGCCGGTGTAACCACGAACTAACAGGTGGGTTGTGTGGTCGCTGTTTTCAAAATTAAACCCAGTGCCTGCGGGCACCACAAAGTCACCGGTCTTTCCAAACGAGATTCCGTCAGCGGCTGAGTTGAATGTACTACTCGCTCCAGTAATGAGAAAGAGTCCGTTGCTTGGAATAGTTTTGCCGGTGAGGGAGAGAGCCATTTCCACAACTCCACTCTTGGATGTTCCAGAACCATCTCCGATTACAAGGTAGGTGAGGCCATCTAAAGATGTTCCCGCCGCGCCAGCGAGTTCAGTATATTCATCGGAGTTATTTCCGAGTTGCGCGATACGAATTTCATTGATCTGAACCACGGCCTCGCTAGTGCAAGCTGGGTTTGTCGCACCAGGCGTGTCGCTGGTTGGGGTGACTTCAGCAAAACCAAGTCGCCATGCGCCAGTATCTGAGCACTTGTACACCATGCTTGGAAATGCGCCGCCGTCTGGGCCCACACTTTGGGCGCTATAAACGAAGTCATTGAATTGACCGTCCGCGGGGCTGTATGCGATCAGGGCCACGGAAGAATCGATTGAGGACCACGGCAACACCGCGTTCATTGTTCCGTCATCATTATCGTCGATGTCGTCATCGATGAAGCCGGAGAAATCTTTCACCAACATGTATGTCTTGTTGTTGTCCGAGTACAAATCCATGAATGTGTACATGTCTGGGATGTTTATGGTGAAGCCGTAATCGGCAACCACAAAGAAGCCGCTGGCGCCAATTGTTCCGGAGAGAGGGATCACTGTTTCGATGGAGCCGTTCTGTAATGGGGCGGTTGCGAAGTCCACGTTGCCAATGACAAGCAGCGTGTATGCAGACATGTCCGTTCCAGCCGCGCCGGCCACCTCAACATAGATTTGTGAATCGACACCGCTTTGTTGCACGCGGATTTCATTCAGCGAGACAGAGGATTGCGCAAATGCTGCGGAAGATGTTGCTAAAAGTAGTCCAGCGATGAGGTTGGTTCGCATAATTTTGGGGCCCTAGTAAATGCAATACACCGTCCGGTGCCTGAGAATCCTTCTCGGGGCGATGAAGCCGGCGGTGAACTACTTACTTAACATACTGCGCTTTCCTTCAAATCCAAGAAGAAAATTGGCAATTCATGAAAACCTTTTGAATTGGCAACGCAATCTGAACGGGGCACTTTTGATTTTGGTGGATTTGCAAGCGCGAATGAGAGTATTTAGAGCGCCCCATAACAGAAGCGGCGACCCATTTATTTGGATCGCCGCTTTGAAATCATGTTGAGACCGCGGTGTTGACCGCCTAGCCAATGTACCCAGCCAATTTACTTGGTGGGTTCGTCGTTGTTGCTCTTGGAGCGAACGGGCGCGGCTTTCATAGGAGCGGCAGTGGAACCGTCCTCGCTTGGCGCGCCAGAAGACAAAATTGGAATGGTAAGCGGGCTTAGGAAAATTTCAACGCGGCGGTTTGCGGCGGCGCCATTTGCGCCGTTGGCAACCACTGGTCGATATTCACCGTAGCCAGCAACTTGCATTCGATTGGCGGCTACGCCATCAGATACAAGCGCATCGCGAACACTGATGGCGCGGTGAGCTGAGAGATACATGTTGGTTGGATGCTGAGCGGCGACACGTCGAATTGGAACATTGTCGGTGTGGCCAACAACTTTCACTTCAAATTGTTGCGCAACTGGTTGATTGAGAATGCCAGCGAGTTTGTCAACCAAAGTTTTTGCGGCGGGCTTGATTGCTACGGACCCAGAATCAAATGTGAAGTCGCTTGAGAAGCGCAACATTCCAGTGCGCGCGTCGAAGGTCAACACGTCTGGATATTGCGCGGCCAAATCCGCGAGCGCGCGGTTGAGTTCCGCGGGAAGTGGACCAACGCCCATTTCGCCAACTTGCTTGAGCAAGCGTTCGTAATCGGCGAGCAGTTTGTCAATGTCGCCCTTGGCGCCGTTGCGCATTCCGGCGAGAGCCTCAAGGTCGGCGGCCGCTGCAGCCATCTGCGCGCGAAGTCGTTCTTCATTTGTGCGCGCGGTTTGCAAATCGCTTTGCGTGGCCAACAATGTTTGTTCTTGACCACGGTACGCGGTCAACAGATCGTCATATTTCTGCTGAGGTACGCACGCCGCAAACAAGACAGGAATAAGAGCAATGAACGTGATTCGCTTCCAGGCCATCGAAGGTTCTCCAGTAAATGGGTCGAATGCGATTTCTAGCGATCGCTTAAGGCGGCAAGTGTAGCGCAAGTGGGTGAAACGCGACGTGGTGAAACCACGGTAATTCACGCGCGGCGTTCTTATCTGTATTTGACGCGGCAAAGAGAAATTGAATGGGTTGTTGTTTGCGATAAAATCACAATTCTATTTGACCGCGGCTGAATTTGACCTACGCTTGGAATAATTCATTGGATTTCAAAGACCATTGCAATTTCAATTCATCCGTTGCATCCAAGTTTCAATAGTCATTCAACCGATATATAAAGAGAACCGTGTCGTCAGAGCAAACCCAACAACCAAACCAGCAACCAAGCCAGCATTCAAATATGGATGTTGATTTGAAGCAGCTTGCCGCGAAAGTTGGTCCCTATCCATTGACGGCATACCGATTTGTGCGCGAGGGCTTGTCGCGCACCGTGGAGATGTCCCAAGGTTTGGATTCCTCCGAGGCGGATCGACATGTTTCAGGGCAACAATTGTGCATGGGTTTGAGGGAATTTGCCATTGAGCGATATGGCTTATTGGCGCCCGTGGTGTTGCGAAGTTGGCACGTGCAACGCACCGATGATTTTGGACGCATTGTGTTTGCAATGATTGACGCCGGATTGTTGAGCAAGACTCCGCAAGATTCATTCGACGATTTTCGCGGCGTGTTTGATTTTGACGAGGCATTTGGACGCGATCGTTTGGTCAACGCCATGCAACATCGCTGAAGTCAGAACTCTGACGAGCCACAATTCCATTTCAGAAATGGGAGTCATCGCCCTCGTGGGGGGAATCGCTTAGCATTCGCCGCATGCCCGACGAACAAGACTCAACACGGCTGTCTAAATTGCACTTGTGGCAAATCCAAGGCGTGCGTGACGCGCTTGTGATCGCTTTGTTCGTGGTGATTTTCTACGCGGGCTATGCCATGCGGTCGGTCACGGTTCCGTTGTTGATCGCATTTGGACTGGCGTACTTGGTGGAGCCGTTGGTGGAAAGTTTGTGCCAACGTTTGCGCATGTCGCGTCCCGCGGCGGTTGGAACCATCATGGGAACAGTGGGATTGGGATTGCTTGTTTCTTTGGTGGTCGCGGTGCCCATTGTGATTGGTCAAAGCGTTTCATTTGTGGAATCATTTCGAAGCGGTCGCTTCAACTCGGTGATTGACCGCGCGCAAGCGGTGGTGCCGGAACCGTATCAAGATCAAGTGCAAAAAATCCGCTCGTGGTTCAGCGAGAATGTTGGTTCTGGCAGTGGCATTGCGTCGAGTTCATTTGCTGTGGATGCGATCGATGCGACGGCGAAGCCAAGCAATCGCGACGCGGTTTTGGATGCCGCAACATCGAAGACGAACGCGGGCGCGGATGCCGCAAAGCACAAATCGGAATCGGACGCCGCCGCGAAGAACGCGGATGGTTTGGACCAACCATCAACAACATTAGTGAACCAAGCGGCCATTGACATCGCGGTGGAGGAGGCCTTGAACAAGCGCGGGTATTTGGGGGCGCAGGGTGGTGCGCAAGTTGGGCCGGGATTTACATGGACCAACATGTTTGGCTCAAGCGTGCAAGGCGTGCTGACCACGGCGCTCGAATTTCTCACCATTGGATTCTTGACGGCGTTGATTCCATTTTACTTTTGGTTTTTCTCCGTCAGCTTTCCATCCGCCATCGCCAAGTTGCGCGGCTTCATTCCAGAGAAGCACCGAGAGGGAACCGTGAAGTTGATCGCCGAAATGGATCACGCGGTGAGCGGATTTGTGCGCGGACGAATTGTGATCAGTTTGATCATGGCGATTCTGTTCGCGATTGGTTGGAAAGTGTGCGGCGTTCCATACGCGATCACGTTGGGACTTGTGATCGGGCTTTTTAGCGTGGTGCCGTACTTAAGCGCGGTGGGTTTGCCGATCGCAATTGGCCTGTTGATTGTTGACCAACTTGTGTTGCCCGAGGAGGCGCGCATGAGTTGGATGTGGATCGTGGTCGGGCCGTCGTTGGTGTATGCAATCGTGCAATTATTGGAGGGCTACGTTTTGATTCCAGTGATCGCCGGACGCGCCACCGACTTGGGGCCTGTCAGTATTTTTGTGGCGGTGTTGGCGGGCGCGGCGTTGGCGGGCGTGTACGGAATGTTGCTCAGCATTCCGGTGGCGGCGTGTTTGAAAATTTACGGGCGCGAAGTGATCATGCCGCGCGTGAAAGCGTGGAGCAGTGGCGAGGCGGATGATTTACTGCCGCTGAATTAGCGGTTTTTCAGCGCTTCTTGCGCGACTTGAACTTGCTCTTGATGCTTTCGGTGTGGGTGGACTTGCGTCCCATCAACGCGCCAAGATTTGGCATGCCGCCGGGGCCGCCGCTCGCCATGTCCTTCATGGCTTTCATTTTTCCCATGGCGCCAAGGCCGGCGAGTTGTGTTGTCATTTTTTGCATGACTTCGAATTGCTTCACAAGCTTTCCAACTTCCGCGATGGTTGAACCACTGCCCGCCGCGATGCGCCGAGCGCGACTTTTTTGCTGGTCAACGCAGCGAACATCTTTACGTTCCGCGGCGGTCATGCTGCGCGCGATTCCCTCGATGCGATCGAGTTGCTTGTCGTCCACGTTGACGTCTTTCATCATTGATCCCACGCCCGGAAGCATGCCCAAAATTTGTTTCATGGGCCCCATGCGCCGCAGTGATTTTAACTGCGAAAGAAAATCGTCCATGGTGAATTGGCCCTTGGCCATGCGCTCGGCCATGCGTTCGGCTTCATCTTGGTCGACTTCTTTTTGCGCCTTCTCAACTAGGCTGACAACGTCGCCCATGCCAAGCATGCGGCCAGCAATGCGCTCTGGATGGAATGGTTCGAGTGCGTCAAAGCGCTCGCCCACACCCACGAAAAGAATGGGCGCGCCGGTGACATACTTCACGCTTAGTGCGGCGCCTCCGCGGCTGTCGGAGTCGAATTTGCTGAGAATGATTCCGTCGACATGCAATTGCTCATGGAAGGATTTCGCCGCGATCAACGCGTCTTGACCAGCCATGGAATCCACAACCAACAAAGTTTGATGCGCCTCGGTGGCGCGGCGAACACCTTGCAATTCGCGCATCAGCGCGTCGTCCACATGCAGGCGGCCAGCGGTGTCAACGATGAGGGTGTCGAAGCGGCCCTCGCGCGCGGCGCGGTACGCGCGTTGCGCAACGCCAACTGAAACACCAACAGCCTTGCCATATTCCGCGCACTTGTCGGGCTCGCCAAAGAAAGCCACGCGCGCGCCACCTTTGCCCTCGGCGGCAACTTGCTCGGTGACAATTCGTAATTGTTCAACGGCGGCGGGGCGCTGTAAATCGCACGCAGCAACCAGAACGCTGCGGCCCTGTTCGCTTAAGCGCGCGGCCAATTTGCCCGCGGTTGTTGTCTTGCCTGCGCCTTGCAAACCGCACAGCAGAACCACGGTTGGTCCGGGAGTGACGGACATGATGTTGGGGTCCACCGGTCCCATCAAACTCACAAGTTTCTTGTGCACCAAGCCAACAATTTCCTGCGCGGGGTTGAGACTTTTGGTGACTTCACTGCCAATCGCTTCTTGCACAACGGAGTCGCAGAAGTCGCGCACCACTTCAACATGCACATCGGCCTCAAGCAAAGCGGTGCGGACATCCG
>CANKBX010000092.1 GCA_947480055.1 Planctomycetaceae bacterium
ATGCGGCGCGCGCAACTTCGCTCGCGCACGCGCGCGTTGCCGTTGAAGCTTGAACCAAAGATCAACGAGCACATTCGCTCGCGCATTCCGTTTGTGCTTACACCTGAGCAAGATCGAGTGATTGGCGAAATTGTGGCTGACATGGGCCAGCCATTTGCAATGAACCGTCTCTTGCAAGGCGATGTTGGCAGCGGAAAAACCGCGGTGGCCGTGTACGCAATGCTGCTTGCGGTTGCGCATGGATTTCAAGCGGCGCTGGTGGCGCCCACGGAACTTCTTGCGGAGCAACATTACGCCGTGCTTGGCGCCATGCTCAAAGGAAGTCAAGTTCGCATTGCTTTTATCACTGGTTCAAATACAAGCGCGGAGCGGCGCGAGCGCGTGGCCGGCCTGGCTACTGGAAAGTTTGACATTGCCATTGGTACGCACGCGCTGCTTGAGGGCGGAGTTGCGTTTCGCAATCTTGCGGTGGCGGTGATTGATGAGCAACATCGCTTTGGCGTGAAGCAACGCGCGGCGATTCGCCAGAAAGGCCAAGGCGAATTGCCAGTGGTGCCGCACACTTTGGTCATGACTGCCACGCCAATTCCACGCACGCTGGCCATAACGCTGTACGGCGATTTGGACACCAGCGTGTTGCGTGGCGCGCCGCCAGGACGCACGCGCATTATCACGCGAGTTGTTGCGCCTGAAAAAGCCCCTGAGGTGTATTCATATTTGCGCACGCGTTTGGAGCGCGGCGAGCAGGCCTATGTTGTTGTGCCCGCAGTTGAGGAATCTGATTTGGGTTTGAAAGACGTCGCCAATCATTTGCGCTACTTACAAGAAGGCCCTTGGAAAGGCTTGAAATTGGGTGGTTTGCACGGCGCCATGGCGCGCGATGAACGCGACGCAACCATGAACGCGTTTCGCGCTGGAAAATTGCAAGCGTTGGTGGCCACGATTGTGATTGAAGTTGGCGTGGATGTTTCCAACGCCAGCGTGATGGTGGTTGAACACGCCGAACGATTTGGCTTGGCGCAACTGCATCAACTTCGCGGACGCGTTGGCCGCGGTAGCACGCAAAGTCTGTGCGTATTTCTTGGCGAGTCAACCACGGAAGATGGCAAGCAACGCTTGGACGCCATCGGCAACACTGACGATGGATTTGTGATCGCGGAAACTGATTTGCGTATTCGCGGACCAGGCGAAGTTTTTGGCAGCCGACAATCTGGCTTGCCGCCATTTCAAATTGCGGACTTGGCAACAGACGGTGAATTATTGCGCGTGGCCCGCGAAGACGCTCATGCGTGGATTGAAAAAGATCCGGAACTTTCCGCGCCTAGCGTTGCAGCGCTGAAACACAAATTATGGCTCACCTATGGACAAGCGCTTGGCTTGGGCGATGTCGGTTAAGCACACATCTAAAATGACTTCTGGCATGACATGCAAAATGAAATCTACAAATGACAATTAGACATTTCATCCGCAATACAAATGTACGACACAATATTTCTATTTGAAGTTGCGTCGTAGATGTGAACCAGATGCATTGTCTGCGCTACTATCATCTCAATGAGTCATGCCCTGCAACTTGCCAATGTGACCTTTGACTATGGCGAAGATTTTTCGCTCACTATTGCAGAACTCACCCTAAACAAAGGCGAAATGGCGCTTATTTCTGGCGGCTCCGGTTCAGGCAAAAGCACATTGCTGTGGCTGATCGCGGGATTGCTGCGAGCACGTAGCGGTTCCATTTCCGTGGCGGGCGAACGCATGGATGGCGTCAGTGAAAGCGCAGCCGACCGAATTCGCGCGCGCCACATTGGGCTTGTTTTTCAAACGCATCACTTGCTTCCGGAATTCTCCGCGCAGGACAATGTGTCCTTGGCGTTAATGGCCGCGGGCGAACCAGAAAATACGCACGCTGCACGCGCGCGCGAACTGTTGAACAAGCTTGGCATTGAACGCGTGCATGTTCCAGTTGCAAATTTAAGCGTGGGCCAACAACAACGCGTGGCCGTGGCGCGCGCCATTGTGTGTAAGCCAACAATTGTTCTGGCCGACGAACCAACCGCAAGCTTGGATGAAATGAACGCAAGCCAAGCCATGGACTTAATTCAAGAAGCATGCCGCGAGGCTGGCGCCGCGCTGTTGTGCGCCAGCCATGACCGCGCCATGCAGTCACGCTTTGAACGAGTGATCCAAGTTGATTCATTCGTCTCCACGAAGCACGTATCAATAAAGTCCGGAGCGCGCGCATGAATGACATTTCAATCTCATGCTCGCACAATTTGCTCGGAGCGCGTGCATGAATGACATTTCAATTGTCGTGAAAAGCTTAAGCTCACGCCGACTCAGCACCATCATCACCGCCGCAAGCGTTGCCGTTGCCACTGCGTTGCTGCTCACCATGCTTTCGCTGCGCACAGCAAGTTTTGAGGCATTTCAGCGGGGAACGGGCACCACTCATTTGCTTGTCAGCGCCGACTCCAGTCCACTGACCGCCGTACTCAATGGTGTGTTCTACGCCAATGCGCCAAGCAATCCAATTTCGTGGATCAAATATCAGGAAATTAAAAACGCGTTTCCATATGACTGGGCCGTTCCCACTCAGCAAGGCGATTCATTCCGCGGCTTTCCAGTGGCCGCGGTCGGCACAGAATTTTTCACTCGCTTTGAGCCAGTGCGAGGCGAGCCATGGAAACTTGTTGCGGGACAATTTCCTTCCAAACTATTTGAAGTGTGCCTTGGATCAACTGTGGCGGCGGACACAGGCTTGGGCATTGGCCAAAAAATTGTTTTAACCCACGGCACTGGCGCAAGCCGCGACTCCCATGAGCATGATGAATTTCCATTTGTGATTGTTGGTATTTTGCAACCCAGTGGATCAGCGCATGACCGCGTGGTATTCACCGATCTTGAAAGCAGTTGGATTCTGCATGCGCAAGCGCGCCGTGAACGTGCCGGCGTTGAAGGCGTGGCCACCGTGGCGGACCTGACGGATGATGATCGTAAAATCACTGGTATTTTGCTGCGTTTACCCACAAGAACAGGCCGCGACGCCAGCGCCGCCATTCAACAACAATTCGACGCGTTGCGCCGCGACACGGGCATTGTGGTGGCGCAACCGGCGCAACAAATTGATCGTCTGCGTTCCATCATTGGCAATGTTGACGAATTGTTCATCGCGCTTGGCATAGCGGTGTTGTTGTCGAGCGGCATTTCTATTTTGCTTTCCATGCACAACTCCATGGCGGAACGGCGCAAACAAATCGCTTTATTGCGCGCACTTGGCGTGGCGCGCATGCGCATCACGGGAATGATTTTAACTGAAGCCACGCTGATTGGCTTCGCTGGCGCCATTGGCGGATGCGTGTTGAGTTTGATTGGCAACGCTATCGCTTCCGGCGCGCTTAAGGCGCGCATTGGCCTTGTTGTGGATCCCACACTTGATCCACGCAGCACCGTTATTATTGTCGCTGGCGCAATTGTGTTGTCGGCGCTTGCGGGCGTGTTGCCAGCGATCACCGCGTATAGAACTTCTGTGGCCGACAATTTAAGGCCGGAGGCGTGATGAAAATATTTTGGAGCGTATTGCTATTGGTATGTTTGGCCGCGGTTGCAGCTATTTTGTGGCCTTTTTCAAATGGCCCAACCAAAGATATGAATGATTATGCCAAAGTCACACCGCCACAATCGGTGGCGCCAACTGCGGCCGTCACGCCGATCGCATCAACCACCACCGCTGCAACTGCGAATACTTCCGCCACAAACAACGCCAAGAGTTCCAGTGCCACTCCTGCCACTACCTCTGCAAGCGCCGCCACAAATGCTGCAGTGCCTGTCGCGACCACCACCAAGAAATCAACATCTCCAACTGTTGTGATTTCACCAGACTCACTCAAGGATGGTCTTGATCGTAAATTAGGAAACGCAGTTGTTGTCCCTGGCAACATTCTCAAGCAAGCCGACGGCTCAATACTTGCCGACAATAAATATCTCATCAGCGGCGCGGGAACAATGGAAGATCCGTATCGCGTGACTTGGGAGTGCCTCACTAGCGCGTCGCAAACATATATTCCGCGGCTGCAACAAAACAACATCCCGCAGCGCGTGGCCATGCTTGACGGCAAGTGGATTCGCATTGAGGGCTATATGGCGTTCCCTTTAATGCTGCAGGAAAGTAGCGAAATTCTGGCCATGTTGAATCAATGGGATGGCTGCTGCATTGGCGTTCCACCAACACCATATGACGCGATCGAGGTCAAGTTGGCCGTGCCCGTGAAGCCGGGACGCCGTCACACCTACAACTTTGGAACTGTGACTGGAAAGTTCAAGGTTGATCCATACCTTGTTGAGAATTGGCTTGTTGGTCTGTATCAACTGGAGTCAGCTTCGCTTCAGTCAGACATGTGAATGAAGTTTTAACGCTTGCACTAGCGTTGAAATTTTATTTTCAATTAGCGCATCACGTCATTTAAAATCTAAGCATTCATGTTGCGTAGATCATCCATGAGCGCGACGCATGCTTGATCAAAACCGTTTGTGAACCGCGCGACCTTCAGGCGCCGCGATTCCCAATAGCAAGCGAATGGTTCGCAAATCCTCCGGCACCGTCACCTTCAGATTGCGCAACTCGCCATCCACAACCAACACTTTGGTTCCCATACGTTCCACCAATGATGCGTCATCGGTCACGCCACTCAGATCAGTTTGCTTATATGCGCGGCGCAACACATCAGCCTTGAACACCTGCGGCGTTTGCACAGAAACCAAATTGCGCCGATCCACGGTTGCCTGCACAAATCGGCCCTTTGCCTTGGATATTTCAGCGTCCTCGCCCAAAATAGAATCGGCGATCGAGTCCTCTTGCTGCGCCGCAACGCTCTCCTCGCTCACACGCTTGAGCGTGTCGGCCACATTCAGCGCGGGAATCACGGCGTCGTGCAATCTTGCGGCTTCAAACACGCGCGAGATCAAGTCGTCGCTGGTGGCGGGTCGCGCCGCGTCATGCACGGCAATATGCGTCGCGTCCGCGGGCACGGCCTTAAGCGCGTTGCGAATGGTCTCCCATCGATCGATTGTTCCGCCTGGAACAATGGTGACTCCGTGGAAACTTAACTGCGCGCCAAAGCGGTCGCGGAACTCCGTCATATTTTCTGGCGGCGCCGCGACAATGATGGATCGAACCTCGTCGCGCTTGGTGAACAATTCAACACTGCGCAACAGCAAGGGTCTGCCGCCCAAATCCTGGCCAAGTTTGTCGCTGCCAAAGCGTGTGCTGTTTCCGGCGGCGGCAAGGATGAGCGATACTGAAAATGATTCCATAGTCCACCTGTTGTAAGTCACGCGGCCAGACTTGGCCGCGCTGTTGCATTACATAATTTTACTAACGCGCGCGTGCTTTGCAATTGCTCAAGGTCCTGATTCAATTGCAATTGAAACACGCTCATTCAGATTTACTTTCAAAATGCGGCATATACAGCAGCAAATTCTGCTGATTTCCATAGGCGCGAATTTCCGGCCCATCAAAACCTTCGATGGTTGGCAGCGGATCTGAAACTGTGGGCAAACGGATCAGAAGAAATCCTTTTTCTAGGAAAAGTTTGCGCGTGCGCCCCGCTTGGTCAAACACTTCCTTCAAACCTTCCTCTGTCTCCACCAAGGCGAATGGTGGATCCATCAACACCACATTCACCTCCGGCTCCGCCGCCATGATCGCGGCTTCGCCAAGCGCGTCGGCTTGCACAGCGATGGCGCGATCGGCGCAGCCCAACGATTCGATATTGTCGCGAAGCAGCGCGAATATTTTGCGGTCCTTCTCAACCATCACCACCTTGATCGCGCCGCGGCTCACGGCCTCCAACCCAAGCGTTCCCACGCCAGCGAAAAGATCAAGCACGCGCGCGCCTTCAAACCAACCACGCAACACATTGAACAAACCTTCCTTGGTGCGACTGCCCATGGGGCGCGTCACCGCGTCATCGGTAGGTGTCTTCAGAATGCGGGATCGAAATTCGCCGGCGAGCACATGGAGCATTGCGTGATGCTAGTGTGTCTTAGGAATATGCCCGACCTTGCAACAACACTTCCCCGTTCTTTGCTGGCGCAAAGCCGCGTGCTGCGTCTTGGCGCTGGCGCAACGCCCACGTTGCTCATTCACCCGCGCTTTGACAATCAAGCCGAAAAACCGCTAGAAACAGTTCCTTTTCTGTTGTGGTTGCATGGGCGAACCGCGCAAAAGGAATTGGACAGTGGCCGCTACTTGCGCTTGTCGCGCGCCGGCATTGCCACGGTGGCGCTTGATTTGCCTTGCCACGGCGAACGCGCCGTGCCCGAAAAGCAAACTTCTGAATTTTCGCTTGAAGTAATCGAGCAGGTGCTGGGTGAAATTCCCGGTGTGCTTGAAGCGCTCAAACAATTTCCAGAATTTGATCAATCTCGCTGCGCCATTGGCGGATTTAGTTTGGGCGGCATGGCTGCTCTTGCAGCTCTGTGCCAACCGCATTCGTTTCGCGCCGCCTTGATTGAAGCCACCAGCGGCGACTGGAGCGAGATGGCCTCCGCGAAACATGATCCAGTTCGAGCGCAACGCTTGGAACCACTTCGACATTTAGATTCATGGAAGCCCATTGCGTTAATGGCGCTGCACGCCAACGAGGACCAAATGGTTCCAGTGGCACCGCAGCGCGCGTTCATAGAAAATATTCGCGCCAGAACTCCCGCCAACATTCCAATTGTGTGGGAAGAATTTGGGAACACGGGCGCGCCGATGGAGCACATTGGATTTGGTTTATTTTCCGCGCACGCCAAAACAGTGGGCACAAAATTTCTTGTGGATCATTTAGGGTCAAGCAAGAACGTGCAATGATTTCGGCTTCAAATCGCTACGCCACAGTTTCAGCGCCAAGCATTTGCGTGGTGGCAACTCGTCGATAGACCTCGCAGCGCGCCATCAACTCGGCGTGAGTTCCTGTGTCAACCACTCGACCAAAATCCATCACAACAATTCGATCCGCGGCAAGCACGGTGCTTAATCGATGCGCGATCACAATCACGGTTCGCCCAACTCCAAACTCCGCGATGGCGTTGTTGATCTGCTCCTCGCTTTCGGCATCCACTTGGCTGGTGGCCTCGTCCATCAATAAAATCGCCGGGTCGCGAAGAATGGCGCGCGCGATGGCCAAACGCTGCCGTTGTCCACCCGACAAACTGGCTCCCTGCTCACTCACTTTTCCATCAAGTCCGCCTGGAATTTTGCAAATAAATTCCCAGGCATGCGCGCGCTTGGCGGCCATTTCAATATCGGCGCGCGAGGCTTTGCGATATCCAAGACGAATATTTTCGCAAATCGTTCCTTGTATCAACACGGACTCTTGCGTGACCAAACCAATTTGTCTGCGCAAACTTTTCAGTTGAATCTGATCGATGTCCACATCGTCAATCAAAATGCGGCCGGACGTTGGCTTGAGCAAGCGCGGAAGCATGGCCAACAGCGTGGTCTTGCCGCAACCATTGGAACCCACAATGGCGATCTTTTCGCCGTGCAATATAGAGAAAGAAACCCCCGCCAGCGCGTGCTGGGTCGCGCCCGCGTAGGTGAAATCAACGCCCTCAACCTTTATGGAATGCGCATGTCGCTTCAGTTGCGGCTTGCTCTGCTCCAGTTTGTCCTCGCGCGGCATCTTCAACAAACTGCGCAAGCGCGAGGCGGGCGCGGCGGTGGCTTGAAACTCATTGATGAATCCAGACAACGGTTTCAAACTGCTGGCTCCAACGGCGAGCGCGCCAAGCGACATGAGAAAATTCTCAAATGATAATTCACCGCTGAGAATATTTTTAGCCGCGATGAGCGCCAAGCCAGCCACAACAAATATGGCCAGCATTTCAATCAGCGGTCCCGAGAGCGCTCGCGATTTACGCACGCGCAAATTCTGTCGCAACACCTTGTGATTAAAGAACGCGAAGCGGCGGATGGATTCCAACTCCGCCGTGGAGCCCTTCATGGTTCGCAGGCCCTGCATGGATTCTTGCGTGGTGCGCAACAATGATTCCTGCGCCTCTAGCGCGCCGCGGGTTCCCTTGCGAATAGATTTTCCTGTTTTGCGCAGGACAATGGCAAGCAATGGCCCAACGGTGCAAGAGACGAACACCAAGCGCCAATCAAAATAAATCGCCGCGCCAAACGCCGCCGCGCCCTTGGTCAGTTGCGAAATTGTTTTGCTGGTCAACGCCTCGAAACCGCTGTTGAGCGATGAAACATCGTTGTTAATCCGACTGGTGAATTCCGCGGGTCCTTGCTTGGTGACAATGGAAAGTGGAAGATGAATCACATGGCGAAAAACTTCCAGGCGAATTCTTGCAGTGTTGCGCGCGCATAAACCCATGGACACAAGTTGGTGAATAAAATTCGCCGTGGCGCCAAACACCGTCAACGCGCACAAACCAACAAGAATGCAAATGACGCCGGCATATGGATCCGCGGGCAACGCGTTCACAAACCATTCAGGCACATGGAACCATTCGCCCTTGGCGTTGAAGTTGCGCACAATTTGTTGAAGCGAAGTTCCGTCCTTCAAAATAAGTTGCAGTAAAGGGCCCAAGCTGAGCAAGCCCGCGCCCATTCCGCCTGCGCTGACGAACGCCCCACTGAGGGCAATGATGGCTTCGTGTCTTGGCCGCAGTAGTCCGCGCGCGAACCACCAAAAATCTTTCATGCCACCTTTGTCATCTTTCGCAGAGTCAACCATCAAGCGCTCCCTTCAATCCCTGAC
>CANKBX010000093.1 GCA_947480055.1 Planctomycetaceae bacterium
CGACAAGTCGAGACTGGGCTTGATCCCAACCTTGCTGTAATTTATTTTGCGTCAAATAAGCGTCAATAGCGATCTTCATCTGACCACTGGCGGTTTGTGGCGCAGTGGCATTGATAGATCGAGTTAAAAAAAGCGAAACACACATTGCAAACAAAGCTACTTTTGCTATTCGCACAAACATTCGTGGCTCCTGAAGCGATGAGAAAATTTTTCTATATTTCCCATGCAAACGTTTCCTTACATAACTTGACGCAGCGACGCGAGTGAATTGCACAATACTTCAACAGATTACAGTGCATTTAATTTGTAGCTGCCGCGGAATTTGGGATTGCCGTAACTGGCGCGGGCGTCTGTGTCGCCGCGTCTGCCTTTGATTCTTTGGAGGACTTTGGCATAAGCGAGGCCACATATGCCTTTGTGTGCATGTTTGGCGTAAGAGCCCGGATATACACCATTGATGAACCTTCTTTTACGTTGGCTGAGACCTTGCTTTTAGTGGAGCCGTCGCCAATTTCAATATTTAACACGCCATCCGTAGGTCGCTTGATCAGGGCGGCGTAGTGAGCGCCTGGAAGCGTGGACCAAACTCTTAGATCAGCCTGCTCGGCTTCCGCGACAAACAGATTCGCTAACAAGATTCCAAGTTTTGCATAACCAGCATTCTTGTCGTTCTTGTTCATCGCTGCCTGCGCTGCCATAGAAGCAGCCGTGCGGATGATTCCGCGAATAGTGGGAATCCACCATAATTCGACTTCGCGTCTTTGAAAGTTTTTCGCCATGATGGCATCGATTGAGTCAATCACTTCAAGCGTGTTGGTTCCGGATTGACTTATGATTGTGATTTGATTGGGGCGATTTTGGGTACGGAACTTAAGGAATGGATATACCCCGCGGTAATAACCGGTCGCAATATTTGGAATTGGAATTGGAATGCGCACACTGAAATAATCTCGTTCTGGCGCGCACCCCGCCCCTACAAGCACAAGAACAAAATCATCTTGCGCTGTGACTGCTTGCATATTATTGGCGAGTTTGCTCGCGCCACTTGTTTCGCGGACCATTTTTGCCGCCGTCTCCGCCGCGCCAAAATCACCGGCTATGACATAAGACGCCCACTCCAAAACACAAGCCAAAGTCACTCTTGGATCGGCTGCCCGAGCTTCTTTGGCGGAACGAATTGCCTCTGACAGAGCCGCGTTGGCGTTGGTAAATCCATCGGCACCAAACACTGAACCAATATTAAAACCGGCTAATTGCGGCGCTTTAGAGTGCAAAGCGCTGTCAACTTTATCGGCATTGGGTTGAGTCACTTCAACCCCAACACGTTGCAAATCCTCCCTCTCAAATTCTTGCAATCGCACGGCGCGCTTAGCATATGGGGCAGCGTCATCTCCCAGCATCATGGCATCTAGCATGGCGTAAGCGTTAATTAAAATCATCTCGTAAGGCTGAAGAACGTAGTCGGTCTGATCGGCACCAACGACCGCCTGCCCAGTGTCTTGCATAAATTGCCTCGCATCCCAATTTTTCATGTCGGCTGGATTGCGCGCGTAAAATGATTCAATAGTTCGCAAAAAATCTGCCCTATCGTGCAGATGTGTATACAACTTCAAGCTTTTTTTAAACTTCCCGTCATCCTGATTAATCTTTGCTTTTTCCAAACCCGCCCACAATAAATCCCTGTCGTACTGCACTTTGATGGGCGGATCCGTGCTGGCCTTCGCCTCGGTGTTGTCCGGAACTAATTTCTCAATTTCTTCGTTTGCTAACTTAAAGTCGCCGGCGTGATAGGCGTCGGTGGATGTTTTTAAATTTGTCGTGCAAGCAGTTTGGAGCACAAGTAATGCCGCCCAAAAAGCGGCGTAAAAAAACAAACACAAAATTGCGAATGGCGATTTCATATGCAAATTTCCTAATCTAGACTTTGCCCGGATATCTCGGCTTGGCGGATTTGAATGCAGGACCCAGAACAACCCAGAATGAATAAATCCATACTACAGATTTTAAAAAAGCTGATTTAAATTAAATTTCAATAATTGCACAAAAGATTATGGTTCAGGCGGCTGCTCGAAGGGTGGTGGCTCTATTGGATCGGGGTCGGCGGCTGATCCTTGCGCATCTGCTGTTGGAATTTGCTGGGATGGAGCGGGCTCATCGAATTTTACGGAATTATGATTTTTAACAATGGCTGAAGAAGAAGATTTTTTGCCAACCACTACCGCGGGAGTGATTGCGCTCGAATCTATTGCGTTAGAGCCCAATACGGGATCGGAAGTTCTAGATTTAGTAGACCCAGGAATCAAGGAAGCAACATAAGCCTTGGTGTGCATCGATGGGGTGAGGGCGCGGATATATACCAATGAAGATCCTTGGCCCACGTTCGTTCTTATCTTGTCAGTGGTATTGCCATTACTTATTTCAATATCCAGCACGCCGTCCGCAGGTCGCTTAATGAGTGCCGCATAATGCGCACCAGGAAGCGTGGACCAAATTCGAAGATCTGCCTGCTCGGCTTCCGCGACAATAAAACCAAGTAACGCCCAGATGCTTTTATTGTCTTGGTCAGCAACCTGGGCGGTCATTGAAGCGGCAGTACGAATGATTCCGCGAATGGTTGGAACCCACCACAATTCAGGTTCACGACGCTGAAAGTTTCTCGCCATGATCGCATCAATTGAGTCGATTATTTCGAGAGTATCCGTGCCCGATTGGCTTGTAATGGTGATCTGATTCGGACGATGTTCCGTTCTAAACTCCAAGAACGGATACACCCCTCGGAAATAGCCGGTCGCAACATTTGGAATTGGAATTGGAATACGAACACTGAAATAATCTCGTTTTGGGGCCTTGCCCGCGCCCACAAGCACCAGAACGAAATCATCTTTCGTTTTAATTGCTTGCATGCGATCGGCGAGTTTGCTTGCGCCACTAGTTTCGCGGACCAATTTAACCGCGGCCTCCGCGGCGCCAAAATCGCGAGCCATGACATAGGACGCCCATTCCAGGGTGCATGCCAAAGTCACTCTTGGATCAGCGGCTCTCGCCTCCCGCGCTGATCGAATCACGCTAGATAGGGCCGCCCTAGCCTTTGTAAATCCATCTGCTCCAAATACGGATTCGATACTAAAGCCTGACAATGCGGCTGACTTTGTTCGCAACACGCTATCAACCTGGGCGGCATTTGGCTGAACTACTTCATAACCAGCGCGCTTCAAATCATCCCGCTCAAGCTCTTGTAATCGCACGGCGCGTTTGGCATATGGGGCGGCGTCTTTTCCAAGCATCATGGCATCAAGCATTGCGTAAGCATTGATTAAAATCATTTCGTAAGGCTGGAGAACGTAGTCGGTCTGATCCGCACCAACAATTGTCTGGCCAATATCTTTCGTAAATTGCCCTGCATCCCAATTTTTCATATCAAATGGGTTCTGCGCATAAAAAGATTCAATGCTTCGCAAAAAATCAGCCTTGTCGTGAAGCTTGGTAAACAGTTTTAAACTCTTCTCAAAAGATCCATCATCTTGAGTGATCTTGGCTTTTTCCAAACCCGCCCACAACAAATCACGTTCGTACTTCACTTCCATGAAGGAATCGCTGGACGAATCAGTTGGTTCTGGAACGCTCTTTTCTATTTCTTCCGAAGCCTTGGTAAATTGACCAAGGTGGTAGGCATCTGTTGCAGTTGAAATGTCTGTTGTGCATCCGGTCTGTAATGCAATAAAAATTACCGCTAGCGCCGCAAAAGCAAATGAACAATGATTTGTGTGACGTGATTTCATATGTAAAATTTCATGGAGTACGCTCAACCACAATGGTTTGTAATAATACAATATTGCAATAGCCCACAGAAATCATAAATAGATAGTAATTCACGTTTGCATTGATACGCAAGCAGGTGAATTCATAAAAAAGTATTGAACCCCCTTTACTACCATGAAATGCCAATTGCCCAAATAGATGGCTTTTATTTAAGTAGCAACAGAAGCAAAATACAAAACAAGGCTGGAAATAGGTAGCGAGAATGGACTTCAATTCGGTGCGAGAGTTTCTTCATGTCATCACCATGCTTTGACATGTTGAAAGTGATAACAGTTTGCGCCATGGCGTAGAAAATAAATGAGTAGACCAAATAAAATATTTTGTCCACGATGGTCATGTAGGACACTTTGGGCAGACTGTCGTTCAGGGTCCACTGGAACGCGATAGCGGCCAACAACGCCGTGACGGTAAGAGCAGACGCGGTTCCGATTTCATAATCTGGAATGTAGAAGACAAGGTAAGTCAATATCAATACAACAAGCAATGGAAGTGCGAGCTTCTGAAGAATGCCGGCAGGGTTGCGGTGCAGATCCACGATGAACGAAATCCTTGAGTATTACTCGTTGCCCTCCACCTCTGGCACGCTACAAATAAAACGCACAAATAAATTGACATTTGATATTTTTTGATTGAAGAGCCATAGGTTTATATTTGAAAATTATTGAGATTACTTTGGATCCACCCAGACTTATCAAAATGTTGCCTCGGGGACTGCCTCGATTCAGTTACATCAGTACTAAACCAAGTGGCAATAATTTTTACTTTACAATTTGGTATTCAGAATTTACAGTGGCTTTAACGAGCCTTTGGTGTTTTTTCACCCAGATCTTGTTCAATTTCTTCAAGCGTGCGACCCGCTGTTTCTGGCAAGAAAA
This sequence comes from Planctomycetaceae bacterium, assembly GCA_947480055.1. Taxonomy (GTDB): domain Bacteria; phylum Planctomycetota; class Phycisphaerae; order Phycisphaerales; family SM1A02; genus SYAC01. The sequence continues at coordinate 4,695 of CANKBX010000093.1, forward strand.
ACAGCACGAATAGCAACGTGAACATGGCGACACTGGCGAAAATAAGAAACGTGTTGCTGGCTCCTAGTTTGGTGAGCAAGGTTAGAAATGTGGCGCCCACAATGAAGTTTGCAAAATAATTTCCGCCGCACGCAATGGCGTTGCCAGATCCGCGCGCTTGTAGCGGAAACATTTCGCCAATAAGCACCCACACCAATGGACCCATACTGAACGCGAAGCATGCGATGTACACGATCACGCAGACCAAGGTCAGCCACGCCAAGGTTTCCGCGCCTTCGCTGGTGCTTGGCAAATCACGGGGCGACGCAACATCCGTGGGCGAGTCGGTTGGCGTAGCCGCCTCCAAATTGTGCGGCGGCGCGGGATCCGTTGCCACTCGCTGTGCGGCAATGCGTGCGGTTTTTTCAGTGGATTGCTCGTTCTGTTGCTGAGTGTTTTGTCCAGGTTCCAACTGCGCGGAAGTCTGCGACGTTTGTTGCGTAAATTGTTGCGAAGTCTTTTGCGCCTCCGCGTGATCAAATTGCTTGAACGCCATGCCTAAAATACCAAGCGAGGCGACCATGCCGCTTAATCCCCAAATTAATAATGTGCGGCGACCAGATTTATCGACCATGCCCATGGTTATAAATGTGGCGACAACATTCACCACGCCAACCACCAGCGTGGCCCACAGCGCGGCCTTGGCGTCGGCGAAACCCGCCTTCTGAAAAATGCGCGGCGCGTAATAAATAATCGCGTTGATGCCAATGAATTGTTGCAATACAGCAAGCGTGGTGGTGATCACCAACGCGCGGCGCGCGGCGCGCGTGCCAAACGCCAACCACCAATGTGGCAGACCTTTTTGAGTTTCTAAATCATTCTTAATATCTTTCAGCGCGCGCTCCGCCATGGCGGGCTCCAGCGTGCGATCAAGAACTTTCTTGGCCTCGTCCATGCGGCCGCGTGAAGCAAGCCAACGCGGACTTGAAGGCATGAAACTCATTCCCACGGCAAGAACAACGCCAGGCACCGCGCCCAGGCCAAACATAATTCGCCAGTGCGGCGCCGCGGCCAGATCAACTATGTAGCTGACCAAAATTCCAATAGTGATAAACAATTGATACAGCGTGATCATTTGACCGCGGCGATCTGGTGGCGCGATTTCGCCGATATACAGCGGCGCGGCCACCGCGGTTATACCAATGCCAAGACCCACTAAAAGTCTAGACATGGTGAGTGTTTCGGCGCTGTTAGAGGCGGCGCTAGCGAACGCGCCCACCACAAAGATTGCGCCGGCCAACATGTTGGCGCTGCGGCCACCAAAGCGGCGCGTATACCAACCCGCGCCAAGCGCGCCCAAAAAACTTCCAATCAGTACGGCGCTTGTCACCACTTCCTGTCCCTGATCGCTTAACTCAAACTTTTTTTCCAAGAACAACAGCGCCCCGCTGATCACGCCCACGTCATAGCCAAACAATAATCCGCCGCACGCGGTCATGACGGCGATCAACATGACATAGGTATTTTTATTCATGCGCGCAGAGTAGTGGATGGATGATTGATTGTGGATCTTTCGAATTTCGTGCTAAACTAATTTCATGGTTCGTGCTGAACAACTTGTCGGCAGTGAATGGGCCGAGTGGTATCGGCTGACGCCAATTCAGCGTTGGCTAGAAAGCGAAAAACTGTGGATGACCTACATGGCGCTCGGGGGTTCGCTTGATCCCGAACCCGATACGCAAAGTCCTTTCTTCGATGCAAAAGAACCGCGTGCGCGCGCTGCTCATGGGCGGTCAGGCGTGCGTGTTCTACGGCGCGGCAGAGTTTAGCCGCGACACCGATCTTGCCATTCTGGCCGATGCCGAAAACTTGGCGCGGTTGCGCCGCGCCCTTGATGATTTGCAAGCCAATGCGATTGCAGTTCCATCGTGCAAGTTGCAATTTCTGCGGCGTGGCCACGCGGTTCATTTTCGCTGCCAACACCCTGATGCGCCGCGAATGCGCGTCGATGTCATGTCCAAAATGCGTGGTGTGGATGTGTTTTCCGCGCTATGGAAGCGCCGTACTACGATTGCTCTTCCAGATGGAACACGCTGTGATTTAATGTCGTTGCCCGATTTGGTGCTGGCCAAAAAAACCCAGCGCGACAAAGATTGGCCAATGATTCGCAGACTTGTTGAAGCCAATTATTTTGAGAATTACAAAAAACCAAATAAAGCCCAGATTACATTTTGGTTACTTGAAATGCGCACCCCGCAATTGTTGATTGATATTGCTAAGCAACATCCGGCGGCATGCAAACGCGCGGCTTTGAAGCGGCCGCTCTTGTCGCTGGCCGTGGTTGGCTCCACAAAAGATTTGCAACAGGCGCTTCAATCCGAAGAGACTGCCGAGCGCGAAATTGATCAGCGCTATTGGTCGCCACTTCGCAAAGAATTGGAAAAACTCCGTCACGCACGCTAATGCCGCGCGTTCAGAATTGCGTCTTCAGTCGCAGTGCCAATGACACCACCGGACTGCCGTCACCACTTGCGGGATTGAAAGACACTTGCAAGTCTGGCGACAGCTGCATGCTGTCGGTGATTTGCAGGCGATAGAAAGTTTCAAACATGCTGGCGCTTGCCGGATCGCTGCCCGCGGGTTCGTTGCCGTAGACATTGTTGGGCTTGGTCCACGCGTAGGCAATTCCAAAGTCGTCGTCGGGCCGACCAAACGGTTTCACAATGGAAACGCCCGCGCTAAATTCCTGCTGCGCCACCGCGCCCGTGCTTTGACCAAGTCCATACTCGGCGAACACGCCAAGCCAATCGCCAATTTGTTGCTGACCCAGAAATCCAATCATGGAATTGGTCTGCTTCACGCCGGTGACATTGCCGTAACCGGCGTACGACTGGTTGCCCGCGTTGGTGGTTCCAACGGTCACGTTGTAGCGGGAAAAGGTGTCAAGAAAATTCGGCGTCCATCCAACTTCAACACCGGCCCAATATAAACCGTCGTTTATATTTTGAAATGAGTTGCCTGGATAATCAGCGATATCGAATATGCCAGCGTTGACATAGATGTTGTCGAATGGAACTAGTTGCGTGACAAAGCCAGGCGCATAGGTTCCTTGCGCTGGCTGAAAAACGCTGTTGCCGTCAAATGATCCATTGAGAAATTGGCGTGACTCATCGTTGGCGTAAAAGTTCAACATGAAATATTGATTGGGATGCATCTTGCCGACATTCATAATGAGTTTGTCGTCTATGAATCCTTGTTGATAGCTGAGAATATTCAGCGTGCTGTTGTCGCCGTTCTGCAGTGAGTTCATGAAGAAGTACGTGCCCGACGCGCCGCCCGGCGTCCAATTGGCGGGCTGACCAATGACGTTGTGTTGACGAAACAGCATTTGAATGGCGCTGGTTCCAAGGCCCGGAGTTTTTGCAAGCACGGTGAGAAAGTTCACATCCAGCCGGCCAACACCCGCGATATTTCCTTGGTCTGGCAACGTACGCGAAACGCCCTGCACAACAAGCGTGTAATAAATATTCGACATGGTGCTGCATTGCTCATACAGCACGTGCTCCAAACCGCGCAGTGGCCGAAGCGGAAATTCAAGCGGATCTGGAAATATTGGATTGAGGGGCGTGAAACCAAACGGCCTGTCGGCGTGGCTCATGTCCAGTTGAGTTTCCATTGGCCGCGGTTCAAACAGCGGCAAGAAAATGCGCGGAGTTAAAAAGTCGCCGCCAAATTGCGCGCGCCTTGTTCCATCCATGCTGTCCCACGGTTCATAAAAAATCGGCGGCTTCAGGCCGGAATGGTCGGGCAAAATATAATCTTCCACAATGGCGGAGCGCTGAAATGCGGGACCAACTTGTGACTGCGCCATGGCATACGCGCTTAGATACGCGGGCGCGGCGCATGCAAGAAATACGAAACGCGTTTGGTTCGTAGTTGGCATGAATA
>CANKBX010000094.1 GCA_947480055.1 Planctomycetaceae bacterium
ATTGTCATGGGCGCCTTCGACGCCATCTTCGCCGTGGTCATGTCGCGCGTTGAGAGAGGCCAGAGATTTCGCGCTTGGCCTTTGGCGATCCGCTGCGGAATTATTTTGTGCGGATGTGAATGGTTCCGCGGCCGCGTGTTCATGGATGGTTATCCGTGGTTCATGCCGGCGCAACCACTGATTGATTTTCCTTGGCTCGCGCAAGGTGCGGACGTGATCGGCGCTGCGGGATTGGGAATTATTCCTGGATTGATCAGCGGCGCCTTGGCCAGCATGATCCCGCCGCGCCAATCGCATTGGCGCGCGGGCGCGATCGCAACCGCCGCATGCGTGGCGCTTGCGTTGACGTATGGATTTTTCAACTCGTCGCCCGTTGCAATCGACAACGCCGACATGTTCAAAGTGCTTGTGATTCAAACTAACGTCGCGCAAAGCAACAAGATGGCGCCCACGCGCGCCATGCAGCAGGAGCAATTTGACAACGCGTTCACGGCAACCACCGATGCCTTGGCCGAGTTGAAATCGCGCGCCATCAAGCCAGATTTGATCGCTTGGCCGGAGACCGTTTTGCCGGGCGTGGGTTTGGAAAGCGACGCGATCATGTTGCAGCGCGAGCAAGGTTTGTGGCCCGCCGACAATTTCATATCGCAATTGGAAAATCTGGTCAATCAATGCGGCGCGCCATTGCTGGTGGGCAGCGGCGCCTACGAAGGCTTGCGCATTGAAGGAAATCGTTACGCGTGGAAAAAACATTTCAACAGCGGCTATTTGTTGAAGAGCGGCGGGCGGCACGAGCGCGTGGACAAAGTTGTTCTGACGCCCTTTGGCGAAACCATGCCATACATCTCTTATTGGAAGGCGCTTGAACAGGCCATGCTTGATTTTGGCGGCCGCGGAATGGAGTTTGATCTTTCAACTGGCGAGCGCCCGCGCACGCTTTCAATGCAAACAGCGTCGCGGAGAATTTCGATCGCGGTTCCGATTTGTTTCGAGGACACGGTCTCGCGCGCGACGCGCAGTTTGGTGAACGCCGATGACGGAGCCGATGTGATTGTGAACTTGAGCAACGATGGTTGGTTTGGTTCATTCGATCCCGCGCGACGCCATCATGAGCAAGCCGCGCGTTGGCGTTGCGTGGAATTGCGTCGATCCATGCTGCGCGTGGTGAACACAGGAATCAGCGGCGCGTTTGACACGCATGGCGCGCGCGTGGAAAGTTCACTGCCTTCACAGCGAAGCGCGTGGATGCTCGCGTCGCTTCCATTGGAACGAACGCGCACCATTTTTGCTACGATTGGCGATGTATTTTCATGGACAATGTTTTTGGCGTCATTCCTAATGTACTGCTTTCCAAACATACATAAATCATCTTTGCGTTCCGCGGGTTTGGTCGCATCCGCGATCGTGGCTGGCTTTTTTATTGTTGGTTGCTCCGACACCAAGCAAGGCAAACTTCCATCGTGGAGCAGCAAAGATCAAAGTGTTTCGCCAGAAAATGACGCCTCGCTTTCGCGCAAGTTCACAACTAAAGCGCCCATACCGGTGTCCAACTCCAGCGACTGGGCGCGCAACGCGCGGTTGGTTCTAGACGAGGCTTCGCGCAACACCGATCGTGCCTTGCGCGCGCATTCCATAGAGGCGATGCAATATGACATGAGTGTTTTCGAGCCCGCCGCGCGGCGCGGTCTTGCTGATCGGGAGCCAAGCGTTCGATTTGTTTCCGCCATGTGCGTCGCGAAGTTGCGCATGCAAGGAGTGGGGCCATTGCTTGAACCACTGAAACTTGATCCCAACGACAGCGTTCGAGCCGCGGCAATCCTGGCGCTTTCGAGATCTGGCGCGGAGGTGAATCCATCACCGCTTGCCGCGATGATTTTATCTCCAAGCGCAGAGCTTCGTGGCAACGCCGCAATGGTTCTGGGCGAACTTGGAAATAAAACCGCGCTTCCATTATTGAAAGAGGCGACGCTTCAGCCAATGACCCGCGCAAATCCGGCGGCGGTTCGAATTGTGAATTTGCAAATCGCCGAGGCCATGGTGCAACTTGGCGATCAAGAAGAAATTGAACCCGTCCATGCCGCATTGTTTTTCCGGTCGGATCAAAGCGAGTGCATTGAATTGGCTTGCGAAATCGCAAGTCGATTGCGTGATCAAGCGGCGCTGCCCATGTTGCAGCGATTGATCGAGGCGGACGGCGCGGATATTCGCCCAATTGAAATTCGACTTTTTGCGGCGATCGCCGCGTGCAAGATTATGAATCCCGCGCCTTTGGGACTAGCGGAACTTGGGGTGATCGCATCGCGTGATCCAAGTGTGCGGGTTCGAACTTTGGGGGCAAAACTGCTGGGTGTGGTTGGCGGATCCGAGACGGAAGCCACGCTGTCCAAACTGCTTCGCGATCGGGAACCAGAAGTGCAAATCGCCGCGGCGGGAAGCATTTTGCGCCGCCAATCGCATATTTCCGCGGCTCAAAGTACGGCTGCGCAATCGCCCTCACAGTCGCCTCCCGTGGACACAAATCACTCAAATATTCAATTGCCTCGTTGACACAACCCCCCAAATGAGGCAAATTACCTGTACGGCTCGGGGGGCAGTAGGCCGTAAGACCCGTTTGGATTCCTTCTGATTGGAGTTTGGCTGTGCATATTCTGACAAAGATCTTTGTTGTGCTGACTTCGCTTCTCACCGTGGCGCTGGTTCCGCTTGTGATGTTGAACACCGCGAGCGATGAGAATTTCAAGACGCGTTGGTTGGATGAGCAAGTACGCGCCACCGCCGCCGTGTTTGAACGAGACGCGTCGCAGCGCAATCGCGAGATGGAAGTTCGTTCCGTGCAAGACACCGCCAAGGATTTTGAAATCAAATTGGCCAAGGCGCAATTTGAGCGCGACACCGCCATCGCCGAAGCCGCTCGCGTGAATGGATTGTTCGTCAGCACGCAAGCGCAACTTGATCGCTTCGCCAGCAACCTTCAAGTATTTTCCGAGAGCGATAAAATCAAGAGCGAGTTGGTTTCGAATGTCTCCAAAGAATTGACCACGCTTCGATCTGGTTTAACCAAAGCGAATCGCGACAATGTTCAGTTGGATGATCAAGTGGCCAATCTCACAAGCGAGAACGAAGTGTTCAAGGCCCAGTTGCGACAAGTGCAGGAGCAACTGAAGCAAGCCAACGACGAGAAGGACAAGACCGCGGCCGATGCCAAAAGCGCGAACGATCAATTGAAGAAGTACGGAACGTACGCGGGCGCTTTGCCACAAGCTCGTCCCGGCGCAACAAGCGGAACCAACGGCGACGTCAAACTTCCAGCGGATCGATCCTTAAGCGCAACTGTGATCAATGTGCGCCGCGGCGCGGATTCCACCATGGCCGAAATCAACGCTGGAAGCCGCGATGGCGTGCAACCTGGTTGGGTGATGAGCATCGCCGACGGCGGAAAATATGTTGGCAATCTTCGCATCACCACCGTGGATGTGAATCGCTCGGTGGGCGTGGTTGAGTTGGAGCAAGCCAGCAAGGGCGAAGTCCGAACCGGTCTGCGCGCCATCGCGCGCAAGGGCGAGTAAGTATTTCGCAAGGCCCCACATGAGTCAATTCAACCCAAATCTTCCGCAGCGAAAACCAAGGCTTGATATTTATTCAGCGTTGCTTGCCGCCAGCGTGCTTTTGCTTTTAATTGGAAGCGGATGGATCGCCTTGAAAAATATCGACATCACATCTGGCTCTGGAAATCAAGGTGGGGCCTTTGAATACGTTGAGTACAAAAAATAATCCTGATGGCGGTCCGTTTCGCATGAACGGTTTTTCTGCGATGCAATCGACAAACGAAAGGGAACGGAACTTCGATGGGTCTTAAATCTTTGCTGGGTTGGTTTAGTGTTGACATGGGTATCGATCTCGGCACCTGCAACACGTTGGTGTGCGTGCGTGGCGAAGGCATCGTGTTGAACGAGCCCAGTGTTGTTGCCGTGCGCAAGGGCACGAACAAGGTTTTGAACGATGGCACAGCGGTGGGTTTCGCTGCCAAGGAAATGTTGGGCAAGACTCCGGGATCCATCCAAGCGATTCGACCGCTCAAAGATGGCGTGATCTCCGACTTTGAAATGACCGAGGCCATGTTGGCGTATTTCATCCGCAAGGTGAATGGGCACGGCCGCATCTTTGGTCCGCGCGTTGTGATCGCGGTTCCAAGTGGAATTACCGCGGTGGAAAAGCGCGCCGTTCTTGACAGCGCCGAGCGCGCCGGCGCCCGCAAGGTTTTTCTTGTTGAGGAGCCAATGGCCGCGGGTATTGGCGCGGGGCTTCCGATTATTGAGCCAACGGCAAGCATGATTGTGGACATTGGCGGAGGCACAACCGAAGTTGCGATCATGAGTCTTGGCGATATCGCGGCGTGTGAAAGCGTGCGCGTTGCCGGCGATGATTTTGACGAGGCCATCATTGGCCACATGAAAAAAATGTACGGCTTGAATATTGGCGAGCAGACCGCGGAACGCATCAAGATAGAGATTGGCTCCGCGGCCGCAGTTGGACCGCAGATGAACATGGATGTTCGCGGTCGCGACATGGTGACTGGCTTGCCACGCAAGACCACGGTGACCAGCGACGAAATTCGAGAGGCGTTGAGCGAGCCAGTGAAGTCGATCTCCGAGGCTGTTCGGCGCACGCTTGAGCGCGCCGATCCAGAATTGTCCGCCGACTTGGTGGAGAACGGACTCACGCTCGCGGGTGGCGGCGCATTGTTGCGCGGCATGGATGTGGTGCTGAATCAATCCACTGGACTGACCGTGAAAATTGCCGACGATCCGTTGACCTGCGTGGCGCGCGGCACGGCGATTTATCTTGAAAGTCTTGAGGCGTGGAAGTCCACCCTTGAGTCGGACGCGGACGAATATTGATCCGCGGGAAACTTGATGTGAACCTTGGCAAGAGGTCCTGACCAGCCGAGCCGCTTGTATTTGGCGTGCCTTCTGGTCGCCGCTGCAATTTCTTTGTTGCCCAGCGCGCGCATCATTCCTTGGACAACCGATGTGGCCGCGGTGTTGTGGTTGCCGCTCACGCCTCCAGCGCATGGTTTGATGGCGCTTCGACAATGGCTGCGGCCGCAGCGCGATGACGCGAAATATTTGGATGCGCAATTGCTCAGCGATGAGCGTGATCGATTTCGCGCGCTGTGGCATTCGGAGCGAATTCATTCAAGTGAATTGGAGCAACGGCTTCAGCAATTGGACCGAGCCAAAAAAATGGATCGAGGCGGACGCGAGGTTGCTCCATTGCTGGTCAGCGTCACCGCGCGCGGCGAGGGTCCGGGTGAGCGCATGTTGGCTCTGAACGCGGGCTCGCGCGACGGCGTGCAAAGCGGTGATCCCGCGGTTGTTGGCGGCGATATTTTAGTTGGTCGACTTGTGGGCGAACCAACCGGTGTTCGTTGTTGGTTGGCGCCGCTCACGGATCCATCAACGGGTCGCGTGGACGCTTTCATCGCGCCAGCTGATCGACCCGAGGCTGGTCCCGCGGAATCTGTTTTGATTCAATTGCGCCCAGATTCAGGCGGTTTTTTAGTTGGTGAAGTGGAGGCCAGCAAGCAAGTATTTGAAGGCGACATCGCGCGCTTGGCCGACGCCACTTGGAAGTCCGCCGCGCAAGGCATGCGCATGGGCACGGTTGTGAGCGTGCGCCGCAGCGATAAAAATCCATTGCGCATGCATGTTGAAGTGAAGACCGAAGTGGATCCCGATCGATTGCGTCAAGTGACTTTAAAAATCGACGCCGAGGCAATTCCATGATGCCGCATCTTGAAAGCGTTGGCGCTGAAAATTGCGCGACCAAAATTTCTCGCGCGCATGCGGGCACGGATCGTGAGTTCGCATGAGGTGGAGCGTGTTCTTTTTAGCCGTGGCGATCGTGTTGCCCATGGACGCCGCGTTCATGCCCGTGTTTTCAATCGCCGGCGCATCGCCAAGTTTGGCGGGAGTGTTGGCGGCTTTCGTTTCGTTGAACGCGTCGCGCCGCTGCGCATGGTGGGGATGCTTTGTGATTGGATTGTTGATCGACCTTTCATCGCCGCAATTGATCGCGGGCTCACTCTTGTTTTTGCCCGGCCCCAACACGTTGGGATTCGCGCTTGGATCCGCGTCGGTCACCGTTGTGCGCGCGCTGCTTCTGCGCCGCAGCATGCTCACCGTGTCCGCCATGACATTCGTGTTGTTGCTGGGCGTGAGTTTGGTGTGGGTATTCATCTGGAGCATGCGCGGAATTTGGCCCGACGGCTCGGTGCCTTTCGCGGGAAGCGCTTTGCAGGAACTGGGCAAGCGAATGGGTTGGTGTTTATCAAGCGCGGTCATGGCGCTGCCAATTGGCTGGGCGTTGAACCGCACCTATTCGTGGTGGGGATTTCCCGGCGTCGGCCCGCGCAAATATTGAGCCACTTTGCGCTTGCAATCAGCGCAGCGTGTTCACGCAAGAATTGCGCGGAGATTTTTTGACACGAAAAAATTTTAGGCTACTCTGTGAATATCAAAGAAGTTCTTTGATGCCGAATGCTTTGGAGGAATGCGGTGTAAATCCGCAACGATCGCGTCACCGTAAGCGCGCCCGCGAAAATATTTCGCCGGCGAGTAAGTCGGGTCGACCAACTCAAGCGGCTCAGCTTGTTCCCTTCCTTGGATCCTGCGCGAAACAGGTCGTCCGCATTTGAGAAAGTTTCCATGTCTATTTCATTCGCCACCCGCGGCGCCGCCGCGATTGCCTCTGTTGTTGTTTGCACATCCGTTCACGCCGCCATCGTTGACACATTCACCGTTGGCTTCGGCGACAAGAGCGCCAGCATTCAAATTGATTTTGAGAATGGCAACGGCTACTTGATCAATTATTCATGGAGCGCAAGCGCGCAAAGTAGTTGGGACGCCATGCTGAGCGTTGACGCGGCGCTGCCGCAAATGTCGATGCTGTACGACACCTATTCCTTTGGCGTGTTCTTAACGGGCGTGTCCATTGGCGCCGATACCAATTATGGTCAAGGCGATGTTGAACCCTACGAAAATTATTGGCATTTCTGGACCAAAGATTCCGGGCAGTGGGAGCAAGCCATGTTCGGCGCTTCCGATCACCCATTGGTCAATGGTGGCAGCGATGCGTGGGTGTTTGGTTCTTCCACTACGCCGCAAAATATTCCAGCGCCAGGCGCGGCGGTGTTGATCATGGCAAGCGCGTTTGGCGCGCGCCGGCGCCGCTAAGAAGTTCAAGCGCCGCCACAAAATCGCCCGCACAAAGCTACATTGTGAGCCATGGCAACTCCACGGATTGCATTTCACGACGCGGCTGGAAAATTTGGACCCATGCTTGATCTGCGCGTGGCCGCCGAGTTGCGTTCGGGCGTGCGCTGCAATTATCAGCGGCTTGGCGTGGCTTCGTTGTGCGCGCCCAAAGAGTGGACAACGTTGCTAGAGCAACGCACCGGTTTGCCCGTGAATGAATTGGCCGCTGGCGAAAGTTTCATGTTCTTGTCCGGCCGCTTGATGGAAGTTCCAAGCAGTTTGGATTCACTCGCCGTTGGCCACGCCATGACGGACTCCGCCGATGGCAGCATTGTGGCGGCGCATTTGTCGCGCAAGGCCGCGGAACATTTCATCGCGGGCCACGCCTTTGATTCCAAACTTAAGACCACGCCGCGCATCGATCTTTCTATTTTGCGCAGGCCCTGGGATTTGTTGGAGGCCGACGGATTTGCTCGGCGCATGGCGGCTGATGCCAAGGCAACGCACGAGGCATGGAAGCAAAGCGGCGAACTTGCAAAGCCCGACAAACTTGTCGCAATCACGGGCGAAGTGCACATTCACGCCACTGCGGAGATCGGCAAATTTGTGGTGCTAGACGCAAGTGAAGGCGCGATTGTGATTGGTCCGCGCGCGCACATTGGCCACCACGCGGTCATTGTTGGTCCAACTTCCATTGGCGAGGGCACGCACATTGCCGCGCACGCCACCATCAAAACGCGCACTGTGATTGGTCCGCGCTGCAAAGTTGGCGGCGAAGTTGGCTCGCTGATTATGCAGGGCAACAGCAACAAGACGCACGACGGCCATCTGGGCGACGCGATTGTTGGCTCATGGGTGAACCTGGG
>CANKBX010000095.1 GCA_947480055.1 Planctomycetaceae bacterium
CGTGGGTGGCGGCTCACGCGTGGCGTTTGACAGCCGCGGATCATTGCTTGCGGAAGTGTTCTTCGCGGTGTTCAAGGTCTACTGGTATATGAAAAAATTAGCCGCGGGATGTTTTTTCTTCGCGCGCCGAAGCGACTTTGAAGCCGTGGGTGGCTTTGATGAAACTTGGTACGCCAGCGAGGAATATTGGCTTAGCCTTGCGCTGAAAAAGCGTGGGCGCTTTGCCCTGCTTAATGAAGAAGTGATCAGCAGCGCGCGCAAACAACGCGCCAACAGCGGCTTGAAATTATTGTTTTTGCTGGCGCGATTTTTTATTGGCGGACGCAACATGCTACAAAAGCGCGAGCAACTTCCGCTGTGGTACGACGGCGCGCGCGAAGGCAAGCGCGTGGATGTGTGAGCGGGGTCACTCAGCTTCTTCGGCCGCATCATCCGCCACATCAACAAGTTGAATACCCGGCTTTGTGAACACAATGCGCTGGTCGCGGAATAATTTTCCAAGCGCCTGCTTGAAGGCTTTCTTGCTCACGCCGAACTGTTCGCGAATTTGCTCGGGCTTGCTGTCGTCATCAAAGTTCATGCGACCGCCGGCTTGTTGCAGGGCTTCAAGAATTTGCTCGGTCAACGGTTCCACTCGCTCGTAACCAGCGGCGTCAAGCGATAAATCTATTTTGCCATCGGGGCGCACCAAGCGAACAAACGCGAACATGCGCGCGCCAATGGCCAGCGGCGCGGGAAGATTGCTGTAAAACAAAAGTCCACGGTGCGCATTCTCAATAATCGCGTTGTAACCCAGCGGCGTTTCGCCCGTGATTAAAATATTCACCGGCTGATTCACTTCGTACACGGGCTCGTCGCGGCTCAGGTGTCGGTTCAATCGCGCGCTAGCAATCATGCGATCAGTGTTGGGGTCAACACACACCGCCACAACAATTAGTTGCCCAACATCAACGCTGCCGCCCTGCTCGCTGAAAGGCAGCAGCAAATCTTTTGACAAACCCCAATCCAAAAACGCGCCCATTTGCGGATGTAATTCCTTCACGCGCATCGCGGCAAACTCGCCAACAGCGGCGTGCGGCTTCTCGGTGGTGGCAACCAAACGGTCCTCTGAGTCGCGGTAAATAAACACATCAAGCATTGCGCCGGGCGCGGTGCCGCGCGGAACATAGCGACCAGGCAAAAGAATTTCTCCAAGCTCCTCGCCGTCCATATAAACGCCAGAGTTGGTTTCGCGCACAACCGCAAGCTGATTTCTTTTACCGATCGTGGCCATGGGTCGCACAGAGTAGGGGCAAGTGAGAAAGCATGATCATTTGTGATCCCATGCATTCAAGCAACCGCAATACCCCCCTCCGCTAGACTGTGATGATGTCAGTAAAAATCGCCTGCGAATATCTTGGTGATCTGCGCGTGCGCGCCGTTCACGGTCCGTCCGCAACCACGTTGATCACCGACGCCCCCACCGATAATCACGGCAAGGGTTCATCGTTTTCCCCCACTGATTTGGCGTGCACGGCGTTGGCCACGTGCGTCGCCACCATCATGGGCATTGCCGCAAAGCCGCTCAATCTGGATTTGAAAGGCATGAAGATTGACATTGAAAAGCACATGACCACTCAGCCGCCGCGGCGCATTGCAAAGTTGAACATGGACATTCGCATGCCCGCTGGAATTTCCGCAGAGCATCAAGCCAAACTCAAGGCCGCCGCCGCCTCATGTCCGGTGCATGCGTCGTTCCATCCAGATGTCGCCGTGGAAATGGTTTGGAATTGGGGTTAATGCTTGCGGACGCGGCGCGCAGTTGATCGCCGTCATGCGCAACGAGTCTTGATGATTGAAGGTGCCATGATGCCTCAGCGCAATCCCGACATTCAGCCGCCACTTCCCACGCGCGACGGTGTTGGCGCAAGTTGCATTGCGCTTCCAAATGTGAATGAGTTTGCGCGTGGCGCAACTTCTTCGCTCCCTACCAATTTAATCAACGCTGAAACTGACCAGCACAACGCCGAAAATATATTTCCAAATCCAACGCACGCGGGGAATTCACTCAACGCTGCTGCTGACCAACACAACGGCGCGAATGTGTTTTCATTGGGAACCATCGCTCATTTTCTTGCGCAACAATTCCCGGCAATTTCCGCGCACGAATGGTCGCAGCGCATGGCCGCCGGTCTTGTGGTGGATGAACATGGCGTAACTGTCACGCCCACGCGCGCGTTTGAAGCGGGCTTAAGAATTTATTATTACCGCGCTCTTGAAACAGAGCCGCGCATTCCATTTGACGAAGTGATTCTGTTTCAAGACGAACAACTTGTGGTCGTTGACAAGCCGCACTTTCTACCGGTGATTCCATCGGGCCGCTACTTGCAAGAAACTTTACTTGTGCGACTGAAGCGCAAGCTGAGCATTGACACGCTTGTTCCCATTCATCGCATTGATCGCGGCACCGCTGGCGTGATTGTGTTCAGCGTGCAAGAAAGCACGCGCGGCAAATATCAGCAACTGTTCGCCACGCGTGACGTGCGCAAAACATACGAGGCCATTGCGCCCATCAATCGAGCGCTTCGCTTTCCGCTAACGCATGCAAGTTGCATGGTGCAAGACGAACATTTCATGCGCATGAAAGAAATCGCCGGCGAAGCGAATTCGCAGACGCATTTCGAAATGATCCGCGAGATCACAGCGCCTTGTACGAACCAACTTGCGCCCACGGGTGCACGCACACTTGCATCCGCACTTGCGGCCATGCCTGCACGCGCAATTGCATCAGCACTTGCGTCAACGCCATCACACGCATTTACATCCCCACTTGCGCCCATGCCCTCACACTCAATTGCGTCCACGCTTGCACCCTCATTCGCGCTGTATCGCCTTCGCCCAATCACGGGTCGCAAGCATCAACTTCGCGTGCACTGTGCCGCGCTTGAAATTCCGATTGTGAACGACCCTATGTATCCAACATTTCTGCCAGAGCCCGCGCGCGATGCGCCAGAAGATTTCAGCAAGCCACTGCAACTCTTGGCGCGCACGATTGAGTTCACCGATCCCATCACTGGCGCGGTGCGCGCATTCACAAGCGCGCGCCAACTAGAATTTCTTGCGACACACACATGAACAGCCCTGCGCACCCATCCCCCGCCGGTCGACTTGAATTGATCTGCGGCCCCATGTTCGCCGGCAAAACCACAGAACTTATTCGCCGCCTTGATGCCGCGCGCGCCGCACAAGAAATCACTCTTGCAATAAAGCCTGCAAAGGACACGCGCTACGCCGATCAAGAATTGGTCACGCACGCAGGCGGTCGCACCCGCGCCATAGCCGCGGCAACTGCGGCAGATATTCTTGCCGCGGTTGGTGACGCGCGCGTGATTGGCATTGATGAAGCGCATTTCTTTGGCGCGCAACTTTCCGCGGTGTGCCTAACTCTTGTCGCTTCATGCCGGCGTGTGATTATTGTCGGCTTGGAGTTTGACCATCGCGGCGATGGCTTCGAGCCATTTCCAACATTGCTTGCGCACGCGCATGACACGATGCGAATCACTGGGGTTTGTTCGTCGTGCGGTGGCGCCTCTATTCATAGTCAACGCATGGTCACTAGCGCTGAACGCATTCATGTTGGCGGTGTTGGTGATTACGAACCGCGATGCGCGGCATGCTTTATTCCAAGCGCGCGATGAAACGTTGTTGCTTTAGGCGTTCAAATTGCTCACGCGTCATAAAATAAGATGCTTTAGGCGTTCAAACAGCTCACGCTTCATAAAAGAAGTTGCCACAGGGGCTCAGACAACGCACCCCTCGCAAGCAGGGCTTGCGAGGTTGCTAAACTCGCCCCTTTTGTGGCAACTTCTTTTACTTCGCTGAACACATTTTTAAATGCTCTGTTTGTGGCAACTGTTTTTATTTTGCAGAACGCATTTTTAAATGCTCTGTTTGCGGCAATTTCTTTTATTTCGCTGAACACATTTTTAAATGCTCTATTTGCGGCAACTTTGTTTGCTTCGTAAGCAATTACAAACCCACGGCGCCATCATTCACAACAACAAATCGCGCCGCGGATTTATAACCGCCAGCGAAACGACCAAAGATGGGTTCCGCAAATTCGTGAAAAAATGCGCGCGCCTGCTCTACGCCAAGTTGGCGTACGCCTGAAAGTTCTAGCGCCTCCCAGCGGCTCCATCGCACTGTGGAAGGCGCGTCAACATAAATAGAAATGTCCAAATGCGCCCGCGGAATTTCATGTAGCGCGTGAATTCCTTCGCACACAACAATCGGGGCGCCTTGCACGCGTTGATAGCCCTCGCGCGAGTGCGACACAAATGACCACACTGGAATGGTCACATCCTCGCCGCGGCGCAGTGCCGCCAAATCGCTCGCAAGGCGCGGAAGATCAGAATATTCAGGCACGTCGCGCAAATGCTCGGGCGTTACGTCATAGTTTGGAAAGTAATGATCGGTGGCAATCACGCACGAAGAAAGCTGCGAAGCTAATGTGCTTTTACCCGCGCCAACCGGACCCGTTATGCCAATCACCACGCGCTCCGTCACGCCGCCGTGCATCGAGCGAACATGCGTTTCATTTCCAACCACATCCGCATTCTTGCGCGCAATATCTGTCACTAATTTCATATTCTGACCATTGCCACTTACGCGCCCAACAGCCAAGTTCTTTGCCGCCGCAATCACCGCCACCGCATCAAGAATGCGCTGACTTGCGCCGTTCCACTGCAACATTTCTTGTTCACGCATTGGCTCGCTCATATTGTCCTCATGAACTCAGAGTACTCATCAATTCACTATTCTGTGGTTCACATGCAACAACTCACCGGACTCATTGGCGTTGTCGTCATTCTTGCAATTGGATTCGCGCTTTCAACCAACAAGCGCAGCATTAATGTGCGCACGATTGTCTCTGGCGTGGCCATTCAATTCCTAATCGCATTTCTGTTCCTACGATTTCCGCCCGTAGTTCAAGTGTTTGATTACTTCGCGGCGGGCGTGACCCGCGTAATTTCTTTCGCCGACCAAGGCACCGCATTCATCTTTGGAAAAGTCGGCGACGCCAGCGGTCCGTGGGGATTTATTTTCGCCGTAAAAGTACTGCCAATTATTATTTTCTTCGCGTCATTCATGGCGGTGCTGTACCACCTTGGAATTATGCAACGCGTGGTAGCAGTATTGGCATGGGTCATTCGCCGCGTGCTGAATGTCACCGGCGCCGAAGCGCTCTCCGCGGCCGCGAATATTTTCCTGGGACAAACAGAGGCGCCACTCACCGTCAAACCGTTCATTGCCACCATGACACGTTCGCAAATCATGGCCATCATGACAGTTGGTTTCGCAACCATCGCCGGCAGTGTGATGGCCGCGTACATAGTCATGCTTGGCGGCGATCAAGAAAGCGCGCGCATTCTTATGGCAAAACATTTAATGACCGCCAGCGTGATGTCCGCGCCAGCCGGCTTGGTCATGGCCAAACTTATGTTGCCAGAAACAGAAACGCCACAGACTGAATCACTTGACGCTCTGCGCAACTTGCCCAAGACCACATACAACGTCATGGACGCCGCCGCCGAGGGCGCGACCGACGGTTTGCGCTTGGCGCTGAATGTTGCCGCCATGTTGATCGCGTTCGTGGCACTGCTCGCCATGTTGAATTATCCACTGGCCGCCCTGAGCGAGATTAATTCCATCGCGTCATGGCGCGCCGCGCACGGAATTCCCGTGCTTACTTTTCAAAATATACTCGGTTATATATTCACGCCGCTCGCCTGGTGCATGGGCGTAGGCAGTGATGACGCCCGCAAAATGGGCACGCTTATGGGCGAACAAATCATCGCCACAGAATTCGTGGCGTATGTTGACCTTAGCACTTCACTGCGCGACGGAACCATCAGCTCGCGCGCCGCGCAAATTGCAACCTACGCGCTGTGCGGCTTTGCAAACCTGCCGTCCATTGCAATTCAAATTGGCGGCCTAAGCGCCATGGCCCCAAATCGCCGCAGTGATTTCGCGGCGCTTGGCCTGCGCGCCATGGTCGCGGGCGCGCTCGCTTGTTGGATGACCGGCGCCGTGGCCAGTTTGTTTATTGGTGGCTAAGGCGTGCGGCGGCGAAAGCACTCTGTGCAAAAACATCGTTATGATCGTAAAATGAGTACAAGTTTGAACAAACCCACCGAAACAAATCCACTGCGCCAAAATGACGAGCGATATGTATTGGTTTCCCAGGAGTTTCCCCAGCAAGAAGATGGCATTGACTTGGCTGATCTTGCCATAGCCGCATGGAAAAACCGATTTTTGTTTATTGTTTCTTGGGTCATTCTGGCCGTGATCACATTTGGTGTTCTGCAGGCCTTTAACACGGCAACCATAAGTACTGAAATTAGAAGTGGTCAGATATCAAAAAAACCAATTCAATCTTTAGACGATATGAAAGACCAGCTCACAACGCTTATTTTCCCGCAGGTAACACAAGATTTAGAAAAGCAACTTCAACACCAAATTTCAGGAAAAATTACTACAGATTTTCAAAAGAGTTCCGATTATATAAAGACAAGCATTGTTCTGGGCGGTTTATCTGGCGACCAAATCGAGACATGCCTGAAGTCCGTCATGCAAAAATGGGTTGAATACCAGACCGTGGAAATTAAAAAAATAATACAGGCAACTCAAGGTAGAATCGCGTTACTTACGCAAGAAATTGCCTCAATCCAAGTCTATTCTGATTCACTTCAGGCCTTTAGCGATCCACAAAAGCAAAGTGATTCCGCCCGCCTGGTCCTTCAAGTCGAATCCAAAAAACAGCAAATATTCGACCTGCAGCAACTCATTCAAAATGTTGAGCAGCCAATTGTGATCACCCCGTTTAATGATCAATATGTAAATTCAGGTCCAGGTCACGGAATCAAAGGCGCAGCTCTTAGCGCATTCGCTGGCGCAGTGCTCGCTTGCTGTGTGGTATTTGCGGCAAGCATTATTCGCACCGCCAAAGCCAGGCTTGCAAATAGTTAAGCCAGAACGCGCGAAATAAATCGTAAGCGCCAAGACGCTTAATACCCCAGCACAACCACGCCCGGCAGGTTGTCAAAGTCGCGGACATTGTGCGTGACAAGTGGGCGCGCATGCCTAGTGTCCGTTGCGCCAATCCATAAATCGTTGTCGCTTATCGCAAGCCAAGCGTTTTGCAACATGGCGCTCGTTGCTGCCTCTGAATTTCATCTAGCCGATCAAGTTCGGATTCAGAAGGCAGCCACAAGTCAGAACTGTCGGCGAAAAGTTTGTCTAACAACGCGCTTCCACTTGTAGACCGCGTAAAGCCTTGGGCAAGGCGCAATACAACTTGCGAAAGTGACTCCTTTGGCTGTGACCGAAGTCCTCGCAGTGCGTCATACGCCTCCACATTTAGCGTAATTGTCTTGTGTGTCATCAATGCAATATAACGCATACACCAAGAAAACCAACACTTGCGCCACGTCCCCACGCGCTACAGTTCTTTGCGCGCAGAAGGCTTGATAAAAATTTCATATTTTACCACTCTTTTTCATCGCTTTCACGACGGACTCAAATGAGACCGGTCGCTCGCCCCGTCGAGCGCGCACGACCGCAAGGTCATTGACCTCTTGTGCAAATACCTTGCGTAGCGCGTCGTTGACAATTGATGACACGGGCGTATCCGTGGTCGCTGACTTTAATTTCAGCGCGCGAAGAACATCGCTTTCAAAGTAAATAGTGGATCGATGGGAAGTTGCCATGCTTGTCATTTTAGCGCCCACCCCTGCTACCTTTACACCCATGTCCATACTTGTCACCGGCGGCGCCGGCTTCATCGGCAGTAATTTCATTCAGGATTGGTTCGCCACCTGCAATGAACCCGTGATCAATCTTGACGCGCTCACCTACGCCGGCAACCCCAACAATCTCAACACGCTTCCCGCGCACGCCGCGCACACCTTTGTGCACGGCAACATTGCCGACCGCGAACTGGTCGGCGAATTGCTCACTCGCCACACCATTCGCGCCGTCGTTCA
>CANKBX010000096.1 GCA_947480055.1 Planctomycetaceae bacterium
AGCGACGAAAAAATATTCTTGGCGGGCTTGAGCCGCGGCGTCACCATTGCCGCCAGCGTGAATCAGGCGCGCGCAATGGCCGCCACACCGCCGAACATTTGCAATCCGGATTGGGTGGCGCAACAAGCCAAGAAAATCGGGCGCGCCAGCGGTTTGCGCACGCGCGTAATTGGCTTTAAAGAGGCGCAAAAACTGGGCATGGGCGGCATTGTGAACGTGGGCAAAGCCAGCGCGTCCAAGCCGTGCATGATTGTGTTGGAACATCGGCCGCGCGCGATTTCAGCGCGCGTAAAAACAGAGCACATTGTTCTGGTTGGAAAAACAATCACCTATGACACCGGCGGCTATTCGCTGAAGGTGAACAACGGCATGAAGGGAATGAAGTACGACAAGTGCGGCGGCATGGCGGTGATTGGCGCAATGCAAGCCATCGCGGCGCTGAAGTTGCCAATTCGCGTGACCGGCATTTTGCCCACGGCGGAAAATATGGTTGGCGGCGACAGCTATCGCCCCGATGACATCATCACCATGCATAACGGCGTCACGGTTGAAGTGACCAACACCGACGCCGAGGGGCGCTTGGTGCTGGCCGACGCGCTCAGTTTCGCGTGCAGCGATTTGAAGCCGACCGCCATCATTGATCTGGCAACGCTGACGGGCGGCGTGGTGGTTGCGCTGGGACATTTTTGCGCGGGATTATTTTGCGAGAACGATGCGCTGCGCCGCCGCGTGAAAGACGCCGCCACTGCAACTGGTGAATCCGTGTGGCGCTTGCCGCTGTGGAAACAGCACCGCGATTTCATGCGCGGGCAACACGCCGATTTAATCAACAGCAATCCGCAGCGCTCGGCGCACCCAATTCAAGGCGCGGCATTCTTGAGCTTCTTTGTGGATGAATCCGTGCCGTGGTGCCACTTGGATATCGCGGGCGTGGCCAACTCAGATAGCAATCAGGATGTGTGCGCGGCGGGCCCAACGGGTTGGGGCGTGCGAACATTGGTGGAGTTGCTCACGCGGTGGTCGAGCGCGCTGTAGCCGCTCGAGTTGCCGCACACGCGTGGCGGAATTTTCTTTGCTCACAACTTTGAGATACGAGCGACAGAGGGGCGCTCAACACAGTGGCTCGCCGCGCGCTTCAAGAAGATTTTGGCGTCGACGGATCCTGTCCGTTTTCAATCATCGCAATCTTGGACAACCGCCGCTCGTGGCGACCGCCATCAAACGCGGTGCGAAACCAAATGTCCACGATGCGTTTCATAAGCGTTTGCCCCAACAAGTCCGCGCTGAGGCACAACACATTGGCGTCATTGTGCGTGCGGCTTAGTTGCGCGCTGAGTTCATCCTGCGCCAAAGCGGCGCGAATTCCCTTGATTTTATTGGCGGCGATGCACATGCCAATACCAGTTCCACAAATTAAAATTCCACGGTCGGCGGTGCTATTGGCAACGGCGCTGGCCACATGCCACGCGGCATCCGGGTAGTCGCACATTTGGCCGCCGCAATCGCCGAGCAAATTAACTTCGTGACCGTCGCTGCGAAGTTGCGTCATCAGTGTCTGCGCCACTTGATTGCCACGGTGATCGCAACCGAGAACCACTTTCATTGCGACAGCTTTGCCGCGCTTATCGCGCATGTTGCGAGCCACGTAAAGATGGTTCCCACGATGAATTTCATTCACTCTCCATCATTTCAAATATTCCACAAGTTGCTTTGGAATCACTTTCATAAATCGCACCGAAAGCGAATCGTACGCGGTCTGCCCTTTACCAATCGGGTCCTCAATGTCGCCCTTGGGGTCAAGCAGCACAATGCGATCCTGGCTTTCGTCGTGATCCACCAAACGCTGCGCCGCAAGCAAGTGACTTTCGGTCATCACAAACGTCACATTGGCTTTGCGAATCATGGCCGCGGTGACTCGCTTACTGTGACCGTCGTGTTTCAGGGAAAGTTTTTCTAAAGACAACCTGGTTTCACGGCTGATTGGCAATCCGTCGCCCGCGGACAAGCCCGCGCTGGCCACAAAAATATCTTTGGACAAGCCCTCCATCGAGCCCTGCTCAATCACATACCTTGCGATCGACTCGGCCATTGGGGAACGGCAAGTGTTTCCTGTGCAAAGAAAGAGAGCCGTTTTCATAGGGAACGAATGGTACAGCAAGTTGGCTTGCACTCGTCGGTCAAAAGTGTTGTAGCATTTCAACACGCCCTCGTAGGGCCTTCAACCGAGACCCAAAGTGGAATTCGTAACATTTGAAGAAGCGTGGAGCCTGCTTCGCCGCCTTGGCGTGACCAAGGTGACGGACGCTCCGAAAGAAATGCGATTTGAACTGGCCGATTCGCCAAGCGTTGTGGTGATTGATGTCGCCGCCAACGATCACGCGGATATCAAGTCGCTGCCGACGCAGATGCGCCGCGTTCCGCGCAATGCCATTGCGAATTTTGTGGAGGCGTTGGTGCACAAGATGCATCTGCAACGCACGTATGTGATTCCGATTGGAAAGTGGCGCCAGATATTTGAAGCCGTCAGCCACGGCATGGTCAGCAACGCCGCGTGGCGTGGCGTGGACACATCCGCCAGCGTGGAGTTGAACACGCGCGATCCGTTGCAATTTAATTTGGCCGACGCGCACACCTTGCGCGACTTGATTAAAGTTATTTTGCGCGATGGCCGCGGAATTGAGCATGGAATCACGCTGTGCAGCGACGGCGCGCCATTGGTGATTGAAGTGATGCCCGCCGGTGAAATGATTATTTTCGCGGGGCGTCCAGACTTGGCAAAGCAGTGTGAAGAATTGCTGGCCCACGCCAAGGCTGACTGACGCGCGGCTTGAGCGATCGTTGAAAATTATTTGAGCGCGGGGTTTGCCCGCGGGGTTTGCCCGCGGGGCTCAGTGCCTTAGTCAACCACAATTAATTTTGCGTTCGCGTCGGACGCTTCTATTTCTTGGGCATCTTGCGAAAGTTGCGCGCCATCCATGTCAAAACAAATTCCACAACCCAAGCATTGATAGGTCGCGGCATTTTTTTGAATTGGTCCCATGCGGCATGCGGGGCAACGATTTCTTTTCAACGCGCGGCGCGTCAAAATTCTTTCCATGCCGCCAAGTGTTTCACCAAAGAAAACCACGAACGCCAAACTCAGCACGCTGCCGATCACCAACACCAACGCGCCCAGCGGAAATGAAAATATGCAGATGAAGGCCAACAAGAACGCCCCCATGTAGCCAAATAGCACCACAAATGGGTAGACGCGATTCACGGCTCGCAGTAGGCGAAGAATCATGCTTCAAGCGTAGATGCCGCGGGCTTGCAAGTCGAATGATCCACAGCGCCAAACATGTTTTTTTCTGTTGGTTACACTTCAAGTTGGGCTATTCCAGCCCGTGGACCACTTCTTATGGCTGACCAAATGAAATTGATTTGCGACCGTGCCGCCTTTGTCGAAGCTGTGCAGATTGCCGCCGCCGTTGTGGCGACACGCGGAAATGTGCCCGCCCTGCTTTGCATCAAGTTAACGGCGAAAGACAATCGTTTATACCTGCAAGCCGCTGACAAGGACATCGCGCTTGAAATTCCCGTGGCCAGCGTGGATGTGAAATCGCCAGGCGAGGCGTTGGTGCCGGCCGAGCGCTTGTCGCAAATCGCGCGTGAATGCGCTGGAACAACTTTGGCGTTTGAATCCAACAAATCTATTTTGTCCATCAAGGCCGATGGCATGCGCTTCAACGTCAACGGCTACGACCCGAAGGAATTTCCAGCACCGCCTCAAATAAATTCAAAGCCGGAATGCACCGTCAGCGCAGCGACATTTCGCAAGTTGGTTGGTCGAACTATTTTTGCGACAGCGGTAGAAAATAATCGCTACGCCATTGGCGGCGTGTTGATTGAACGCGTGGGCAAACGCATGCGACTTGTGGGCACCGACGGCCGCCGCTTGGCGGTTGCCAAGGGTGATTGCATCTCCGCCACCGAAACCGATTCATCCGTGATTGTGCCTACAAAGGCGCTGAATTTGCTCAATCGCTTGGCGGTTGATCCGGAGGATCCAATTGAAATTGCCAAGGCCGATGGCAGACTTGTGTTCACCATTGGTAGTGGCGCCGATGCCGCGAAGATGGTGACCAGTTTGATTGAGGGAACCTTTCCGCCCTTTGACGACGTGATTCCAAAGGAACATGATCGCCGCGTCACATGCGATGTGGCGATGCTGACCGCGGCCGTGCGTCGATCAAGTTTGTTGACCAGCGAGCAAAGCAAAGGCGTGAGAATGAGTTTCACCGCGACGCAGTTGACACTGTCAAGCAGTTCGCCCGATGTTGGCGATTCCGAAATCACAATGCCGCTTGAAGGATTCCAAGGCGAGCCAATCGAAGTTGGATTCAACCCTGGCTACATTGTGGACGCGCTTAAAATTATCGACGCGCCAGAAGTCACCATTGAACTCAAGGCCACCAACAAGCCTGGCGTGCTTCGCATTGGTCAAGAGTTCACCTATGTCATCATGCCGCTGAATGTTTGATTTCGGCTTGAAGCAAAAATAAAAGAAGCCCGACCGCAAGGCCGGGCTTCTTCGTTTTTACAATGAAATACCGCGCGAATCAGCCATTTTGCTTTTTGGCGTAATGCACGCCGCAACCGTATGACTTCACTTCGCTTGGAGAAACTTTCTCGCCCGCCTTGAGTTGCGTGAGAGTGTTCAAGACATAGTTGGTCTTGCCTGGGGTGGTGCCACGATCGGAACTATTATCAAAGGCGCCGCTGTACACAAGCGTTCCCTTTGAATCAATCACGAACATGGAAGGCGTGGTCTTGGCGTCGAACATTTTTCCAATCACTCCGCTGCCATCAATCACCGCGGCGTTGGCAACAACTTTGTTGTCGGCCAGATAAGTGGCAGTCGCCTTTGGATCATTGGCGGTATCGCCAGTGCTGTTCACCATTACAAAAACAACATTGGGATCAATCACCTTGGCGTCGGCGATCATTTTGGTGACTAGGCCAGCCTTGGTAATTCCAGCGCACACTGGGCAACCTGGATTGACCCATTCCATCACAACGGTCTTGCCAGAGAAGTCGCTGAATTGCATTGTCTTTCCGTTGACATCGGTCATGGTGAAATTTGGAACTTGCTCGCCAACCTTCACATGCTTTGCCTTGGTGTCGGTGGTGTCAGCGGCCTTGTCGTGCTTCTTATCCTTCTTGGTGTCGTCGGCCATGGCGAATGTGGCGGCGCCAAACAAAAGTGCGGAACTTGTGAGCAACGCAGTAAAACGTGAGTGCTTCATGAAGTGAATCCTTTCGGGGGTTGGTGAAAAAGAAACTGAACACAAAATATTGACTGTGCAGTATAGCCTGATTGATGTGGCCAACCGCGTTTGGCAGTGCGAATGCAATTAGGGTTGAGAAACTTTGATGTTCAATGGAAGGCGAATGATTTCGCAACGGTCGCTGTCTGATTGGCCGTAAAGAAGTACCCCTTTGAACACAAGCGGCTTTCCCAAAGCATTTTGCGGCTGAATTTCTATTGGAATGTTGAGCGTGAATTTTTCATTGGCCACGGTTGCCGGAAATGGACCCGTGGACTGCAGCGATACGCCGGGCATGACCGCGGGAATAAACTGCGCCGTGGTTGCGGAACTGTTTTTGGAAGTTGCGTTTGCAGTCTTGCCAGCATCGCCAGAAATCGTGATGGCTTGATCATTGGAATTGAATGTCGCCGTTGCGCCCAGAGTTGCAAGCGAGCGACCAAGTCGAACCGCGCCAACCGAAGGAATGTCGCCAGTCGCCGCCGCAAATTCCACGCGCCCCCTGCCAATTTCACAGTTCTCCTTGCAGACCATCCATGAAAGATCAAACGAACACGCTGGCGGAGAAACGCCCGCGGGACCCTCGATGGGCAAGAGCCATTCCCACGAATTGTTGTAGACAAATTCCGTGTCGTCGACGGTTTTTAAAATGGAAGGCCGCGGGAAAATTGGCTCCAACAAATTCCATCCTTGAATCGCGCTCAGTTGCGCCAGTGGAGGCGCACCACTGTCGCCAGGATTTTGCCAATACATGTGCCAGCCGTTTTCGATTTCAAAGCGAACCACCGCCGCGGTTTCGCCGCCAGCTAGTTTCACCCAACCCGCGGACGTGGCTTTGACCCGCGTCTTGGAGTTGGCTGTCGCAAGTTGGGCGGGACTGTCCGACTTTGTTGTGCCCGTTGATTTTAAATTTGACTTGCTTGGAGTTGCCTGAGTGGATGCGTCAGCGGTTTGAAATATTGAAACTGCTTGCGCGGCGGCGCCAAGCATGCATGCGGTTAAAAACAGAAATCGAAAGCGGTACATCATTGAACGAAAGCATAGACAGGCCACGGCATGTTTCACACATGGTAAAACTCGCCGACGATTGAAATTGTATTTTCACAGTTGCCCCGCGGGCCAAATGCGGTGACAATCCAACGATGCGAACATTTGCGACCATTTGTGTAACGATCATTGCCGGCGCCACCGCGTGCACCAAAAGCACCAGCGACAAAAATATCACCTATGTGACGCCATTTAAGGCCGTTGAATTGATGAACCAACCTGGCAGCATGATGAAGCGCGCCCCCGTAAGCGTGTGGGTTGATCCGCGAAGTCCAGAAAAATACGCCGAGGGCCACATTCCTGGCGCGATTAATTTGCCGTTTCCGCGCATGACGGCGGAGGCTGGATTTGTGCTGGGCAAGTACGACCAGTTTGTGGTGTATGACACTTCTTACGATGACACAATTGCCAAGGCCGCGAGCAAGCGCTTAATTGAGCTTGACTTCAGCGACGTCTACACGCTTGAAGGCGGCCTGAAGGCATGGACACGCGATGGCAACACGCTTGAGACTGGATTTCCTGCGCCGCCAAGCGCGCCAGAAAAATCTCCTCCACCGCAATAATTTTTACAAGCAAACACGTCATTCCAAGCGCGCTTCACGGCGAGGTCGTTGCAAACTGAATTGAATATGTTCCGCCATCGCGGCGAAGTTTGCGCATGCGTGATGAAACTCGCGGGGCATGCGCGCTGAACCGTGCGGTGAGCAGCAACAGTCGTTTTATTCCAGCGCGGCTGCGCCCGAAATAATTTCCGTGAGCTCGGTGGTGATTCGACCCTGACGCGCGCGGTTGTAACTGCGATGCAAAGATTTCGCGATTCCAGAAGCGTTGTCCGTGGCGGCCTTCATGGCGATCATGCGCATTACATTTTCGCTGACAATGGCGTCAATGATGGCTTGGAACAAACTAATTTTCACGGCGCGCGGCAGCAAATCGTTGAGCAATTCGCCGGCGTTTGGGCTGAATTCATACAGCGCCTCACCGCTCTTGCCGTCGCTCTTGCCTTCACTTTTTGCCGCGGCGGCTGGCACACGCATGGGCAACAATTGCATGGTCTCTGGAACTTGCTTGCTGTTGCTGACAAACTTCATGTACACAATTCGGCAGGCGTCATATTGACCCGCGAGATACTCGCTCATCAATCGCTCGGCCAACGGCTCCACCATTTCAAAAGTGGGTCGATCACCAAACTGATGCTTCTGTTCAACTGCGATTTTTTGAAACTTAAAGAATGCCGTGGCTTTTTTACCGATGGTCTCAACAACGCTTTGGGCGTTGCGGCTCTTGACGCCCTTCAAAGCGATCAGCGAAGTGCGCAGCACATGTCCGTTGTAGGCGCCGCACAATCCACGATCGCTGGCGATGACAAGAATAAGTTCTTTACCGGCTGGCTTGGCGGGCGCGAGACACAGCGGATGACTTTCATCACCAGCGCGCGCCGCCACCTCGGCCACCAATTCTCGGATGCGCTCCATGTATGGACGACTGGCTTTCGCGCGCGCAAGACTTGCGGTGAACTTCGCCGTGGCGATCATCTGCATCGTCTTGGTGATGCGTTGAATCGTTCGGACAGCGATCATTCGTTTTTTAATTTCGCGGATCTGCGCCATGGGGCAAGAAGTTTAGCGAATTTTTG
>CANKBX010000097.1 GCA_947480055.1 Planctomycetaceae bacterium
GCGCCAATGCAACTTGTGATGTGGTCGTAGCCCGGAAAAATATCCGTGACCAAAGGCCCAAGCACATAGAACGGCGCGCCGTGGCAAAGTCGTCGCTGCAATTTCATGTTGTATTCAATTTGATCCAGCGGAACGTGACCGGGTCCCTCAACCATCACTTGCACGCCTTGTCGCCACGCGCGCTCGGTCAGTTCGCCAATCGTCGCAAGCTCGGCAAGTTGCGCCGCGTCAGTCGCGTCGGCAAGGCCGCCGGGGCGCAAGCCATCGCCAATGGAAAATGTCACGTCATAGCGGCGCATGACGGCGCAAATACTCTCCCAACATTCGTACATCACATTTTGCCTGTTGTGAATCAACATCCACTTGGCCAGCAAACTTCCGCCGCGGCTCACGATGCCAATCAAACGATTCTTGATCAAAGGCAAGTGCTCCTTCAGAACGCCCGCGTGAATGGTGAAGTAATCCACGCCTTGCTTGGCCTGATGTTCCAGCGTTTCCAAAATTACAGCCTCGTTTAAATCATCAAGCTTGCGGCCGATGATCATGGAATAAATTGGAACGGTGCCAATGGGAACTTGGCTGTTGCGAATCAGCGCGTCGCGGCACGCGTCCAAATCGCCGCCAGTTGAAAGATCCATCACGGTGTCCGCGCCCCACTTCTGCGCCCATTTTAATTTCTCAACTTCCTCGTCGGTGCCAGAACTAATTGGACTTGCTCCCATGTTGGCGTTGATCTTTGTTTTAGAAGCGCGACCGATCGCCATGGGATCAAGTTGATAGCCCAAGTGAACACGATTTGCCGGAATCACCATGCGGCCCGCGGCGATTTCATCGCGCACTTGCTCAGCCGTGAGATGTTGCTCACGCTCAGCAACGCGGCGCATTTCCTTGGTGATCACACCTAAACGCGCGAACTCAAGTTGTGTGATGGGTTCAAAGCCGGCGGGCGCCTTGGCGCAAATCCACTGCGCAACGTGCGTGTGCAAATGCCCGGCGCAACCTTGTTGATGATTTTGCGCCGCGACAATTGTCCATCCTGTGGGAAGAAAATCCCACGCGGTTTGCGTGGATGGCGCGGGCATGCCCGGCGTGTCCGGACTGGTGAATGCAAGCGGCCCACCCACATCGGATTTGCGCGCGAAAGATCCAGGCGTTGTGCCTTGAGATTGCGTTGATGGATTCGCGGCGCCATGCAGTGGCAGCGACTCGTTGGCTAATCGATCTTGCGAGCGGCCAATCTGAAATGCGGATGCGTTGGCGGCGGCGCCGTTTAATGTTGTTGGGGACGTGTTGTTGTGCATTGCAAACTTCCTGAAAAGGCGAAGCCGCTTTGGGCGGTTCGCAAACAGAGCCACTTCCCTACGCCGATACGAATCGGTTCAGGTTCCACGGGTACTTCTCAGCGAACTCCACGATGGAGTCCGCGCCCCGAGCGGCCAAGGCCACATGATAGTCACACTTATATTTTTATTCGCTCTTAAACTGCTCGCGCGCCAGAACAATAAAATCGCACGCTGGAGGCGGCTTCACGCCCAAATGTCGCAGCATGTTCACAATTTGCGCCGCGTGATAATGCTGATGCGTGGCGACATGAATAAGCACATCCATGACGGTGGTCAAAAATGATTTGCCCTCACGTATCCGCTCGGCCACTTGGTCCAATGCGTCTTCATTGGCGTTGGCAAGCCACGCGGCCCAACGTTGATCGAGCAATTCCCAATCCCGTTCAAGCGCTTCAAGATTGGCGAAATTTTCTAGGGTTGGAAATGCGGCGGACTGATTTTTATTTTCGAGAACGTTGATCCAAACGGTTTCCGCGCCATACAAATGCACGAAGGTTCCCAGCACGCTGCCAACTCCCATTTCAAAAGATTTACGCAGCCCATCGTTTGTGAGCCCGCGCGACGCGGTGAGTAATTTGTGGCGAACCCAATGTCGGTGCTCGTGCAAACGTTTGATGGTGTCGAAGCGTGTTCCCATGTTTGCAGGTTACCCTGCGTCTGATGATAAGTCTGCCAATCATGCTTGCCGATGTTGAGGCCGCCGCCGCGCGAATTCATGGGCGCGCGGCGCGAACGCCGTGTCTTGAAATGGACGCGCTGTCGAATATCGCCGGGCTCCGCGTGTTCGCCAAGTGCGAATTGTTTCAGCGCACTGGTAGTTTCAAATATCGCGGCGCCGCGCACGCGGTCAGTCGGTTGCCTGAATCAACCAAAGCGACTGGTGTGGCAACGCATTCCAGTGGAAACCATGGGCAGGCGCTGGCGTACGCCGCGCGCGAGCGTGGATTTCCATGCCACGTTGTTATGCCGCACAACGCGCCGCGCGCCAAGCTTGAGGCCGTTGAAAAATTCGGCGCGCACATCACGCTGTGTGAACCCACGCTCACGGCGCGCGAGGAAATGTTGGCGCAAGTGGTTGCGCGCACTTGCTCCACTGTGATTCCTCCATACAACCACGTCGATGTCATGGCGGGCCAAGGCACCATGGCGCTTGAAATTTTAGAAGACGTGACTGAAGTGGACGCGATTGTTGTGCCCGTTGGTGGCGGCGGATTGATTTCTGGAATCGCCGTGGCGGCCAAAGGTAAACGCCCAAGCATCTCCATTATTGGCGCGGAGCCGGCGATCGCAAATGATGCGGCGCGCTCTAAAGCAACAGGAATCTGCCAGCCATCCACCAATCAACTCACTATCGCCGATGGCTTGCGCGGCGCGCTTGGCTCACTCACGTTTCCCGTGGTTCAAAAACTTGTTGATCAGATTCATGTGGTGGAGGAAGACGCGATCGCCAGCGCGATGCGATTTTCTTGGGAGCAACTAAAACTCACGATTGAGGCCAGCGCCGCGGTTGGCGTGGCGGTTGCGATGTCGGATGCATTTCGTGAATTGGCGCAAGAACAAAAGTGGCGCGGCGTTGCGATTATTTTTTGCGGCGGCAATGTGGATCTGGATCACTTGCCTTGGATGAAATAATCAAACACCATCACGGCGCGGCGGGCGATTTTGACAACTTTGCCGCGATCATGGCGTCCAATTTTTCCAGACGCAACGCGTGGCGTTTTTGATCGGGCTCTAATTTTGCAAGCGCGCCAATGTGAATCCGCGCGCGCTGCAAATCTCCATCCTCAATGGCCAGCGTGGCCGCGAATTCCCGCGTGGCCGCGTCAAATGGATTGATGCGCGCGGCTTTCTCAACCGACTTTCGCGCGGCCGCCAAATTATTTTGAGCCCGATACAAGCGCGCAAGTTCCAACGCGTAACTTGGATTTTGCTCCTCAAGCAAATCCAACACGATCAGATGCTCGATCGCGGCTTGTTGATCACCCGAAGTCAATGTGCCGCGCGCGTACACCCGGTGCGGATACGGATCCACGGGCCGCGCCTTGGCGTACGCCTGCAACAATGTCGTGGCAATTCCATCCACCTCGGGCTGCTCCTTTAAACGGCGTCGCAACTTAAGTTCAAGCAAGTCTGGCTGATCTGGATATTGCGCGAGCCATCCATCTATCAATTCGTCGGTGAGTTCAACCGCGGGTTTCTTCACCATCGGCCAACGCGATGCAACCAAAACGGATTGCGCAACTTGAAACGGTTCTCCAACTTGCTTCGCCAAAAAAATCGCCAGCATGTCAAGCCTGGATTGCTCCGCTGTACGCGTTGCCATTTGCAACTGTGGATCTTTGGCGCGGATCGTGTCGGAAAGTTTTTCCAACGACGGTTCCGGCGACAAGCCCCACTGCCTCACTTGCTCCGCGGCCCACATCAAGAACCCCGCGAAAAATTGTTCGCCACTCACGCCAACTGTTTGCTCAAATGCCTGGCTCTCATCAAGGCCTTGCTTGTATTTTTCCAGCAATTTCGGCACACATTCGGCACCCCACTTGCTTTGCAGATATTCAACCATCCAACAACCCTGCGCGTATGCCAACGGCCGATCTTGCGGAGACTCTGGGCGCACAAACGCCCACTTGATTTTGTCGAGCGCGAATAATTTTCCCGTGGCCAATGAGCGCGCCAACAACTGGCATGTCTCAAAAGTCCGCGGCTTAGTTTCCATGCTCACCGCAAGCGCCTCGGTCAGCCAATGCGGAATTCTGTTTTGCGTTTGACTCAGCGTGACCGTGTGCGTGTATTCATGTCGCAACACCTCCAGCCAATCAAACAAGCCAAGATGCTTTTTGGGATTGCCCTCCATGGGAACTTCAAGCGCGATCACCGGGCCAGTGGCCGCGGCCATGGTGTGAATTCCCGGCATACCGGTGATGCGCACGGCAAAAAATTCGTGGTCGGGTAAAACTTCGATCGTGGTTTTTTGGGCGGGCTCATGCGCGAATCGCTTGGTCACATCCAAGTGCATGGCCTCCAAGGCGTCGGGCATCAAGTCCGCCATCACTTCATCAACGCCAGGCTTCACGCGAATTCTGAAATGCGGCGAGTCGATCTCCTTCCATTTGGAAAGTTCATCCATAAGCCAAAGACCAAATGAACTTCGTGTGTCAAACGGATCAAGTTCGGCTGCGGCTTTCAGCGTGGCGATCGCTTCTTGATCGCGGCCCGATTGCATCAATAAATATCCAAGTTCGCCGCGGGGTTCGGTCCATGCGGGCTGCCTACGAATCGCCTCCTCGAGCGCACGTTGACCCAATTCATATTGGCGATTCAAACTTAATGTGCGACCAAGCGTGGCGTAGGCCAACGCGTTGTTTGGAAATTGCTCATCAAACTCGCCAAGGCGTTGCCGCGCAAGTTCTGGATTCCAACGACGGCCAGCAACCGCCGCGCGCAACGCCAATGCCTGCGGCATGTGTGGCTCACGCGACAACAGTCCATCCAATATCGCGTCGGCGCGGTCTGGATCGTCGCTTAAAAGCGCGCTTTCAGAATCAAGAAGATCCGCAAGCGGATGCGTGGAGTTCAACAACCGCAGCCGATCCGCGGCGAGGCGCGCCGAATCAAAATCAAAATTGCTCAACGCCACTTCTCCAAGCGCGAACCACGCGCGGCTTGAACGCGGATCAAGCGTAAGAGTTTGCCACAATGCGGGAACTCCCTCAGCGCGATTGTGACGATCAATTAAAATATCACCTTCAAGAAGAGGCGTGCGCGGATCAAGTTTGTCCACGTCGCGCGCGCGGCCAAGATCATCCACAACGGCGCGCCAATCTTGCGCCGTAAGCGCTTGCAATTTTCCAAGCTGAGTTGTGGCTTGCGCCGCCACAAGCAACGCGTTTGCGTCCATGTTTTGGGGATCAGATTTGGCCCGTAATTTACGCAGAATTACGCAAGCTTCTTCCATTTTTCCCAGCAACGACAAAGCTTGCGCCTTGATCAATTGGCACTCTGGATCATCGCACCCAGCCAATAATGAAATCGCTTGCGCGGATTCGCCGCGCCACACCAAGGCCTGCGCCCGCGTCGCAACCGGCGCATCAGGTGATTCAAGCGAAGCGTCTCGCAATTTCCAAACACGAAGCGCCGCCTCGGCTTTGCGAGCCGTGGTGTTCAGATCCTCATCGGACCACTGGCCGTGACGAATGCGCATATCGCGGCGCTCATCGGGCTTCAACCACGGTTCATTGATCGCTTTCACCACCGCCGCAGAAACATCAACGCGCGCCGGCACAAGATCTTGATCAACCGCGTGCGTGGCGAGTGTGATCATGGCGGCGCACAAACATGAAAGATGGATTTTTATTTTAAACATGCCAGCCACTCTTCACTGTTTTGCGCTTGTGGAACATGTACGGAGAATGCATTCGCGCTCAAGGAGTTGACTTGTATGGACGCACGTCGCAACGCCAAGCCGCGCCCTTATCTGTTGTCGCTGGTGGATCCGTGGCAAGTAACGCCTTGGCGGTTACATCAAGCTCTTTGTTCAATTCTAATTTTGTCAGCAGAAGAATTTTTTGATCACCGCCCTTGGTGGTGGCCGCCACCGCCACCGGCATCAATGTGCCCAAGTCGTACCACACATAAATCTCCGCCAAATCTGGATCCACACCGGCGTTCAGTTTGGGGCGCATCACAAGTCCCTGAATATTCACAAGTCGCTTCAATAAAGGTTGCTCAGGAAGTGGCGCCAATTGCACTTCAAATCGCCTTAAAACCTCGTCCTTTTTTTGCCCTATCGGAATTGGCACCGGCCCTTCACCAATGCGCAGCGGATCAAGTTGCTCGCCTGGCGGAACTAATTCGCGCGCGATCAATTGATGTCGCGCATCGTCAAATTCAAATAGCCAACCTCCGTGAAATACAAATCGCTGGGTCTGCGGACTGGCATGACCGGAGGCGTCGATGAACTGATCGAACATGATCGCCAGCGTGCGACTTTTCAACTGCTGAGAATCTTGCGTAAGCACAATTTGCCCCGTGCGACGCTCGCGATTTTCGCTGACGGCGTCCACGCGGTCGTATATCACGTTGGCTCGCAATGTTCGAATGTTGTCACCAGCTTTTTCAAGCGCGCTCAACATCGCGTCGGTCGATTTAAATTGAGCGGTCGCATCCACGGCGCTCGCCGTGGTGACAGAGGTCGCCGCACCACTCGAAGGCTTTGCCACTTCTTGTTGCGCGGAAACTTTATTTTTCTCCTGCGGGCTTGCAGTTACGGAACTTGTACTTGCGGAACTTGCATCCTGCACAGGCGCCGCGTCACACGCGGCAACACCAAGCGCGACACACGCAAACACGCCGACCCGCATCACAATTTCACCTGATCCACAATGTCCAAACCAAACGCATGCAATCCTGGCATTGAACCCTTTGGATGATTGGTCAACAAACGCAATTGAGTTAATCCAAGGTCGCGCAGAATTTGCCCGCCCACTCCAAACTCGCGCAAATCCATTGGATGCACTTTGGAAGCGACGCCATCAGGGCGCGTTAAATCTGGCGCGTTGGGATCGTCCTTCATGGGTCGATGAATGCGTTGCAAGCGCCCAGGCAAATCAAATCCGCTGCCTTCGCTGCGCAAATACACCAACACTCCACGGCCATCTTTAGCGATGGCGCGCAACGCGGAGCGAATTTCATTCTGGCCGCTGCCTCCGCTTGCATCTTTGAGCGTTCCAAACACATCGGAGAAAATATCGCGCCGATGCATGCGCACCAATGTTGGCTCGCTTTGTTTTTCCACGGCGCCACTGGCGTTCAAGCGCCCAACTCCGCCAGTGGTGAATGCCAAGTGCGGAAGCGCGTCCACCGAACTGCGCCATGCGAACAATCGGAAAGTTCCCTCGGGCGTTTGAATGTCCTCGCCATCATGCGGCTCAACGCGCGTCACCATCACTTCGCGCGCCAAGCGCCACTGAATCACCTGCTCCACCGAGCACATTTTCAACTTGTGCTGGGCGCATATTTCTTTCAACTCCGGCAAGCGCGCCATTTCGCCATCGGGCTTCACAATTTCAATAATCGCCGCCGCGGGTTGCAAACCAGCCAGCCGACACAAATCAACGCTGCCTTCGGTTTGACCCGTGCGAACAAGCACGCCGCCATCGCGCGCGCGCAATGGATTCACGTGACCAGGGCGCGTGAAGTCCGCGGACTCCGTGGTTGGATCGCTTAACAAACGAATTGTGGTTGCGCGATCCTTGGCGCTCACGCCGGTTCCAATTCCATGGCGCGGATGTCCCTCCACGCTCACCGTGAATGCGGTGCTGCGCGCGTTGTTGCGCGACGCCGCCAAATCCAGTTCAAGCCGATCGCAAATCATGCCGTCAAGAGCCACGCATAAATATCCGCCGCCAATGCGCGTTAAAAAATTCACCATTTCGGGCGTGATTTTTTCCGCGGCCACCACAAAGTCGCCCTCGTTTTCGCGCTGCTCATCGTCCACAAGAACAATGGCGCGGCCGGCGGACAGTTCCTTCAGGATTTCATCAATAGAGGCAAGCGGCATGGCGTGAGTGTAGTTTGTAACTCAACACAATTCCCCC
>CANKBX010000098.1 GCA_947480055.1 Planctomycetaceae bacterium
AGCCCGGCACCAATGGCCAGCACGCCTTCTATCAAATGATCCACCAAGGCACAAAGTTGGTGCCATGCGATTTCATTGCTTTTGCCGAGCCTTTACACGATATTGGCACGCACCAAGACACGCTGACCGCCAACGTGTTGGCGCAGGCGGAGGCGCTTGCGTTTGGCAAGACCACCGCGGAAATTGTGGCCGAGGGCGTGCCGCAATGGTTGGCCATTCAGAAAACCATGGAGGGCAACCGCCCTTCCAACACCATTCTGTGCAAGAAACTTTCGCCACGCATGTTGGGTCGGTTGATCGCCTTCTACGAACACAAGGTGTTCACCCAAGGAACAATTTGGGGCGTGAACAGTTTCGATCAATGGGGCGTGGAACTTGGAAAAGTTCTTGCCAAGCGAATCATTCCAGAGTTGTCGGGCGCGCCGTCGAAGTTGGCGCACGATTCCAGCACCAATCAACTCATCGAGACCTATCGCTCGTGGCGCGGGCGTTGATGAAGTGATTCGGAGATGCATTTCACATTGAATCATCCGCAACCACAATCGGTTCGTCATCGCCAGTTCGACTGTTGTTCTTCAACAACAAGAGCGATCTCTCTATGATCCCCATCGCACCACCACTTTTCTTCTCCGCATGGCGCGCAACATTTCGCGCGGGAATGACACGTAGCCGATTCCTGCGCGACCTTGTCGCAGGAATCGTTGTGGGCATCACATCCCTGCCACTGTCCATGGCCTTCGCAATCTCCGCCGGCATGACGCCGCAATCAGGTATATACACCTCCATTATTGGCGGATTTATCGCCGGCTTTGTGGGCGGGTCGCGCTATCAAATATCCGGCCCCACCGCCGCATTCATTGTGATTTTACTGCCCATTGTGCATTCAATGGGCGTGGCGGGATTGCTCCTGGCCACCATGCTGGCGGGCGTGTTTCTTTTCCTCATGGGCCTGTTGCGGCTTGGCAAACTCATCGACTTTGTTTCATTTCCAGTTATTGCTGGCTTCACATTTGGTATTGCTCTTTCGGTCATCATTCTGCAATTGCGCACACTCTTGGGCGTGACCGCGCCAGCCACAATTCATATTGTGGATGAGGTCCGCATGGTGTACACGCACATGTCCACCCTGAACTGGTGCGACACAATGGTGGGCGGGTTCACGCTCATCGCTCTGTTCACATGGCGCCGCTTCATCACCATTATTCCAGGCACGCTTGTTGTACTGCCCTTGTCCGCGTTGCTGGCTGTGATCATGGCGCGCATCAATCCCGCGTGGCAACCGCTCACCGTTGAGAATCATTTCATATCCATCATTGATGGCGTGAAAGTTTCCGGCATTCCAAAAGGCGCGCCGCACTTTGATTTTCCATGGAATCTGAGCGATCCCACCAAACTTGCATTTGACTTTGAGCACATCAACTTGCTCGTTCGAGCCGCGGTCTCAATCGCATTGTTGTCATCCATAGAAACTTTAATCACCGCCGTGTGCGCGGATCGACTCACGGGCACGCGCCACAATCCAGACGGTGAATTGGTCAGCCACGGCTTGGCCAACATGGTTGCGCCGTTCTTTGGTGGGTTTGCAACTTCAGGCGCAATTCCCCGTACTGCCGCCAATATTCAATCAGGTGGAACAAGTCCGTTGGCGTCGGCGGTGCATTCCATTTCTTTGTTACTGGTGGTTTTATTTCTGGCAAAGTGGCTTGGCTATTTACCCATGGCGGGCATGGCGGGCTTGCTCATATTCATCGCGTACTACATGAGCGACTTGGCAAAGTGCTGGAGCATAATTCGCACTTCGGCTCGCGCCGAGGGTTTCACACTGCTCATGTGCGTGGTACTGACGGTGTGGTTTGACATGGTGATCGCCATTGGCGCCGGAGTGGTGCTCACTTCTATTTTGTTCATGCAGAAAATGTCCAAATTGGCGGTGACAGAAAATACA
Source organism: Planctomycetaceae bacterium (assembly GCA_947480055.1). Lineage (GTDB taxonomy): Bacteria > Planctomycetota > Phycisphaerae > Phycisphaerales > SM1A02 > SYAC01. Next base: position 1,946 of record CANKBX010000098.1, read on the forward strand.
TTGCAGGCGCCTGATGTGGGAGCGCAAGCAGTTGCCCCAGAAATCGAACCCGTGAAAGTGCCCGAGGGTATTTTATATTTCAAAGTGCAAGGCGCATTGTTCTTTGGCGCGGCGCAACGAACCATGGGAGTGATTGAACCAAAGCCCGGCGCGTTTGGCGCGGTGATTGACATGCGTGAGGTTCCAATGATTGACTCCACTGGTCTGACACTGCTCACCACATCAATTGATGGACTGACCAAGGCCGGATTGACCGTGGTGTTGGCGGGCGTGCAACCAGAACCCAAGACTGTTTTTGACGCCGCGGGCTTCCGCGAGACCAATCCCAATGTGCGGTTTTTCCTTGTTTTGTCCGAGGCTTTTCGCGTTTTGCTGATGACCAAAGATCAGCACACCAACCAACGCGCCGCGGCTCACACTTCCTCGTAATCCAAATCAGCCGCGTAGGTTTCATGCACGCCAAGCAGAGCGAGCATGGAAACAATCATGACCGCGGCGCCCGTAATGACGGCGGCTTTCCAGGCCGCGCCTGGATCATTCACAAACCATGTCTCGCTCCAGACCCACAATGCCGCGCTGCCGCCCGCGCTCCAGCGCACCAAGTTGGGCGCCAAGGTTGCGGCCGTGGCGCGAATGTTGGTTCCAAATTGCTCAGCCGCGCTGGTGGCAAACACCGCCCAATATCCGCTACCAATTCCTAGCACAAAGCAACACACATAAAACATATTCAAACTTTGACCACCACTGATGAAGTACAACGCCATGCCCGCTACGGTGAGCAGATGGAAAAATAAAATCGCCTTGCGCCGACTGCCCATCCACTGGCTCAATAGTCCACTTGAAAGATCACCCGCGGCAAGTCCGATGTAGCACCACATGATGCTGCGACCTGGATCCGGCTTTGCATCAAGTGGCAAACCCAAACTCGCGCCAATGACATCGCCATATTTCACAAGCGTTCCCACAACAAACCAAATTGGAATGGCCGTAAGCACCACGCACGCAAAGCGCCCCACGCGCCGAGGCGGCCATAATAAAATACGCAAAGAGCCCTTCTTTGCGCTGGATTTAAGGTGATTCCACATTCCGCTTTCCGCCACTCCAAGGCGCAGAAATAGCAGCGACAAACCAAGCACGCCGCCCACCACCAACGACATGCGCCACGACACCCACTGCGTGACAAAGTATGCCGCCACCGCGCCCATGATTCCAAGTGTGGCAATAAGCGTGGTGGCGTAGCCGCGCCATTTCGGCGCCGTGAGTTCGCTGACCAGCGTCATGCCCGCGCCCAGTTCGCCGGCCAGACCAACGCCCGCGACAAAGCGCAGCACTTCAAATTGATGAATGGCGCTACCCAAGCCAATGATGTGCAAGAACGCAAGCGGACCGTTTGGATCAACATCCGTGATGGCCGCGTTGAGTAAGTTGGCGACTGAGTACACCAAGATGGAACCAAATAAAACCGTGAGTCGCCCAAGTCGATCGCCAAGCACGCCCCACAAGACGCCGCCCACAAGCAATCCGCTCATTTGCAAAATATTGTCAATCCACACGCCCCAATCTTTCAACAGCACATCGTGTTGATCCGCGGGCAACGCGGCGAGTTGTGGGGCAAGCACCTCGCGCAAACTAGTTTTGCGAATCAGCGCGAAGAGCAGCAAGTCGAAGATGTCAACGAAATAGCCAAGCGCGGCCACCACCACCGCAAGAACGACCACCGAGCGTGGCTGCTTGATTTTGCCTTGATTATGGCTTTCCATTTGCGGGCGGCACTTTAGGTGGCGCCACTATTGGCGCAGTTGTCGGCGCGCTTGCAGGTGCAGTTGTCGGCGCGCTTGAAGGCTTAGTTGTTGGCGCGGTTGTCGGCGCAGTTGTCGGCGCAGTTGTCGGCGCGGTTGTTGGCGCTGCCGGCGCAAGATCCAAATTCATCGCTGTCACAAGTTCTTGAATCAGTGCCTCAAGTTGAGTTGCCGCGGATGCGTCATTTACCAAACTAATTCGCTGCTGTCCCCACACGGCGGATTGCTTGGACAACGCCTCCCCTGGCACTTTCATCACTCGAGTCACCAACAACATCACGCCGAGAGCGCGGCGTGGTTGATCCTCGCTAAACGAAACAAGCAGCATCATTTCCACGGGACTCTGTTCCGCGCAATTCAAACCAATGTTCTTCAACGCTTGCCCCAATTGATTTTTTGCTTCGACCTCCGTCACACCCAAAACAGGAGTCTTGAGAGAAATCGCCGTCGAGCAACGCACGGCATTTATTCCATAGATGGCTTTCGATAGAACCGCGGTGGGCAAAGCCGATGGGTTTGCATCAAGCATCTTCATCTTGTCAATATCAGACTGAGCCACTGCCCCAAGCGAGCGCGCTTCATCACGCTCGGCGCGCAAGCTTGAAGCCTCCTTGCGCGCGTCACCGAGTTGCCGCGATGCTTCGCTGGCTTGGCGCGTGGCGTTGGCTGCTAGATCTTGCGCCTCGCCAATCAATTTTTTTGCCCCGTTCTCCACGGTTTCAGCCATTCCCAACTTGATCGCCATATCCGCAATATCCGCTTTGGCGCGCGCGACAACTTGCTCGTTCGCGGCTTGCTCCTTGTCCGCGAGCAATTTCAATTCCTCAACAGCGCGAGCGCGATCCCGTTCCTTTTCAACCAACGCCGCTCGATTCACAATCCATGTCGTCAGTCCCCCAACACCAAACCCAACCAAGAGAATCACAATGATCATCAACGCCGAGGTGGATTTTTTTGAACGAGTTGCGTTCGTCGGCTGCGCGACATCACGGCCGACATCGCTCCAAGGGCTTGTATCTGTCATTGAAATATTCTCGCTGTACTAGGTATTCTTGTCATAACATTCCCTGGGGAGTCGTTGCAAAGTCTAACCAACTTGCCGTCGCGCCGAGTTCCGTCAAAGTTGCATTTCATGTCAAACAACACTCCAAACAATCAAGTGCCCGATGACGAGTTCGATCTTTCCATTGATTCCTCGATCGATCTTGGTTTGGATGAGGACGCTCTGCAGGACACCACGGCGACATCTATCGCTCCCATGCAATTTTCGCGCAGTGGCGAGGAGCCCACGCGCGATCGAATTGTGATTTTGGGTCGAACCCGCGCCGGCAAAACAATTTATTTGTCACGTTTATACGAGCAATGCTGGCGCGGCAACGGGGCGATCCACATGGAGACAAGTTCAGGAAAATCGCATCTTGCCCTGCTGAATGCCGTGGCGGAAATGGGCGAGCAACGTCGTTGGCCAAAGGCCACTGACAGTTCGACCTATTTGGATTTTCAACTCACTTGGCAAGGCCACGCGTTCACCATGGTGAGCTTGGATTATCCAGGGGAAGTTTTTCGCCGCGCCTTTGTTGAGCAAATCGAGGACGCCAACACGGCCGAGTTGATCGATCACGTGCAACGCGCCGCGGGCGTGGTGTTGCTGATTGATCCGAAAGTTCTCTCGAGTGGAAAAATTGGTGACGCCGCCGATGACGATTACGGAATGGTGCAGGCGTTGCGATTTATTCGCGGGCTTCCTGGCGGAAATAGTGTTCCCATTGGTTTGGTCCTCACCAAGATCGACATCAACGCAGACCTGATCCGCCACCACGGCGGCCTGCGCGGATTCGCCACGAAATATTGCAACAATTTAATTCGGGTGGTTCCTTCAATCACGTTGTTTGGAACATGCGCGGTGCGCTCACGACGCGACGCGTTGGGCAAGGATATTCCCGATCTCACAAAGCCCGCGCGTGGATTGGAAAACCCCATCGTGTTTTGTTTGCGCAGCATCGTCGCCAATCGAACCAAGACTCGAAATGAAACCGTCAAGCGGAGCCAGCAAGAATTTATCCAACGTGAAATCAAACAGGATGAGGAGGCCGAAACCAAGGACACGCATTTCTGGCTCTGGGCCAATGTTGTGTTGTTGGTTGGCTTGGCGGTGGTCGGCGTGCTGACTTGGTTGGTTGTGAGACAATTTTTGTGATCCAAGTTTCCACTCATCTCTTTGGATCAACAGATGGCTATCAAACATTGGCCAAGAGCGCCGACGTGAGCGAAGCGGAGGAGCGCGCGTTGTCCATCTTTGGATTTGGATCGCCGCAATCTCCGCAAGAGATCGAGCAACTTCAGCACCGACCATCCGTGGCGGGCAAACTGCTGCCGAGCGGCCGCTTTGCGATCACGCGTTTATTTCCTGGTGGACCCGATGTGGCGGGTCGCGACACGGTGGAGCGGCGCAGCATTATCTTCACCGCGCAACAATGGAAGTCCGTGGTGCAGTGCGATCTTGAATCTTTGCTGGCGGACGATCATGCATTTGCGCGCGATGCATTTGCGAACGCTTCGGCGCATTCCGTGCAAGTGCGCGACAGCGATGATTTATTGCCGCACGCTGGCGAACTTGAACGCCACGTCTATGACATCTTATTGTCCACGCCGCGGCAGAATTGCTGCTCGCTCTTGCCCGACGAGGCGGCCAATCGCCGCGCATTGATGCGCTTGCTGAAATTGCTTCCCGCCCAAGATGCCTGCCAACTTTCGTGGGGCTTGGGTTTGTTCGCCGCCACGCCTGGAGTTCGCATCGCCACAGCTTCGGCATCGGTACCCGCCAGTCCACACGCGCGCTGGCCTTCGCTTACAGCTCAACTGGCGCATCCCAACAAAGTCGCAACGCTTGGAATGAGTTTGGATTTTCGCGCCACAATGCGTGGCGTTGCGATTGCGCAAAAAACTCCGCGCATGTCGTTGCGTCAACGCATGAATGAATATCTTGCTTGGATTATTATGGCTTGCGTGTTGCTATCCATTGCGTTGGGCTATTTCATTTTTGCATCACGCCCGCAAAAATCAACGCAGCCATTGCCTGCCAATGCAATGCAAGTGCCTACGCCGCCCACTGCTATTACCAAGTTAGAGATACTCGCACCAGTTGTGCCTGAAACCAAACAGGTCGCCACGGAGCCTGCCGCTTCAGAAGACAAATCGGCAACTACAACAGCAACTGCAACCACGTCGAACGATTCCTCTTCGCCGAGCGCGGCTAAACCCACTTCTGCACCTGGTGGTGAAGTTCAGCCCGCCACGTTGGCTTCGACGCCAACTGAAAATAATGCGGTCTCTCAGCAGACTGTTGCATCGCAAGTTGGTGACATCCCTAAAGAACCAGTAAATGCCTTCACGGAAAATTCCAAGCTGTGGTTTCAAGCGCGGGAGTTGTTCACCAAGGCGCAAATCCCGACACCAAAAGATCCACTGCCTCTTGCTGAATTGGCGACGATCAAAGAACAAGCCGAAGCCCTAAATGAACTTGAAAAAACATTAATCGCCCATTCAAAAAAAATCGCATTCAACAAACCTATTTTAAGCACTGGCTTTACTTTGGCTGATCGTGCCTCCAACCAGACCGAAGCCAACCTGATGTTCCAAGCAAGTCTTTTGCTTTTGGCTGAATGCGATATTTTAAGTGCAAAGGAAGCAATTCTATTAAACATCATGGATTCTTCGGAAAATGCCAAGAAAATTGAGATTCAAAAAATAATCGGCAAAACGGAACTACCGCAATCAATGGAAAAGTGGATTGACAAAATTGGCGCAAATAAGCAGCCCAAGGATTTGATTCTCAAACATCTGGACTCACAAATTCGCGGACTGTTGGAAAATACAATATTCCCGATCCAAAAAATTGCAATTCCTGCAACCCGAAAAATTGATCAGCCACACACCCCATGACCTCCATCGGCCTGATCACTTTGTTTCGGCAAGCCACGCAGGCGGCGCGTGAGGGTGACGCCAACACCTTCGCTCAAATTCGGGCTTCCATTGACACGCTGGATCGCATGGGCGAAATCTCCCGCGAGGAACTTGATCTATTAACCATCGTGGCATCGGCGCGTTTGGGCGACACCGAGCAAGCACGCTC
>CANKBX010000099.1 GCA_947480055.1 Planctomycetaceae bacterium
AATTGCGCCACCGCGGAAATGGCCATGTCGGCCTGCAAAGAGCGCTCGTGAAATTCATCCACGATCACAACGCCCACGCCGCGCAATTGCGGATCCGCAAGCACCATGCGCAAAAATATTCCCTCGGTCACAAACCCAATTCGCGTGTTGGCGCTCCACGCGGATTCAAAGCGCGTACGAAAACCAACCACGTCGCCCAACGTTGTTCCCATTTCGCTGGCCACGCGGCGCGCCACCAATCGCGCAGCCAATCGCCGTGGCTCCAACACAAGAATAGTTCCCTTCGCGCCCTGCTCCGCCAGAATCTGTGGCAACTGCGTGGTTTTTCCGGAGCCCGTTTCCGCGGTCACAATCAGGCGCCCATTTCGCGACAGCGCCGCGATCAATTGCTCGCCCATCAATCGAATGGGAAGCGCGGCGGTATCGGATGTCATCGAGTCACAAGCCGAGTTCTCACATCATCCAAAAACTTGGTGATCTGCCCTTGTTCTTTTGGAGTGCTGCTGCCCTCGATCTCGCCCTGCCAAAAATCCAAGAACCCAGTGGCGCCGCGGTCGCTTAAATTTCCGCCACCCGTCATACGGCTTTGCCGCTCCTCATTGCGCTTGCCTTGCTCGCGCATGGCGTCAAGACGATCGGAATCCGATTTGGGTTCCTCTTTGCCGGTGGTCACCTTTTCCATTTTGCGCTGCCACGAAATCACCCACTCATCTATGAACGCGCCGCGCTTGGATGGAGGCAAGCCCATGTAATCTTTTGCGCCTTGGACCAGCACATCCTTGGCGATCATCTTCACATTCTCTCGCAACTGATCGCGCGCGGGGCCGGCGACTCCAGCTAAAAATGCCGCCATTGCAGCACTTTCGCCGGGTTTTAAACTACGAAAGCGCTCGGCCAAATCCATCATGAAACGTATGCGCTCCTCAAGTGGGAGTTTGGAAAAATCTTTCATGGTGAGATAGCTCAGCGTGTTGTCGATGGGCGTGTCAAAGATGCTGGGCGGCGGACGCAAGCGCGCGGCATTCCACAGCAACACAACGCACGCCACTATCGCCACCAACAACGCGGCGCCAATCTTGGCCAAGCGCTTGCGATCTTGCAAAAACATTTCCACCTTATATGAAAGAGCGAAACTCATTCTTGTGGTTCTCCCGTGGCGTCATCGCTGGCTTCCTCATCTTCAACGGCCTCTCGAACCGAACCATCAACGTAGAGCGCGTTGCGCGGCGAACGTGTTCCAGGATGTCGATCGGCTGAATCCATTAAAAGCGGATAGTAACTCGCGCGCGGACCAGTTCCACCAGCGCGCTTGTCCACGCCGGAATAAAAACCCTCAAGCAGCTGCCCCTCTAAATCCGTGCGCGCCTTGGCCTGGGCGCGCTCGTTGAGTTTCTGCAAAAACACCGTCTTTGTCACTTGAAATTGCACTTCGGGCGTGTAGCGCAGAAGGCCGGGTATGTACATGTAACTGGTTCCGGTCGCCAAACTTTCATCATCCACATCGGCGGGGCAAAACCAAATCTCGCTGGCTTGATCCACATAACCTTTCAACAATTGCGGCAAACCATTTTCGGGACCGTTCAAACCAATCGCGGGCAACATGTTGGCCATTGGAATTCGATCGCCATGCGCTTGTGAATAGGAGCGAATGGGCGTGTTCAGTTGGCGCAAATTGGAAATACATCCGGCATTTTTTGCGCTGGCTCGCACCATGGAAATTGCCGGGAAGGCGATACCCGAGAGCACGGTGATGATGCCAAGCACCACCAACAATTCGATCAATGTAAATCCGCTTCGACGCGCTTTCATCCGCACATGATAGGCGCGCGGATCACTCCTTCAAATCATCAAGGGATTCAAAGAGCGCCTCCACAAATCGATCGGCGTCGAAAGGCTCAACGTCATCGGGCGTCTCGCCAACTCCAACAAGTTTCACGGGCACGCCAAGTTCCTCGCGAATTTGCACCACGGAACCTCCACGCGCCGTGCCGTCAAGTTTGGAAAGAAACACGCCAGTCACGCCAGCGGCCTCGCCGAAAGCCTTGGCTTGCGCGATGGCACTTTGGCCGGTTGTGGCGTCAAGCACCAACAGCGTTTCGTGCGGCGCGCCGGGAATTTTTTTAGCAAGCACGTTTCTTATTTTCACCAACTGGCGCATGAGACCCTCTTGATTATGCAAGCGACCCGCGGTGTCCACCAACAACACGTCGGCCTTGCGCGCGATGGCCGCCTCGGCCGCGTCGAACACCACCGACGCTGGATCCGCGTTGGTGGAACCGCGCACAACATCAATGTCAAGGCGCTTGGCCCACACTTCCAATTGAGCCACGGCACCAGCGCGGAACGTGTCGCCCGCCGCCAACAATACTGAGCGACCTTCATCTTTAAGCGCCTTCGCAATTTTCGCAACGCTGGTTGTTTTGCCGGAGCCATTCACGCCCACAACTAAAATCACAGTTGGTCCCGCGGATACTTTTGCCAACGACAAATCGCTTCCGCGCAATCTGTCTTTCAATCGCTCTTTCAAAATTCCAACCGCGTCGCTGCCGCGCTTGGCGGTTCCGCCACGAAACGCGCGGCGAACTTCGTCCACCACTTCGCGCGCAATGCGCACGCCCATATCCGAGGCCACCAACGTGCTTTCAATTCGATCGATCAAGTCCTCGTCCAGGTCCTTGCCCTTGAGAACTCCGCGAAGTCCGCCACCCACGGCGGCAGCCGTTTTTGAAATGCCACGGCGAAGCGCGTCCAGCGCCGAGCGAAACATCAGCGCTTGCCTCCGCGATCTTTCCACCAACGATCCAGCACCGCGTTCACAAACGCAGGACTATGTTCGCCGCCAAATTCACGCGCCAATTCAACGGCGGCGTCAATCACCGCGACTGGCGGAGCCATTTCATGCGTGATTTCATACACCGCTATGCGAATCACATTGCGATCCACCGCCGGTTGGCGATGGATGGGCCATTCAGGTGACAGTTGCGCGATGGCCGCGTCGGAAACATCGCGCTCGATCCACGCCGCGCGCGCCAATTCAACGCCTTGCGCCAAACATGAATCACTTTCGGAGCTTTGCGCGTCATCTCGAAATGCGCCAACCAAACTTTCACCAGCGCCTCCATTATTTTCGCCGCCCAAATCCATTTCAAACATTGCTTGCAACGCGCAACGACGCGCGTTGCGACGGTCCTTGGCCACGCTCATGATTTTTTCTCCACATCTGAAATTTGACGAAGGCGCCCAAGTTGGGCGTGCGTTCTCAACGCGGCGTTCATGGCGAACGCTCCGGCGTCGCCCTTGATTCCACCCGAGCGCGCTTTGGCTTGACTTAAACATTCAACCGTGAGCACCGCGAGCGCCACGGGCTTCGCATGCGCCACCGAGAGTTGCGTGAATTGCGTGAACGCGGCATTCACAATAAATTCGTCGTGGCGCGTCTCGCCACGCACCACGCAACCAATCACCACCACCGCGTCAATATCGCTTCGCCGCAACATCTGCGCCACCACCGATGGCAAATCGAAAATCCCGTCAACGGTTGCTCGACGCAGATCGGCGTCAAGCCCACCAGCTTTGTGAAACGCGGTCTCCGCGCCATCAAGCAACCGCTGATAAATTTCCTTGTGATAATCAGCGGCGACAATGCCAATTCGCACGCCCAAGGCGCTGACTGGGGAAATTACTTCTTCTTTGGATCGACGCATAGATGGATGATGGTAGTGATCTTGAAGCACTCGCCGCAATCAGCCATTTCGTAGCATGGTTCAAATGCGAGTTTCACTGGTCCGAATTTTTGCCGCGTTGCAATTGATGCGAATTCCACTCGCGGCCGGTGCCGCAGTGAATGTGATGTTCGCCACACTGCTCGCGCGCTTTGACGGCGCAACGGCGCAACTTCCTATTTCCACATTGCCGTTGTGGTTGGCGCTGATAGCGGCCGGCGTGATTGGATCCGGACTCTTTGGTTTTGCCGCGGGCATGAATGATTTGCTCGACGCGCGCCGCGATCAAACATTCCAGCGCAACCGTCCGCTCTCATCCGGACGTCTCACCACCGCGCAAGCAACACTGCTCACATTCACCGCGCTCTTGGCCAGCATGATTGGCGCCTCGTTGTTTGGCGAAACAAGTATCGCGGTGGCGCTCTTCACCGCGTTTGGAATTGCAATGTGGAACACCATGGGCCGCTTTGTTCCGGCGATTGGCTTGCTCATGCTGGGGTTGGCCCAAGCAGGAAGTTTTTTTATTCCGTGGATGGGACAATCATTCACGCTGCCGGCCTCGCTGATCTTGGTGCAGACCGTGGCCACTGGATCGCTACTGCATAAAGTTTTGGAGAAGCGTCCGCGCTTGGATCGCTCGTCCACAATTCTTCTTTCCATTCTTTGCGCGTTGGCGGTGTCGGGTTTAACTTGGCTTTCCATTCGCCGTGGCGCCGCCGAGTGGCCCAATGGTGAATCATGGCTCACGCTGGCGCCGCTTGTGGCGATGGCCATCTTCGCTTGGCAATCCAACCGCGCTCTTGCCGCAAGCAACGTGAATGAAACCGCCGACTCCTTGCGCAGGGCCGCGGCCATATTTCCACCCATCGCGGCGGCGGCATGGATGTTGTCCATTTCGCAAACTCAATGGGCCGTTGTGTTTGCAATATTTGCCGTGTTTTTGTGGGGTCTTTCTTGGTTGGCCCGTGAAGTGCACGACATGATTGGTCAAGCCACGGCGTGGCGTGGATAAAATTTCCCGTGGCGTGGATTCATCCATCGAACGCGCGGCCGCAAAAAATTCGCCGCCATCGTGACGCCCATTTCAGCGGTAACATTCCTGCATTCATGGTCATCCGAGCGATCATTCTTATGTTGGCCGTCACCCACGCCGCGCTCGCACAAGAAATGACAAATGTCACCGTGACTGGAGATCGCCTGAGCGGATTTGTTTTGCCGATTGAGCCGGTGAAAAGCGATTTGGTGATCGAAGGCACGCGCGCCTTCGCTTGGAAAGTGGACGACACGCGCCGACTTGTTGTGCAAGGCGATGTGCGCGTGACCGTGGGCGCGTATTCATTCGCCACTAAAAAAGTTGTGGTGTGGATCAATCGCATTCCATCGGCGGCGGGATTGATCACGCAATGCGCGATGTATTTTCCGGAAGTGGGCGAGCCCACCAGACGCGCCGGTCTTGGCGTGGCTGGCGATGACGTTTTGGTGACGGCGAGTTTTCGCGGCGACGTGAAATTAAAAGTTCCGCTGTTGGAGGACAAAGCACCGCCGTCACAAGAATTTGCCAATGGCGATTTACGTCTCAAGGGCTATCTGCAAACTCTGGCCAGCGGACCCGCGAAACTTTTAACCCAACCATATGTTGATCAACCCAAAGTTGCGTCGGGCGAAACTCCGATGATCGTGGGCGCGGCTCTGCCCACGCCACCCGTGATGGCGGCGCAAGACACCAAAGTTGCTCTCGCGCAACGCGGTTCGCTCGCAATTTTTCAGCCCGGCGACCTGGTCACTTTCGCAGGCCGTGAAACATCCGTTGATGAAAAAACCGACACGATTATGGTGACGGGAAGCGCGTTGATTGATCTCACCGCCAATGATCCGCGCCTGAAGACCGGCGAACTTCGATTGTCCAGCGAACGCGCCGTGGTTTTTCTCAACCCAGGATCGCTGGCAAAAATTCGCGAGGACTCGGGCCAACTCGATGTAAAAACCGTGCAAGGAATTTATTTGGAGGGCGATGTGATCGCCACCGACGGCAACTACATCATGCGCGGGCAACAAGTGTATTACGACATCGCGCTCAACCGCGCCGTTGCCGCTCAAGCCGTGCTGAGAACGTATGTGCGCACCGGCATTCCTGTGTACGCGCGCGCCAATGAGATGCGCCAAATTTCCGCGGATCAATTTGAGGCCACTGATGCGCGCGTGAGCATCAGCGAATTTTTCACGCCGCATCTTTCCATTGGCGCCGACAAAATCACCGTGACCAAAAATCCTGGCAAGGACACGGGCACCACCATCGACGCGAGTCATGTCACATTCCGCTCTGGCAGCACGCCAATTTTCTATTGGCCCTACATGAGCGGCACGCCGGAGAAAACCGTGCTGCCGGAAATTTCCGCGGGCTACAACGAATATCGTGGAACCACAATTGGAACGCGCTGGGATTTGTGGGCGTTGCTTGGCTACGACCCAATTCCCGGACTGGAAGCCAAACTTGTCAACGATATTTACACGCTCAACGGCGTCGGCCTGGGAACAAAATTCAGCGGTTTAGGCGGCAATTTCAACATGTACGGCTTCTATGACTTTGAGAATGAGGAGCAAGCCTCCACGGGTGTCACGTACACATCCGCCTTGAAATACCGCGGCCTGATCGACGGTGATTACACCTATCTCATCGATGAACATTCGCTTGTGCAGGGATCCTTGGCGTGGACAAGTGACGCCGCTTTCGTGAACACATTTCGCCAAAAAGATTTCGCCAATCGTCTTGAATATGAAACCGTGGCTTTCTTAAAATTGCAATCCGGCAACAGCGCCTTCACGTTGCTGGGTAAAAATGATCTTGATGGATACGTGATTAATAGTTGGATGCTGGCCAGCCGTCCCTACTCGGTCAACAAACTTCCTGAGGCCGCCTACCGCCGTTACGGCGACTCGTTCTTCACCGACCACTTGTCGTGGACGCAGGAATATTCCGCCAATGTCATGTCCATGCGTTTGCAAAATGGAACGCCCGCCACGAACGCGGTCACCAGCGCGGCGTTCAACGCGCCCAACGCCACTGGCACCGCGGCAAATCCAATATTCAACGCCAACACAAATATCTCCGACGCCTACCAAGCGGCGGGTTACAACGAGGACATGTATGTGCGCGCCTACACGCGCCAAGAGTTGGCGTACCCAATCGACATCTCCCCCGCCAAGATCACGCCATTTATCAACGGCACCGCGATCGCGTACACGCTGAATGATTTCGCAAACTACTCAACCATCAATGGCACCGACGGACAGTCGGGCACCACGCGCGGGCTCATGGGTATTGGCGCGCGCAGTAGCGCTGAATTTTCCCAGTCATTTGATGGCGTGCAAAACGCGGCGCTTGACGTGAATCGTTTGCGTTATGTGGTGCAGCCCACTTCAACTTTGTGGGCCGGCTACGACACCGCCGACAAAGGCGAGTACCCAATCTTTGATCAGAATGTCGAAGGAATTTCCGCGGCGCAAGTGGCGCAAATTGGCGCCAAGCAACGGCTGCAAACATATCGCGGCGGTCCTGGCGCGTGGACCAGCGTTGATTGGATCACGCTTGATGCGGGCGCTGTTGTGAACAATGGCGGCGCAAACTTTGGGCGCACCAGCAACACGGGCTTGGCCTACGCGCAAAGTCCAACTCCATCTTTTTATTCCTGGCGCCCCGAACTTTCACAGTGGGGCAGCCATCTTTACGGCAGCACTTCGTGGGCTATTTCAAGCACATTCACAGCGTACGGTTCGGTGAAGTGGATGCTTGATGATGTTCCAACATACTCCACTGGCGCATTTAAAAACATGGCGCGTGGCTCATTAGGCATGCGAATGCAGCACTCCCCCGACACCAGTTTCTTTATCGAGTACCGCAGCATCAATAATTTTGATCC
>CANKBX010000100.1 GCA_947480055.1 Planctomycetaceae bacterium
CACAAATGCCTCCGAATAAATCTCCTTCAACACAAACGCCGCGGACCTAGGATCGCCCATGTCGCCAATTGTTGGAATTGATCTTGGAACAACTCATTCGCTCGTCGCCATTTGTGACGAAGCGGGACCGCGCGTGTTGCTTGATGATCAGGGGCGCGCGCTTCTTCCCAGCGTGGTCCGATTTCTTGAAGGCTCCAAGACAAGCGTGGGTTGGCAAGCCAAAAATGAAGCCGCGCAATTCGCCCACGCCACCATCGCCAGCGCAAAACGTTTCATGGGCCGTGGATTTACGGAGTGCTCGGACATTGCGGCGGAAATGTCCACGCAACTTATGCAAGGTCCGCGCGGACTCGCCGCTTTCAATATTCGCGGCGCCGCGATCACGCCCCAAGAAGTAGCCGCCGTGGTGTTGGCGGAACTTCGCCGCATTGCGGAGGCGCGCCTTCACACAACAGTCACGCGCGCCGTGATCACCGTGCCCGCATATTTTGACGACGCGCAACGTCAAGCCACCCGCGACGCCGCGCGTTTGTGCGGATTGACCGTTGAGCGAATCGTGAATGAGCCAACCGCCGCCGCGCTGGCCTATGGAATTGGAAACCGAAACGCATCGTTGAGCAAAGCCGCCGCTGTTGATAGCGCCGCCAACGCGGGCGGCGAAACCGTGGCCGTGTACGACCTAGGCGGCGGCACTTTCGATATTTCCATTTTGCGCATCGAGTCCATGGACGCCGCGAATCCAACCATGGGCGACGCGTTTCAGGTGCTTTCCACCCGCGGCGACACGCGTTTGGGCGGCGACGACTTTGATCAACTGATCGCGCTGTGGGCGCAAAACGAAATCAAAAATGAATTGAACATCGCCGCCTTCACCGCAAGCGACATCACCACCATTCGCATGATGGCCGAGCACGCCAAGCGCGCGCTTTCAGAGCACGAGGAAACCACGATTGAAATTCAATTTGACGCCGGCAAGAAATTGCAAAGTTGCGCGGTGATTGATCCGCGTGCCGCGCCAATGGCAACGCCCACCAACGCCAACCACGTCTTTCGCCGTCAACTCACGCGCGCACAATTTCAGAACATGATCGCGCCGTTGATCGCGCGCACGCTTGAGGCGTTCACCCACGCGCGCGCCGATGCCGGACATGCGGCGGGCAACATCAAGATTGACCGCGTTGTTCTCGTTGGCGGCTCCACGCGCATTCCGTATGTGCGCGCGCAAGTCGCCGCGCACACCGGCCTCACTCCCTACACCGCTCTTGATCCCGATCAAGTGGTGGCTCTTGGCGCCGCGGTGCAAGCCAGTATTTTGGCGGGCGGACGCACGGATTTGCTGCTGCTGGATGTGATTCCGCTCAGCCTTGGAATTGAAACCCAGGGCGGCGCCTTCGCAAAACTCATCGTGCGCAACAGCGCCATTCCCTCGCGCGCCACGGAAATGTTCACCACTTCCAAGGACAACCAAACTGGCGTGTTGATTCACGTGGCGCAAGGCGAGCGCGAAATGGTGGCCGATTGCCGCAGTATCGCGCGCTTTGAATTGCGCGGACTTCCCGCCATGCCCGCCGGCATTCCTCAAGTGGAGGTTGAATTTCTAGTCGACGCCAACGGCGTGCTGAATGTTTCCGCCGTGGAGCGGCGCAGTGGCATGCGCGCCGCCATTCAGGCCGCGCCAAGTTACGGATTAACCAGCGCCGAAGTGGAGCGCATGGAGCGCGACAGCGTCACGCACGCTCGCTCCGACATGCATCGCCACCGCGTGACCGACTTGGCGGTGAACGCGCGCCTGGATGTGAAGTGGATTGGCGAGGCGCTGGCGCGCACGCAGGCCGCGCTTGAGCCGGCGTATGTGCTGCAACTGCAGGAAATGTTGCGTCAAATTGAATCCATGTGCGCCCAAGCGGAGACCGATCCCATGGCCGCCAACGCCGACGCATTGCACAAAGCCAAGGAGCAACTTGATCGACAAAGCGTGCGTTTGCACGAGACTTCCATCGCCCAAAGTTTGCGCGAGATGCGTGTCACGGCAACTCCCAAGACAACTTCCTAAATAAAACTTTTGCAAAATGATTGAAAGTTTTTATCGCTTTTCAGGTTGACTCCCGTATAGTGCACCTGCCAAATGGCGAGCGACTCAGGTGAGTCGTAAAGGAGATTCAACGAGTTGACGAAGCAGGCTATTCCCCAAGTTACAAATCCGGTTCACTCACCCATCGCAACAGCAGTCACTGCGCCACCAATTGCGGGCGCCAACGCAACCGCGACAACTCCAAGCGAGTTGCGCCCAATGCGCGCTCCCAAAACTTCGCCCGATCCAGTGTGGACCACGGAAGATTCCGTCGACCTGTACAACGTGCGCGGTTGGGGCAAGGGTTTCTTCGATGTCAACGCCAAGGGACATGTGGTGGTTCTGCCAACACGCACGCCCGGCGCCGAAATTGATTTGCACAGCGTGGTGGAAGGTCTGCGCGAGCGCGGCCTCAAGACGCCGGTGCTGGTTCACTTCAGCGATCTTTTAGAGAAGCGCTTGAACGATATTCATCAGGCGTTTGCCAACGCCATCAAAGAGCACAACTACAAGGGCGAATATGTTGGTGTGTATCCCATCAAGGTGAATCAGCAACGACGCGTGGTGGAGGAAATTCGCCAATACGGAATGAAGCTTGGATTTGGCCTTGAAGTGGGCAGTAAGCCAGAACTTCTAGCCGTGCTTGGAATGACCAGCGACACGCCCGAGCGCTTGATCGTGTGCAACGGTTTTAAAGAGGCGCGCTACATTGAGTTCATCACGCTGGCCGCCAAGCTTGGTCGCACCATTATTCCGGTCATTGAAAATCTCACGGAGCTCAAGCTGATTGTTGAGTACGCGGAGCGTTACCAAATTCGTCCGCGCATTGGTGTGCGCGTGAATCTCAGCACGCCGGGCGCGGGTCGTTGGCGACATTCCAGCGGCGCCAAAGCTAAGTTTGGTTTAAGTTTCAGCGAAGTTCTTGAGGTGCTTGAATATCTGCGCGCCCGCGGCATGGAGGATTGTTTCGAACTTTTGCATTGCCACATGGGCAGTCAAATTCACGAAGTTCGCCAAGTAAACGCCGGCGTGAACGAACTCGTTCGCACCTATGTTCAGCTTGCCAAGTTGGGCGCGGGCATGAAGTACTTAGATGTCGGCGGCGGCATGGGCATTGATTACGACGGTAGCCAAACCAGTTTCGAGTTCAGCACCAATTACACATTGCCTGAATACGCCGCCACTGTTGTCTACCGCGCCATGAGCGTGTGCGACGAAGAAGGTGTGCCGCATCCAACCATCGTTACTGAAAGCGGCCGCGCCATGGTGGCGCAACAAAGCGTGTTGATCTTTGACACCATCACCGCCGATCGACCTGATCGCACGCGCATTCCAAACGAGTTGCCGGCGCTCAAGCCAGGCGAGGATGAAATGCCGCGTCCACTGCTTGAGTTGTTCGACACCTACAAGAACATCACCGAGCGCCGCTTAATTGAGCAATATCACGACGCCTGCGAGGCGCGCGACGAGTCCAGCCGTTTGTTCAGCCTGGGCTACATGAACTTGGAGCATCGCGCGTTGTGCGACGCGATTTACTGGGCCACGTGCGCCAAGATCCGAGACAAGTGCCGCGAGTTCCATGAGACTCCAGAGGAGCTTGAGGATCTTGAGAGTTTGCTCAGCGACACGTACTTCGGTAACTTGAGCATCTTCCAAAGCCTGCCCGACATTTGGGCCATTCGCCAACTCTTTCCAATTTTGCCAATTCACCGCTTGAATGAAAAGCCAACTCGTAAGGCCACCATCGCCGACATCACGTGCGATTCAGATGGCCGCGTGGATCGCTTTGTGGATTCCCGCGATGTGAAAAAGTTTGTCGAGTTGCATGAGTTTGATGAGAACCAGCCGTATTACATTGGCGCGTTCTTAGTTGGCGCATATCAAGAGACGCTGGGCGACCTTCACAATTTATTCGGCGACACGCACGTGGCGCACGTGAAGTACGACGGCAGTGGCAATTGGTGGATCGATGAAATCATCGAGGGCGACGCGGTGCGCGACGTGCTTTCATATGTGCATTACGACGTGAACACGCTTTTGGCGCAGGTTCGACGCGAATGCGAAAAGGCCGTGCGCATGAAGCAAATGACCGCCACGGAAAGTCAGTCGTTGGTTCGCATTTACGAAAGCGGCATCAACGGCTACACCTATTTGGAGCGGGATATTCCTTCAAGCGAAGGCTGATCGCTGCGTTGTTTCAATACAAAAATAAAACCGCCCGCTATGAACGCGGGCGGTTTTTATTTCTACCTCAGTTTGCGGCGCGGGCTTCAACCAAGCAAATGCTTCATGCGCATGCCGGCGCGCAACAAATGAAACCCGCTGAAGATCAATTGCACGCCAAAGAAAATGGCGAACACAAATATGGCGATGCCGGGTGCGAACAACATCGCCGCGCCCGCGCCCAAAGTAAGAATGCCGTTGAGCAGCAGCAATCCCCAATGCATTTTTCCGGACAAGCCCAGCGCGGTGACCACTTGAAAAATGCCGGTGACCACGGTGAACGCGCCCAGCACTTCAGTCAGCGCCATTAATCCTTGGGCGGGTGTGAACCACAACACCGCGCCAATCATGATGGACAAGAATGGCCCAAGAAAAACCAGCAAACTATGTTGCGCGTTGCCTATGGATTTCAGCGCGGCGAACAATCCAACCGCGCCCACGGCCACCAAGCACAGTCCAAACGCCGCGGCGAAAGTGAACGCCGCCAGAAATGGCACGGCCACCAGCGCGAGTCCGCCAACCACAAGCAGCGCTCCGTTGAGAGTGACCAAACCCCAGTGCGAGTTTTGTTGATTTGTGAGGGAAGTCATTGTGTGTATGTCCTTGCGTTGAGGTGGGTTGATGTTGTGAGCGAATGCAAATCCACTCTACCTCTTGCGCGCGTTTCTTGCGCTAAGAAAATGCAAAGCATTATGGGTGCAAGCAATGGTGCAAGCAAGAGTGGAAAGGAATCCCTTTGTCTGATAGCGTTGAAGCCATGAACCAAATTCAACATGACACGAATATTGTGGCGCGGCTTGACCGCGTGGAACGATCGCTCACCCGAGTTCGCGGCACAAATCTTGTGCTCATCGCGGCGCTTGCCGCGCTTGTTGTCGGTGGCGCAAACGCGCCGCAAGACACCATGAGCGTGCGTCGATTGGCCGTGGTGGACGCCAGCGGCAAAGAGCGTTTGGTGCTCAACGGTGAAGACGACAACAAGGCCGCCGGGCTTGCTTGGTACGACGAGGAAGGCTTTGTCCGTCTTTCCGCCAAGACTTATCCAAGTGGCCAATCCAGTATCCAGTGCTTGGACAACAAAGGTCAAAGTCGCATTGCGCTCACCACTCAAACCAGCGGTGAAAGCAGCGTTCAGTGGCGCGACATGAACAACAAGTTGCGCATTGGCGCATCCACCAAGCCCAATGGCGAGGCTCTGATGCTTTGGATGGCGGCAAACGGCAAGCAGCAAATTAAGATCTACACCGATGAGAACGGCGTGGCCAAGTTCAACTCTGGCGGTTGATGTGGTCGCAGATTATTTTTTTTCCGCGGGCATGAACCGAGCAATCAACTCGTTCGCGGCTTGATCCACAGCGCTTTGGGCTTTCTTGCCGCCTTGGTTGCAGGCCACAAGCACGCCGCAATCTTTCAAAGGCGAAAGCCACACCACGCAGTAATTGAAAGTATTTGTGCCCACGTGAAACAGCGTTCGGCCGCCCGCCCAATCACGATTGGGCCGCATCCAACCACCGGCATATCCAAATCCGTCCGCAGGCACTTCGCCGGCAAGTTCGTGCAAGTGTTCCAATGTTTCTGGCTTCAGTAGTGGTGGAGTTGGCTGATGTCCCAAATGCATCAGGCAGAATTTCGCCCAGTCAGTCATGTTCATATGAATGCGTCCAGCGGCGGTGATGGCGGCGGGGCTGTCCACAAAGTTTGGCTGTCCCGTTTGAATGTGCGGATAGGGCGCGCTTAATTTTTGCGCGTTGCCCGCGTTTCCAAATCCAGCGCTGGTGAGTCCAAGCGGGGTGAAAACTTTTTCCTGCATCAATTGTTCATACGGTGTGTTGGTGATTGTCTCGGCGATGTAACCAAGAACGGCGTACCCGGCGTTTGAATAAACATATTTCCCAACAGGCGCTTGCGCCGCTTGCATCAGGACGGCCTCCACATATACGCGCCGTTGCTGCGCGGCCGAGCCTTTGGCGTGTTTGGCGGCCTCCCAAACTTCAGTGGGTCCATGCGCGCTCAATCCGCCTCGGTGATGCAGCAGTTGATCAATTGTCACGCTGGCGTAGTCAGGCGTGATGCCGCTTATCTCGCGGCCAATTAAATCACCAATTGTGCTGTCCCATTTCAATTTGCCCTCATCCACCAGCACGCCAATCATGGTGGCGGTGAGCGCTTTTGTGCATGTTCCAAGGTGAAATGGATCGTCGCGCAGAATGAGATCGGGCATGTCTCTCTTGCGGACACCAGCCTGGCCCACGCCAAGAATTTTTCCATTCAGAATCACGGCGGCAGCCATGCCGGGCATGCTTTGGGTTTTTACCGCGGCGTCCAGGATTTTAGAAATGTCCGTGTCCACCAAGGTGGAGTCGGCGGAGTTCGGGCCGCCTGGAACTATTGGCGTGAGTGTGGTTGGCGAAGATTGCGCCACATCACTCGTTGATGAAGTTGGCGATGTGGTGCTTGTGGTTGTTGAACCCGTGGGCGCGGTTTGGTTGGACTTGTTGGCGGGCAGTAGATTTTTATTCGCGGGGTTGGCGCTTTGCGCCACGACAAATGTCATTGCGCCGGCGCCAACAATCGCCGCAATCAAAAGAATCACAACGTTTCGCGCGGAATTTTTGGTGATGGGTTTCTGTTGCGGATTATTTTTCATGGGCATGGGGAACCATGAATAATGTACAGAAAGTCATTCGCGGCGAATGGATTTCAATCCTGATTGCGGTCGGCGCAAGTGATGCACATTCAATTATGGATGCGCGGTGGTCGGCGCTGGTTGTGGGTGATTGGCCGCCAAAGAACAATCTAATTCAGGCTTGATAGCGGCCGCCCACATGGCGTAGCCCTTCTGTGAAAAATGCAGCAGGTCGGGCATGTTCTCTGGATCGATCGTTGCGTCGGCGCGCAAGAATTGATCGCTCACGCGTATAAACCGCGCGTGTTCTGGCCACGCGCCTTGCGCAAGTTCCGTGTTGATCTGTGCAATCTTGTCACGCGCGGAATCTGTCGGCTCGCCGCGAGGAGGAATATCCAACACCAAAATCTCCGAGTAAGGGCATTGTTGATGGATCAGCTCGGCCACGGCGCGAATGCCAGCGACAATGTCATCAGCACTGTCATGGTGAATATTGTTGGTGCCAATCATGACCACCACAACTTTGGGTTTGATTGCGCTCAATGGCGCTTGCTCAAGCCGCCACAACACATGTTGCGTTCGATCGCCACCCACGCCCAAGTTTGCGGCACTGCGCAAACCAACCAACGATTGCAATTGCTCGCGCGCGCCTTCCCAACCCTCCGTGATGGAGTCG
>CANKBX010000101.1 GCA_947480055.1 Planctomycetaceae bacterium
ACGACCGCAAGCTCAAGCATTTCTTCGTATGTGATTTGCGTCAGGCGCGGCGCCTCTGGAACCAGGCGCGGATCTGCGGTGTGGACGCCATCAACGTCGGTGTAAATTTCGCAGCAACCGCCGTCACCCATCACATCAAGAGCGGCCGCGATCGCCACCGCGGTTGTGTCGCTGCCGCCGCGGCCAAGCGTGGTGAGATCGCCCTCAGGCGAAACCGCTTGAAAGCCGGCGATTACTGGAATAAACCCCCCGTCGATTTTTCGGTCCATGCTGGCGCGGTCAATGGCGTCAATGCGCGCGTGGCCAAACTCGCCGTCGCTGCGAATGCCGCATTGATACGCGTTCATGCTGCATGCGCGAAGGCCCAAGTCCTCAAGCGCGATCGCCGCAAGCGCGCTGCTTGCAAGTTCGCCCGTTGCCATAAGCGCGTCAAGTTCGCGCTTGGCGGGCTTGCTTGAAATTTTCTTTGCGAGCTCGATCAAGTCATCGGTTGAGTCGCCCATGGCGCTCACAACCATGACCACGCGATCACCATCCGCTTTGGCGGCCGCGACGCGGCTTGCGGCATGACGAATGCGCTGAGGATCAGCGACCGAAGTTCCACCGAACTTCATCACGCGCGTCGGCATGAATTATCCTTCGCGTGAAGATGCCTCGGCGCGGCTTCGTTCTGAACGCTCCACGCGCTTGCGCTCCGTTTCATTGAGCAATCTCTTGCGCATGCGGATGGCGGTTGGCGTGATCTCGACAAGTTCATCCTCTTCAATATATTCCAAAGCTTGCTCGAGGCTCATGATGCGCGGCTGCTTTAACACAACCGTTGCATCCTTGCTGATAGCGCGAACATTGGAGAATGGCTTCATTCGGGTGGCGTTGACCACCAGATTATTTTCACGCGTGTTCTCACCAACCAACATGCCTTGGTAGCAAATGTCGCCGGGCTTCACAAACATCACGGCGCGGTCGGACAAAGGTTCAATGGCGTAACTGGTTGCGGGACCAGCCTCGTTGGCGATCAACACCCCCTGCACGCGTGGCTTGATGGCGCCAGGATTCACGCCACGCCATGATGCGAATGCGTGATGCATAACGGCCTCGCCGCCAGTTGCGTTGAGCAATCGCGAGCGCAAACCAATCAAGCCGCGGGCAGGAATGTCAGCTTCAATGTGCATGCGGCCGTTGCGTGGATCAACCTTGGTGATTTCAGCGGCGCGGCTTCCAAGCAATTCAAGCGCGGCGCCCATTCCGGATTCCGCCACATCAAGCGTGAGGCGTTCCCATGGCTCGCACATTTCGCCGTTGACTTCTTTCTCAATGACCTGCGGCTTGCCCACGGTCAATTCAAAACCTTCGCGGCGCATGGTTTCTAGCAGCACGCCCAAATGCAGCAAACCGCGGCCTGAAACGTGGAATTCCTCGGAGGTTTCGCCAGGCGAAACACGCAGCGCCACATTGGAGCGAAGTTCGCGGTCCAATCGCTCAGAGAGCTGACGACTGGTGACAAACTTTCCTTCGCGTCCACCAAGCGGTCCGTCATTGATACGGAACACCATGTGCAGCGTTGGTTCGTCCACGCTCACGCGCGGCAAAGCGTCTGGAGAATCTGGATGCACAACCGTGTCGCCAATGGTGATGTCTGGAATGCCTTCGACGGCGCACAAGTCACCGGCGAAAACTTCTTGCGCCTCGCGGCGGCCAAGACCTTGGAATTGATTCACTTTGGAAACGCGTCCACGATCCATGCGTCCATCGGCGCGGCACAAACCAACGGCCATTCCTGGCTTGATGGTTCCGCGCATCACGCGTCCAATGGCAATGCGTCCAACATATTCGCTGTAGTCCAGATTGGTCACCAAGAACTGCAATGGACCACTCGCGTCCATCTTGGGCGCGGGCACATGCGTAAGAATGGCGTCGAACAAATCATCCACGCCACGGTCCTTGTCATTCTTATCGCGGCTGGCCCAACCATCGCGGCCACTGGCCCAAAGCACTGGGAAATCAAGCGCAATTTCATCGGCGCCAAGTTCAATCAGCAAGTCGAACACTTCGTTCACCACGGCGTCGGTGCGCGCGTCTGGGCGATCGCACTTGTTCACCACAACGATTGGCTTCAGGCCAAGTTGAATCGCTTTTTGCAGCACGAAGCGCGTCTGCGGCATCGGGCCTTCAAGCGCGTCGATCAACAACGCGCAACCATCGGCCATGCGCAACACGCGCTCAACCTCGCCACCAAAGTCGGCGTGGCCTGGCGTGTCAATAATGTTCACGCGCAAAATTGTTCCCTTGTTGGGACCAAAACGAATTTCGTATGTAACCGCGCAATTCTTGGACAGAATGGTGATGCCACGCTCGCGTTCAAGCGGATTGGAATCCATAACGCACTCGGTCAGAGCCTCGTTGGTACGAAAGGCGCCGGCTTGGCGCAACATGGCATCAACTAAAGTCGTCTTTCCGTGATCGACATGCGCGATAATTGCAACGTTTCTAAATTCCATGATGAGCACCTCAGTGTAACGGCACTCCGCTTGATTTCGATGCCCAAAATGAAATTTATTCCAAACCGTACAAAGGCAATAATTTCGCCTCCAAATGACGCATCATGGGGTCGGCGGACAGCGGCGCGCCCGTGACTTTGCGGCACAACTCATCAAGGCGATAGCGACGGCCTTCACAGTGCACATTCTTGCGCAGCCAAGACAAAAGCGGCGCAAATTCACCGCGAGTGAAGCCTTCTTCAAGGCCAGGAACATCTTTGCGAGCCTTCTCAAACAGTTGCGCGGCCAAGAGCGTGCCCAATGTGTAGGTTGGGAAATAGCCAATCGCGCCCATGCTCCAGTGCACATCTTGCAGGCAACCGCGGCGGTCATCGGGCACGATTACGCCAAGATATTCCTTGTAAAGCTGATTCCAAATGCCAGGCAAATCCTTGATGTCCATGTCGCCATTGAGCATGTCGCGCTCCAACTTAAAGCGAATCATCACGTGCATGTTGTACGTTGCCTCGTCGGATTCAACGCGGATCAAACCAGGCTCCACAACATTTGCCGCTTGATACAAATGCTCAAGCGTGAAGTGGTCGCAGGCGTCGCCAAAGAAAGCGCTGAGTTGCGGACGCGCCCATTTCCAGAAATGCATGCTGCGACCCACTTGATTTTCCCACATGCGGCTTTGACTTTCATGCACGGACAAACCAGCCGCGCTGCCCATGGGCAATCCCGATTGCGCGAAGTCAAGCCCCTGCTCATACATGCCGTGGCCAGACTCATGCATGGTGGAACCAAGCGCGTCAAACACGCAGGTCTCGGTGTAGCGCGTGGTCATGCGCACATCGCGGCTATGACTGCCGCCACAAAATGGATGCGCGCTGCGATCAAGCCGACCGCAGTTGAAATCAAATCCAATTCGCTTGGCCATGTAGCGCACAAACTTTTCTTGTGAATCAATTGGCAAAGCAAATTCGTTGAACGCATTTGATGGCTTCTTGGAAGCGCCGCGAATTCGATCCAGCAATTTCTGCAAGCGCGCGCGCAATGGCTCGAACACCTTGGTCACATCGGCCGCGGTCAGCGCGGGTTCGTAATAATCCGCCAGGGCGTCCCAGGCCTCGCCGCCCTTGGGCCAACCCAAGCACTGCGCCTTCTGAATGTTCAATTTCACAGTCTTTTCAAGCCATGGTTGGAACTTTTTGAAATCACTTTCGCGGCGAGCCTCTACCCACGCATGTTGCGCCTGACTTCCAATTTGCGCCAATTCCGCGATAAGCGACGACGGTAATTTTGTCGCCTTGTCGTAGTCGCGGCGAATCTCACGCACATTCACCGCATCGGCGCAGTCCACTGGCATTGAACGAACCGCATCCTCCGCCGCGGCGATCAACTCTCCCATTTTTGGCGCGGTGAATGTCTCATGCGACAGTCTGGCCAATTGCGAAAGTTGGCGGCTGCGAAGTTCCGCCCCGCCATTGGGCATCATGGTCTCTTGGTCCCAGCCCAAAATTCCAGCTGTGCTATTGAGCAGGTTCGCGTCTTGCACGGCTGCGAATAAAGTTGTCAACGCAATGTGTGTCGCGGTCGAGCTTGCGGATGCAATTGTCATTTCATTCTCCTTGAAGCAAATACATTTTTAAAAGAAAGAGCCCCGACCATTCGGGGCTCTGTGTGGTTTTCAATACTGATCATGCACAAAAAATTACGGTGTAGCCGATGGCGCCGCGGTTGGCGGTGTCATTGGTGGAGCCGCTGGCGTAGTTGGCGCCAATGGAGAAGGCAGGCTTCCCGCTGGCTTCATGCTGAGATCGGTTTCTAAATACTTGATCACATCGGCTCGATTCTGATCGGCGCGATTCTTGGCGTAATCCATGGCGTTCCAGCCACGGTTGTCCCTGGCTTGAATATCCACATTGGATTCCTTCAGTGCCTTCATTTTTTCAACAGTTCCACTCATGCTTGCCACGAGCCATGGTGTCATTCCTTGGCGATTCTTCACATCCAACTTTGAACCCGCCTTGATCAAGATCACAAGACTTTCATACTTGCCATTGCGCGCGGCGCGCATGACAGCGGTATCGCCAGTTAAATTGTCGGCAACATCCAAGTTGGCTTTGTTGTCGATCAAAATTTGCACCGAGCGCGGATCGCCAGTTCCAGCCGCCCACAACAATGGCGTGAGACCGTTCTTGTCTTGAATATCAACTTTGGAACCCGATGCGATCAACAATGACACGGCCTCTGGAGTGCCAAGGCCGGCCGCCCACAACAATGGCGTTCCACCCAAGCGGTCCAAACTGTTCACATCCGATTTTGCGTCAATCAACAACTTCATGGATTCAACGCATTTTGGATCGCGATTCTCAGACGCAACACACAAAGGAGTTTTACCGGCGCGATCACGATTGCTCACGTCGGCCTTTGCCGCCAGAAGAATTGGAATCACTTCAACTTTATTTTCTTTGGCGGCCCAATGAAGCGCGCTGCGACCACCAGCGCTTTCTGGAGCGTTCACGTCGATCTTTCCTTCAAGTTCCTTCTTCACTTTTTCAACATCGCCAGCGCGCGCCGCTGTAACCAAAGCGCTCGCGGACCGGTCTGCCGGATTTGCTCCCGGCGCTTGTGGTTGACCATCCGTGCCCGCTGTTGGCGGACGACGAATTAACACGGAAAGCGAAGGGACTTTTGGGTGATCGGTGGAAAAAGTCAACTTGATTGTTCGACCTGTTTCATCCCAGGCTTTCCAATCAATATGAACTGTATGTTCCGCCTTGGCATCGGGGCTTAAGTCAGACACAATTGGCGGCACGGCGCTTGTGATTTTAAATGGCGTTCCATCAAGGCACTTGAACACAATCTGTCCCTCGGATGTTTTTCCCTCGGCTGGAGCCTCGAGCATGTCCGGGGTCATGGTGATGAACGCGGGAACGGTTCCCTGCACAGTGACCATCATCGGAGTGTGACCATCAATTTGGAAAGTCACGCGCTTGCTCAGCGGAACGCCGGCCTTTGGTCCGGGCTTCAAAGTAATTTCAACTTCCGCAAATCCGCCAACAGCAATTGGATCTTTGGGCGCTCCGGCGGTGGTGCATCCACAACTTGTCACAGCTTTGGTGACCGTGACGGGCTTATCAGAGATATTGATTAATTTCACTTTGCCGCTTTTGGCGGTGTCCACCATCATTTCGCCAAGATCAAGAGTTTCTGGCTCGATCTTTAAAACTGGCTTGCTATCAAGTGGAGCTATTGTGGTCGCGCCCGGTGGAGTTTCACCAGGATTCAACGGCGATGGAATTTGTTGGATGTTGGGAGTGACGGGTAATTGTTTTTCCGGCGTTTGATTTTTAATTGACTTGGGACCCAACACGTTGGTATCCATGGTGGATTTGGCTGAAATTGATTTTTCGCCCGCCAATGCTGGCGGCGCATTGGGATCTGGCGGCGCGGCTGAAAAAGCCAAGCACGGAATAATCAATGCGGCGGCAAGAAGTGCGGAAATATTTGAACGATTGAAAAACAATTTGCAAACCATGGTGAAAGATCTCCAGGAGATTTGATGCATCAAAGGCGAATGAATTATTGTACCCAACAACAGGACAGTTGTGAACGCTGATTGATTTAGCGGGTTCAGGGGAATTGTAAATTTCGGGTTACACTATTTCACCTATGAGCAACACGCCAAGTGAAACAACTCCAGACGCTCCAATGGCGGAGCACTTAAACCGTCCCCAAATCCGCAATTTTCAGCCATTGGGCATGGAAAAAGATGGCAAATCATTTGTCATGCTTCGCGATCCGTCAATGCTCGCCGAGCAACAGATGGCGGTGCTTCCGCAAGTGCTGCAGTTGATCTTGATGTTTCAAGGCCGCGAAACTCTGGATGAGATTGCGGCGAAGACCCAAGCTCCCATGCACATTCTGCGCGATGTGGTGACGCGTTTGGATGAAGTGGGTCTGATTTGGGGACCGCGATTTGAGGAACTTGAAAGAGTGGCCAAAGCCAAGATCACAGAGCATGGATATTTTCCAATGAGTTGCTCAGTGTCGCTTGGGAAAGACGCGCAAACCTGCCACGAGGCCATGGACAAATGGCTGAGCGATATGGAGGATCCGGAAATCGAGGGAACCATTCTTGGTCTTGTCGCGCCGCACTTGGATTATCAACGTGGCTGGCCGGGATATGCCGCGGCCTATCGCGCCTTGAAGAAAGATGAAAAACCAAACCGCGTGATTATTTTGGGAACAAATCATTTTGGAATTGGCGATGGTGTCGTGGTGAGCGAGTACGGATTTGCAACTCCAATTGGCAAAGCCAGCGCTGACAAATCCATGCTGGCGTTTCTTGAAAAAACCCTTGGATCAAAGCGAATTTACGCGGATCAAATCGACCATCTTGGCGAGCACTCGGTGCAAATGCATATTCCGTGGATTCAACATTTTTATGGCGATGTGCCCCTGCTTGCCGCGCTGATTCCAAATCCGCTGGTTCCACCAGTTGCCGATGACGACGCTCGCGCCACCACCGAGCAATTTGTGGACGCGGTTCGCACCGCGCTTGCCGAACTTGGCGGACGCACATTGTTGATCGCCAGCAGCGACCTGAGCCATGTGGGCCAGCAGTTTGGCGATCCCGGAACCATCAACGACGAGAGCGCGAATCAAGTTGAGAAAATTGATCGCGAGCGCTTGGCCGCGTATTGCAAAAAAGACACTGCGGCATTTGAAGGTTTGTTCATCAAGGATCAAAATAGAACGCGTTGGTGCAGCGTTGGCAACATGCTTGCGGCGCAAAATATTTTGCGACCAGCAAACGTGGACTTGATTGATTATCAACAAGTGCGCGATCCAAACGGAATGTCCATGGTCAGTTCGGCGGCGATCGCTTTTTCAGAATAAGCACGCTCGCGAATCAGTTTGGAATAAAAAGAGCCCGCCGCAGCTATTCGCCGTAACGGGCTCCTCGTGGGGGCTCATTTAAGCAGCGGGTGAAGACCTGCTGCGATGCATCAATTCCTTCACCCTGTAAATCCCATTTCGCACAAAGTCACAATTTCGTTTCATTATTCTGGGA
>CANKBX010000102.1 GCA_947480055.1 Planctomycetaceae bacterium
CGCTCTTGATCAAGAATATTGCGCGCGTAGATGGTGGTGGTCTTGGCTCCAGGAATTTCTAGCTGCAGTGAAGCGATATCGGCGTCGGTGACCGATTTGGCGAGTTGAATTGTGTACATGGCACGCGAGGAAAGTGATTTTTGAATTTGAAGAAATCCCTTGATTTTCGGCTTGATTTCAGTGTTTCCACGTTGCGTGATTTGGGACTTTTGAATTTGCTCTTTGGTGAGTGGAGCGCTGGTAGCCACTGTGATCTGATTGTCCGAGTCCAGAAACGCGCCAAGCACCCGAATTGCAAGATCGATGTCATTTGGATTTGTATAAATGCGATCATCGCCAGCCACCAACCAGATTTCTTGAGTATCACCCGAGTCGAATGTGATGGTGCGATCGTGATCAATATCTTTTTGTTCCCAATCGCCAAGCCGAATAATAAATCCCGCGCCCTTTGGTTTTTCTTTGAACGGAATCACCGCGTAGTGACCAAATGGGTCTTTGCCTGTGAATGGAAATGCCGCGCCTTCGCCACCCTCCGGCCAGCACCACGCGTTCCAGCGATCAAATTTTTTGTCAGCGCGCGCGTAGTGCACAACCAATAATGCTTTTGCGGCGCTGTTCTTCGCCTTGAGTGATTGGGCGATGCGCGGAGATTGATTTTCTTGCGCGCTATGCGCGAGGCTTGTCGCATGACTGGCGCTGCTATTGAACGCGCCAGTCACTTGCGCCGCAATCAATAACACGGCTACCCACGGCATACGCAAGCTGAAAGAGCAACAATGAAGCCAATTTCCAGCTTTATTACTGATCCAGGATGTGTTGTATTTCACGCGCATACGCTAGGAGGGAAGTTGTTTAAATACAACCTCACTTGTTTCAAAGCGTGTGGGAATTTAAGAGTGGGAGCGTTTCCGGGCTCTGAAGCTTTCGCGCTTTGAGACTATTGGACGTGTCCCCGATGGAACGGGTCTATGACCAAGTTCTTGATACGCCACGCGGAATGGCTCAAGTGTTATTTCGTCTAAGAAAATATCCAAGTGCTTTTGCACATCGACCAACTCTTGATGCATGGCGCAGGGAGCGCCAGCGCCGCAGACGCCGCCACCAAAAGGACAGTTGTTGCTTGGATCGCTTCGCTCAAATAATTCAAAAATATCTCGAAGCACAATTTGCTTCGGTGGCCGCGAAAGGGCGTATCCGCCACCAGGCCCGCGTGATCCATCAACAATGCCGGCTTTGGAAAGCACGGAAAGAATTTTGGCAACCGAAGGCGGTTGCAAACCACGCGCTTCTGCAATTTCCGCCGCGTTCAGACGAGTCTTGCCGCCATCAAAAACCTCAGCCAATCGACTGGCACACCCTATGGCACATTCTGTTTGTTTTCCGTACACGTGATCTCCTGTGTGAATACTATACAAACTGCTCTGTATTTCTTGAGCATGATTCGTGATAGTCCTATCTATGAAAATGAAATTATCGCTGATGAAAATGATTCGAAATTCTTGGGGATTCACTCTATTTTTGGCATGTTCGCTGGCGTTGTCCGCGTGCGTTTCCCCCACCGCTGTGGAAAAACCGGCTGTGCGCGTGGTGGTACGGCAGGACAATGCGTGCGTCTTTCTGAGCGACGGCACGCCCACGACTTGGGGCGCCATGGTTGACGCGCTTATGCATTGCGACGCTGTGTTTATTGGCGAGACCCATGACGACGCGTATGGCCATGCGTTGGAGGAGCAACTTGTTGGCGAGTTGATTACCGCTTGGCATGGAGGCGCGCTGAGTATTGAAATGTTGGAGCGCGATGAACAAAAACTGACGGATCAATGGCTCGCTGGGAAAATTGATTCGCGTCAATTCGCCGAACAAACGAAAAGTGAAAGTTGGGCGGGTAAAAATTCCTGGGTGGAGTGGTATCAGCCTGTGTTGGATGCGGCTAAATTAAATGGAGGCGTGGTGATAGCGGCGAACGCGCCGCGCAAATATGTGCGCATGGTTTCCAAGGAGGGAATGAATTCTTTGCCGCCGGTGAACAGCGAGGAGCGAGCGTTGTTTGACACGCCATCGGTGCAGCACCTTGAATACCGCGAAGATTTGCGCGCTGTGATAGTTGAAATGCGCCAAGAGGACGGACAGCCAACGCCTGTGGTTTCCGATGAGGATCTTGACAGGTTTCTTGCTTCGCAATTGATCTGGGACGCAACCATGGCGCGATCCGCCGCGAAGGCGCGCGAAAAATTCCACGTGGTGCACATGGCGGGTTGCTTTCATATTGATCGAAGCGGCGCCACGGTGGCGGAGTTCAGGGCGCTTCGACCAAGCGATACTGTCGCAACGGTCTCGTTGGTTGCAAGCGATTCGTGTGAGTTTGATATTGACAAAGACAAATCGCGCGCGACATTTGTTGTGTACACCAAGAGTGGGCATCAATACGATTCAGCAAGTCCGTCAAATTGAATTTGTGCTTAGCCCAATTCAAATGTGGTCACGCCAAATATGTTTTGTAATGGCCGTGGCAGCGGGGGACCAAAGGCCATGCGGGCGCAGCCAAAAACCTCTTGGAAACCGCTACTTTTCACCATTTCCACGCCAGCAGTGTTGCACTCGGGCACGTCAATTTGCACTTGCTGATGTGGTAAGCGTGTCAACAGTGATTGAAAAAGCATGCGTGCGATGGCGGGATCGTTCGCGAACAGCGGACCAATTCTGTAGCCAGTCCTAGATGGTCTTGCGATGGCATAGCCAACAAGCTTTCCATTGTGCATAGCACCAAGCGCATGGCACGCAGGTTGCGAAATCCATCGCCGTAAAAATTCGGAGCGCGGGGCCATAAAAATGGCTTGGTCGTATTGATTGATTTCATCAAAGGCAATGGTGGAGAGATCGACAACATCGCAACGCGTGGAAATAGAAGTGGGCGTGCTGGTCTGCGCCTGCGCAGTTCCTTGAAATCGCAGATCCCGGTTCAAAAATTGAAAGCCGCCTTTGGCGTAAAAGCTTTGCATATTGAATACGCCATCCATTTCAATGCGCGCTGGCGCTTGCAGCCGCTTGATCAAACGATCCCTGCGTGCGATCCATAATTGCCGACCAAAATGACGTCCTCGAAATTTCGGATGAATAATAAAGAAGCCCATAAAGCCGCAAACTCCGCCGTAATTCACAATGGATCCGCTACCGATCATTTCGCCGTTCAACTCCGCCGCGATAAATCCGTCTGGATCGGTTGCCCAAAAAATATCCGCGTCATGCAGGCCCGGATTCCAGCCTTCATGGGCTGCCCACTCCACAGCGACATCCAGCTCGGCGCGCGTCATGTTGCGAATGTGGAGAGTGTTGTTGTTCACAAATTCACTTTAGCGCAAGAAGCGCGCTTAAATTCTTGAGCGAATGTCATCCGATTGAATGATTGGGATTGTTGTTAGATTCCACAAGAATCTGCGCTGGAAGTGAATTTATTCCAGGGCATATGTCCAATGATTGACGCCAGAGCGCAAGTTCCAGAGACGCCGGCGAATGTGAGTCCCGCACCGAAAAATGCCGGAATTGCAATGAAAGCCGGGTGAACAAACCACGCGAGCGCGGCGCCCACAAGCACTCCAAGACCAATCACAATTTGAACCTGGCGCATCACGCTTATTTTTGAAACTGTTTTATTGAGCACAACAGGAAATTTTTCAGCCTTCCACCCTTCAATACCGCCAGTCATTGAGCTAATGACCAAACCCGCGCTCGCGAACTCCGCCATCATGCGCGCGGCGTCCGAAGCGCGGCGGCCGCTTTTGCAATGCATCACCAAACGTTGGCCCGGTTTCACCATGGCCCGCACTTGGTTTGGATTAAAAGTTGAAAGCGGTGCGAGTTGCGCGCCTTGAATTCGCTCGCGCGCATGCTCGTCGGCCTCGCGGACATCAACCAAAATAGCGTCGCCAGAGCCGATCCATTTTTGAACTTCGCGCGGATGCGAATTGGCTACGGCGCTGTTTATAGATTTAGATGTGTCATGGAATTCGGAGGTTGCTTGCGCCGAAATGTTGTTGGTTGAGTTCATATGGATTTCCTAAATTCAATTCATGGTTTCGCAAAGCGCATATCGCAATGCACTGATCAACTCATGCTTTAGCCTGTTGCCAAGCGTTGAATCCACCAGCAAGATTTGCAACTTGATAGCCGTGCTTCTGTAGCAGTGAGCATGCAAGCGATGAGCGGCCGCCGCTTAAGCAGTTCACAAGTACGGAACGATTCTTTGGCACTTCCTGAATACGCGCGAGCAATCGGGTGTGCGCAATGTTGACTGCGCCGGGAAGATGGCCAGCCGTGAATTCGGTTTTGCGCCGCGCATCAAGCACGAATGGATGCTCACTCACAAGCAATGTTTGCGCCTGCGCGACCGAAACCTCGTCTGTGGAAACAAGCTTTCCGCCCGCGGCTTCGTATTGCTTCATGTCACTGGCTTCAAACCAACCCGCAAAGTTGTCCAGACCAACTCGAATGAGATCGCGCACGGCTTCGTCTAAGCGCGATGCTTGAACAATAAGATAAATTTTTTCATGTTCATCAATAACTGATCCCGCGTCCGTGTTGAATGAATTGGAAAGACGCAACGAAAGCGCGCCGGCGATATGTCCCGCTTTGAAATCAGCCCATGGCCGCGTGTCCACGACGGCGCATGTGCGGCCATCGATGGATTTCATTTCTGCCGCAGTGATGTGTTGCAACTTTGGGACGCCGCCTAGAACTTTTGGCCCCATCTTGTTATCGCGTTTCATGTTGGCGAAATACAACGGAGGTTCTGGTTGACCGGCAAGAATAAATTCCACAAATCGCGTTTCGCTTTGGGCGGCCAAGATGGATGGATTGAACATTTTTTCATAACCAACCGTGGTTTGCGGCACGGCGCCGAGAGATTTTCCACACGAACTTCCCGCGCCGTGACCTGGCCAAACCTGCAGGTAATCCGGCCATTTCATAAAATTTTCAACGGTCTGGTGCAAACGATGGGCCGACTCGTCCGCGATCCCCACAAGTCCAGCGGCCGATTCCAACAGATCAGGTCTGCCCACATCGCCCACAAAAACAAAATCTCCAGTGGCCACGCCCATTGGTTTGTCGGCGCCGCCGCCAATGTCGGTGACCATGAAACTGAGATGCTCAGGCGTGTGGCCTGGCGTGTGAATGGCCTTGAGTTGAATTTTTCCAATCATGAATATGTCGCCGTCTTGAAGCAACTGATGGTTGTAACTTCCGCCGCCAATTTTCTTGTTCAGCCACTGGTATTTCCAATCGGCGTCGCCTTCGTCACTGACAAAAACTTTCACGCCTTTCTCAGCCAGCTCGCGCGCGCCCGAAATAAAGTCCGCATGGATGTGAGTTTCGGCCACGGCAATAATGCGCAAGCCGTTGGCCGCCGCGACCATTTCATAGCGATCCACATCGCGTTCGGGATCAATCACAATTGCCTCGCCAGTGCGTTGACAACCGATCACATATGCGGCCTCGGCCAATTTATCGTCATACACCATTCGTAAAAACATTTAAAACTCCTTATGCGCGCCATGTCCTATATCGATCACCCGCCACGTGATTCTAACCTGCATGTGTTGAAGGTGATTGCATTCCAATAGTTTCAATAAATCAATCTTTACATTCTCTAATTCAAATACTCAATTCACTTATGATGGTCACAGTACAGAAAGGATTTGTATGACAACAATTCAAGTATTTGATCCCGCCATGTGTTGCGGGACTGGCGTGTGTGGGGTGGACATCAATCAGCAACTTGTTCATTTTGCCGCGGATGCGCAGTGGTTGAAACAACAAGGTGTGAATCTTGAGCGATTTAATTTGGCGCAGCAACCGATGGCGTTCGCTGAAAATTCCGTCGTTAAAAGTTTTCTTCAGCGCTCGGGGCCAGAGGGTTTACCTTTGGTGTTGCTCAATGGAGAGGTTGCTCTTGCGGGGCGTTATCCAAGTCGTGAAGAATTGAAGCGTTGGACTCACTTGCAAGTTGCGCAAGACAAACCCAAAGGTGGCGATTGTTGCGGTGGCAAAGGTTGCTGCTCTTGATGCGCTCAAGCCAAGAATATTTTTGAAGGAGACAAGCGTGCTTTTTCTTGATTCTCCTCCGCAATTCATGTTTTTCACCGGCAAGGGCGGCGTGGGGAAAACTTCTTTCGCCTGCGCCACGGCGGTGAGATTGGCGGACCAAGGTTCGCGCGTGTTGTTGGTTAGCACGGACCCGGCCTCCAATGTTGGACAGGTGTTTGGCGTAGCCATTGGCAATCACATCACAGCGATTCCCGGCGTTGCAAATCTCTCGGCGCTGGAAATTGATCCACCCGCAGCCGCGCAAGCCTATCGAGAGCGCATTGTTGGTCCGGTGCGCGCGGTGTTGCCCGAAGCGGTTGTGAAAGGAATCGAGGAGCAACTCTCTGGCGCATGCACCACCGAGATCGCGGCCTTTGATGAGTTTACATCTCTGCTGACGGACACCGAGTTAACCCAGCAATATGACCACATTCTTTTTGACACCGCGCCAACTGGCCACACCATTCGTTTGTTGAAATTGCCTGGCGCATGGAGCGGGTTTCTGAAAGAGGGCGGGGGCGATGCGTCATGCTTGGGGCCTTTGTCTGGCTTGCAAAAGCAGCGTGATCAATACAAGGCCGCGGTGGACGCGCTTGCAAGTCCAACTCTCACGCGCTTGGTGTTGGTGGCGCGCGCGCAAAGTTCGGCATTGCGCGAAGTGTCGCGAACGCATGAGGAATTGGCCGCGATTCACTTTGCGAATCAATATTTAGTGATCAATGGAATTTTGCCGCAGAGCGAGGCATTGAACGATCCGCTGGCGGCCGCTGTTGTGCTTCGTGAGCAACAAGCGTTGGCGAACATGCCGGTAATCCTGCGACAATTACCTATCGACCATGTGCCGTTGAAGGCATTCAACTTGGTTGGACTTGCCTCATTGCGAGAATTATTCAAGCCGGGCGCATGCGATCCACCGTGCGCGCCGGTTGTGCTTGCTCAGTTCAACGCTCCCCAACTATCCACGTTGGTCGATGGAATTGAAGTGGACGGCCACGGTTTGGTGATGCTCATGGGCAAGGGAGGCGTTGGCAAAACAACTTTGGCGGCGGCGATCGCTGTGGCGCTTGCTCGCCGCGGCCACAAAGTTCATCTGACAACATCCGATCCCGCGGCGCATCTGTCTGAGACGTTGCACGGCGCTCTTGAAAATCTGCAAGTGAGTCGTATTGATCCCGCTGTAGAAACTGCGCGCTACCAATCGCATGTGCTGGAGACCAAAGGAAAGGATTTGGATGAACAAGGTCGAATGATGTTGCTGGAAGATTTGCGCTCGCCGTGTACGGAAGAAATAGCGGTATTCAGCGCATTTTCACGCATTATTCGTGAGGCGGGGAAATGCTTCGTGGTGATGGACACCGCGCCAACGGGCCACACACTTTTGCTGCTTGATGCCACGGGCGCGTATCACCGCGAAATTGCGCGGCAGATGAC
>CANKBX010000103.1 GCA_947480055.1 Planctomycetaceae bacterium
CAAAGCGCGCCGCGGGCAAAGTTGTAGCGCCAGTGAAAAAATCCAAAGTCGTGAAAAAGTGATGCGGCACAAAATGTCTTGACGCTACTCTGTTGGCGTGTCAAACATAGTTCTGCAACTCAAACGCATTCACGCCTCCGCCACGCTGCCCAATTATCAAAGCCAGCACGCCGCGGGCATGGACCTTTGCGCGTGCATCGAAAAAGATGTGCTCATAGGCGCCGGAGAAATCGCCAGAATTTCGTGCGGCTTCGCCATGGCGCTGCCCGTGGGTTGGGAAGGCCAGGTTCGTCCGCGCAGTGGGTTGGCCACCAATCATGGAATTGGAATCCCAAATTCACCCGGCACAATTGATTCGGATTATCGTGGTGAAGTTCAAGTGCCGCTGATCAATCTGAGTCGCGTTGCATTTACCGTGACCCATGGAATGCGCATCGCGCAACTGGTCATTGCGCCAGTTGCCCGCGCGGTTTGCCAGGAAGTGGATGAATTGTCGGACACTGCTCGTGGCACTGGTGGATTTGGCAGCACGGGTCACTAAAATTAAATCCGCGTCGCTGTCCGCCTTTATGCTTTGCGCGCTTTGTCAATCGCGTCGACTCGCATTACACTTGCGCAATGCTCACAGCCCAAGCCACAGACATCAATGTTCCGCTTCTTGATTTAAAGGCTCAATACGCCACGATTCGCGATGAAATTGAGCCCGTGGTGCATGAGGTGATTGAGAGCCAATATTTCATTGGCGGACCAAAAATTGACCAATTGGAAAAAGAAATCGCGGCGTATTGCTCTTGCAAGCACGCGATCGGTTGCGCCAACGGATCCGACGCCATTGTGTTGGCGTTGCAAGCGATGGGCGTTGGCCCAGGCGACGAGGTGATTTTACCCACGTACACATTCTTCGCCACGGCTGGAAGTGTTTCGCGCTTGGGCGCGCGGCCGATCATGGTTGACATTGATCCAGCCACGTACAACATTTGTCCCAAGAGTTTGGAGGAGGCGTTTGGTTGTTGCAAGAAAGTGAAAGCGATTATTCCAGTGCACTTGTTTGGCCAAGCCGCGGACTTGGATTCCGTTTTGGCGATCGCCACGAACCACAAGGTTGCCGTGATTGAGGATTGCGCGCAGGCAATTGGAACAGAGGATCATCGTGGCGTGCGGGTTGGTTCGCGCGGTGACATTGGAACGTACAGTTTCTTTCCAAGTAAAAATCTTGGTGGCTTTGGCGACGGCGGAATCGTTGCAACCAACAATGACGAATTAGGCGCGTGCATGAAGCGACTGCGCAACCACGGCATGGAGCCCAAATATTTCCACAAGGAAATTGGAATGAACAGCCGATTGGACGCGCTGCAAGCGGCGGTTTTATCCGTGAAATTGCGGCATTTGGACGCGTGGGGCGCGGCGCGTCAGAAGAACGCCGCTTGGTATGACACATTCTTCAAGGACGCTGGCGCCACTGATAGCCGCACCGCTGTGGACGCGGGCGGTCTTGCGCTTCGCTATCCGGCGCTGAACAAGGGCCGCCATATTTACAACCAATATGTGGTGCGCGTTGCTGGCGCTATTCGCGATCAAGTGCGCGATGAAATGACCAAGCGAAAAATTGGAACCGAGATTTATTATCCGCTGTCGCTTCATCAGCAAGAGTGCTACGCCAACTTGGGCTACCGTGCTGGCGTGTTTCCGCACGCCGAGCGCGCCGCAAAGGAAACCATCGCGCTTCCAATTTTTGGCGAACTCACCGCGGCGCAACGCACACATGTTGCCCAAACATTGGTTGAAATTGTGCGCAAGTTAAGTTGAACAATCAACGCACGCCCTCATGGGTTGCGAAAAAGTTGTTCAGAGCATTGCGCAACCGCGGTCGCTTGAATCCAGAGTGACAAGACGCGTTTGGTTTGTTGTTGTGAAATACATGCAACAAAATTATGGCAACAGCGCCGAGATATCGCGCACGCCCACGCATTCAGGCGATGTGATTGGCTCCCCAAAATCCGAGTTGATTCGGCTGCCATAGAAGCGGCCCATGGATTCAACCCAGTTTGGAATTGAATGATTCTTTGGGTTGGCTTGGAATTGGCTCTTGTATGCGGCTATGGCCTGCATCTTTTTTTGCTCAAATCCTGCGCAATTCACTATGAAATCTGGCTGCGGAACATGCTTCAGGTGCGTGCAAAAATAATGGAATAGACGACGCGGGTGGTGCGGCTCGCCAGGAATTTTGCATTTGGTCAACTTGGCGTCAAAGCGCGCGTCAACACATATTTGAGTCAACGCCAAGTGGTCGGGATGCGTGTCAAGTGGATGCGGAACGAACATGATGTCGATTTTGTTCAATCGAAGTTGTCCCGCCAACGCGTGGCGCGAAGCAAGATCATGCGTGATCGCGCGATTGGTCCATTCAAGATTCACGCGGGCAACGCCAAGAATGTGGGCGGCCTCGGCGGCTTCTTGAGCGCGCGTGGCGATATCGCCAAATGGCGTGGGCTCGCCGTTGGTGGCGTCGATAATGAGAACGCGATGCCCTTGAGAAACCAGCAACGCCATCGTTGCGCCAAGGCCAAGTTCGGCATCATCAGGATGCGCCGCGATAACCGCAATATTCATGGTGTATTTCTCCTGCGTGTCAAAAGGTCATTTCCGATTCAGATTGTTTCATGTTAAGGAGTTGCCGGTGGAAGCAAGCTATCGGGCAAGCGGTCTTGAAGCGATGGCGGAAGTTCCGCCACCCATTCATTGCGCGCGGTCAAGAACTCCGCGGCAAGGGTTGGATTGGTTTTTTGCAGCGTCTGTCGTTCCTGCTCCAAGCGAAGCATCGCGGCGATGACTTGAATGCTTTTGTCATTTTGCATGGAGCAAAGATTGCGGATGATTGCGGGAGTGCCCGATGAATCCTTGGATTTTGCGGACAAGCGCAGGCCCAATGCCAGCGATGCGGCCGCCTCTTTGCGCAGCGGAACAAGAAATTGCTTCATGGCGGAAAAGTTTTCGTTGGTGATGCAGCCCTCGCAATCGATCACGCTCAGTCGCAACGCGTCGCGCGAAGCGGCCCAATCCAAACGCGCATCTGGCCACTCGATTGGAGCGGCATCAAGCGCATCCATGGCTCGTTTGGCACCGGTCCAACGAACAAAATCTTCAATACTTTTTAGCGCAGCCACGGGATTATTTTGAGCCCAAGCATCCAACCACGCTTGGTGAATCATGGGCAGTTTGGCTTGCACGCCCGCGGAAAAGTTTGGCGTATTTTCCGCCGCAAGCAGCACGCACAGTTGTCGATCCATGGAGCGCAATCGTTCTCGAAACAGATCTGAAAAACCTGAATCATCCAGACCCGCGCAAAGCCGTTGCAGTACCGCGGTCAATTGCTTTGTCTGCATACTTTTTGTTTTTTGAATGTTGGCAAGCGCCAGACTTAAGCGCTCAAGCATGTTGATGTCGCTTACAAGTTGTTCTTGCGCGACAAAAATAGTTGTGAGTGAAGGGTCGTTCGCGTCGAAGCCATTTTGGGAGAGCGATTCAATGCGCGCCAAACCAAGTTTCTCCTGCGATTTGGCGTGGCGTGTGAGTAGGCGAGCAAAGTTGCGCAGTGGAGGTGCGATCGCATCAACATTTACGTGTCTCGCCTGCGCCATCCATGAAATAATTTGAGCCACTCGATTCAATGATCGCGCCGCATCAAATGCGTCCTTTTTAGCGAAGAGCGAGCGCAGCGCATCAGGAATTCGATCGGATCGTGCGGCGTTGGTTGAGCCAGCCACGGATCGAAATTGATTCAAGGCTTGAACGCATTCACCGAATGCGCCAATTTTCGAGCACTGCGCAATAGATTCGGCGCGAGTGGTTGGATCGTTCAATCCTTGGATCGCGTCCTGCACTTGCTCGACTATTTTTTTACGCGTGGCCGCATTTTCAAACGCCGCGTTGTTCATGGCGCACAGGGTCGCGGCCGCTTGGTTTGCCGCCGCAACAATTTCCGCGGTGGATTGCGCAAGGTCGGGCGCGGTATTTGCCGCCGTGGCTACGGGCAAAATTTGTTTGAGCAATTCCTCCGCCTCCTCGCATGGAGGTGATTGCGATTCTGTGGCGGGCAATTCAGCGATTGCAGCCAAAATCCGCGCGAACTCCGGCATTGGATCCGCATGTGGATCGGCGCGCGCGTTCCATTCGGCCGCGAACAATTCCGCGGCGGGCGTGTTCAAATTTGTGTCCATGTCGTGGCGAATTGCCGCCATGACAAGGGCGATCGCAACTGGTGAGGAATTTGATAGGGGCGCCGCTCCATGCGCGCGCAAAATAGTCGCGGACAGTCGTCTCCACGCCGCGGGCGCCGAAGGACTCTGAGCCTGCGCGTCAAGTTTGTCCGCCTCGATCATGAGCGCATCCGCCAAAATGTTTACCGAAGAAGGAGTGGGCCAAGCGGGAGTTGATGGTGGGTCAAGGCTCAAAGTTTGCGCGGCGGCTATTGGGGCGCTGGCGTAGCTCATGCACAACACGCACGTGATCAGCGCCGCTGGAACAAAGCAATTTTGCGACCAAATGGTTGACCAGCACGCGACACGCGCCCGCGCCCATTTCACAACCGCGCATCGGCGCAACGCGTGCGCAATGATCGGATGTGTCACATTGGCTCCAGTGATTTTTCATCGGAATAGCGAATCCATCGCAAGCGCAATCCCTCGGGCGGCAAAGTTGGTCCCGCAAGTTGTCTATCGCCACTTTCAAGCGCGGCTTGAATCGCGCTCAATTGCATGCGGCCACGTCCAATTTCCGTGATTGTGCCGGCGATAATTCTGACCATGTTGTACAGGAATCCATTGCCTGAAATGTCGATCACAATTCGGTCCGTGCTCACCGCACATGCCTGGCATGAAAAGATGGTGCGAACCGTGCTGTCACGGCCATGCGCGGAATGCGCAAACGCCCTGAAATCATGCTCGCCAACAAACATGGCCGCGGCCAATTTCATGGGTTCAACATCCATGTGATGCGGAGAAAAGTAAACCGTGCGTCGATCAAAAATCGGTCTCACCCGCAAGTGGTCGCCGTGTGAAACTTCGTAGCGATATCCTTTTTCAATCGCGTCACGCACCGGATCGAAATCATCGATCGGCAACCATGCTTTCAGCACGCGCATATCGCCAGGCAAGCGCGTGTTCAGCGCCGCTGGAATTCTGGTAATTGGAATCCTTGTTTCTATTGTGAACGCGGCAACCTGGGCATCCGCGTGCACTCCAGAGTCCGTGCGACTGGCTCCAGAAGTGACAACACGCTGTTGGAATAAATCCGCCAGCGCCTTGTCCAGCTCACCTTGAATGGTTCGATACGGCGGTTTATCAGGCGGTTCTTGGCGCTGCCAGCCATGAAAGTTGGTGCCCTCATAGGCAATTCGTATCGCAATCTTGGGCATATGTGATGTATAGACGATTTCCAAATCTGATTGGACTCGATCCAATTCTGAATTCCCATAACAGCGAAAGTCCTTCCCGCGCCATGAAATAATTGCAGGTCACTTGTGGCAAAAATAAAGCAAATTCTAAATAATTTACTTTCAATTCAGGAAATCAGGAGTACGTTAAGCACGCAAGTGGTTGTACTTGTTACGGCCGTAATGGGCGATCACTTGAAAATCCTTTGGAGATTGAGAAAATGAAATTAGCGTATGTCGCTTCGTTGACAGTTTCTGTCATGGTGTGTGCCTCTGCAACGATGGCGCAAGCTGTTGTGTTGATTGATGGAACCCTTGATGGTGGATACGGAAATCCAAAAGCAGCGCAATCGGTGCACACCGGATTCGGCAACGCAAGCGACGGAGTGAATAGTTTCGCCAATGGTTCTGAACTTGACGCGGGGTATGCCAAGATTGATATGGACAATGGATATTTGTATTTATTCTTGGCCGGCAATTTGGAAAGTAATTTCAACAAGCTTGATGTCTTCATTGACAGCGATGCAACCGGTGGCCAAAACGAAATTCGCAGTGATAACCCTGACATTGACTACAACGGCCTGAACAAAATGGGTCGCGACAATGTCAACGGATACGCGGGCTTGAAGTTTGATGCGGGCTTCGCCGCCGACGTGTGTATAATGACAACTATTGGTGGCGACCCCGTGACTCAATACGCCAACATCGCACAAATGCTCACTGATGGCGGTGGGGCGGGCGGATATTTGGGAAACGGCGTCTTTAGTGGTCCAACCGGTATCAATCTGATCGACGATCAAGTGTACGGTTGCCAACTTTCCATCAGCAACGCAAATACTGGTGGCGTGAGTGGTGATTCCGCGAATCCAGGATCTGGATGCGGCGTTATCACCGGAATTGAAATGAGAATTCCGCTTGCATTGTTGGCTTGGGATGGAGTCTCCGACATTAAAATTTGCGCGTTTATCAACGGAAATGGCCATGATTATGTCAGTAATCAGGTGCTTGGATCACTTCCGATTGGCAGCGGCAATTTAGGTGGCGATGGTGTTGGTGGGTATCTCGGAGGATTTCCAGGCGCTTTGCGCGGTGTAGATTTTGCCGCGATCGATGGTGATCAATTCTTCAGCGCAACAGGACCAGATGTCTGTGGCTCCGTTTGCCTTGGTGATTTAAATGATGATAAGGTTGTCGACAGTTCGGATATGGGTGGTTTGCTTGGAGCCTTTGGTCCATGTGCTCCAGGAACTCCCGGAGATTTCAATGAAGATCTAGTCATTGATAGCGCCGATTTAGGCAGCATGTTGGGTGTCTTTGGCGCGTGTCCATAAACCTGCTTTGTAATTGATTGAACGTTGAAATCCCTCGGCACCTGCCGAGGGATTTTTATTTCTACGCATTTGAAATTTTCTATAGTCGCTTGCGGGCGCCACATTTATCCGCGCAAAAAATTACCCAATACGCATGCCGGCTTGGTTGTTCTCAAATAGATGGGCGCGCGTAAGATCAACCGCCACGGAGATGGTGCTGCCTTCGTGGATGGAGGCGTCCGGACCGCAACGGGCCACAAGTCGCTGACCCGACGCTTGCACAACAACATCCATGCGGTCGCCGTAATGTTCAACC
>CANKBX010000104.1 GCA_947480055.1 Planctomycetaceae bacterium
CGGCGTCCTCCACCAACCAAAGTTCGTCGCCCACGCAAACAAACGCGCGCGCCAGGCGCTCATCATGACCGGAGCGGCGCGAACTATCAGTGACCTCCGACAAAAGCGGGGCCTCCAACTTGGCGCGCTCGGCGGCGGGAAGCGAGATAAGCCCTGCAACCGGTATGGCGGCAATGGGCGCCGCGTCTCCAAGAACCGATTGCGGTGCGACAATGATTTCTCGGCACGCCAACGCGGTGATCACGCCGGCGCTGTACGCGCGCGGACGAATCCATGCGACAGTATTGGCCGGATACTCTGATTTAATTTGGCGGCACAACTCAAGCGTGGCCAACAAGTCACCGCCCGGCGTGTCCAGTTGCAACACAATGGCGTCGGCGCCAGCGTTCTTTGCTTGCACCAATCGCTGCGCGAGACCTGACACTGTGAGCGCGTCCATTTCGCCTTGAATTGGAAGCACGCACACCACCGACGCTTTGCG
Organism: Planctomycetaceae bacterium; assembly: GCA_947480055.1. Lineage (GTDB taxonomy): Bacteria > Planctomycetota > Phycisphaerae > Phycisphaerales > SM1A02 > SYAC01. The sequence goes on from CANKBX010000104.1 coordinate 482, forward strand.
CGCGGGGGGAATGCCCGCGTTCTTGGCGGGAATTTGAAATAAAAGGAGCGGCAAAAGCCAGAGCGCAATCACAATTTGATTCTAGTTGTTGCTTTGATGCGCGGCGTAAAATAATTCACGCCACGCAAGTGGTCTCATCATGGCGCCGCAAACCCCAAAAAGCAGAATGTAAAAAGCAGAAAGCCGATCTTGCGATCGGCCTTCTGGAATAAATCAATCTAAGAAACCATGCCAATCAATCCCAATTCGTATCATCAATAATCTTTGTCTGGGTGAATGGCGAAGTTGTGGTGCCACTACCAGTTACAGTTAGTTTCTTGACTATGGCAAGATAGGAGTCGGTCTCGCCATCTGTTGTAGCGCCATCGGCCTTGAAAATATTGTCAAGACCCATTGTTCCAGGGGAACTTCCGCACGAAGTGTCGCCCGGTGGAAGAGCAGTTCCGCCAGGCACGCACACCATTCCTTCTGGAGTGAAGGTTCGAATGAAGACAACGTGGTCATCGTTGTAGCAAATATTGCCATCCCATTCGTTCTTGGCTCCGTGGATTTCCAGAGTCTTAGAATTGGTGTAATCATCGGTGCTGGTTGCGCCATTCTTCACGCCACGGTTTCCAATGACCGGAAATCTACTTCCACTTGTCGCGCCAACCTTCCATTGAAGATCCCTTCGGCACGCAATCTTGGAAGTGGAATTTTTCATCAACAACGGCATGGCCGCGTAGCTTGTGCTGCTCAATGTGGTGAGGTCAGCCTTTAAATTGCCATCAACACCGGTGTTGGAGGAGTCATTCTTCGCGTCGCCATCCCAGTAAATATCCTCGGCGGGCTTGTACTTGTTGTAATCATAATTGGAGCAGACACCCACGTTTCCAGATGACTCGGAGGGGCTGACCAAAATCTGCGGTGAAATAAATTGTTGCGCAACGCACAGCGAGTACAAGTTTGAGTGGCTGTTCTTAGCCTCGTCCTCGTTGCCTCGACCAGGCAGCGCGCCGAGTCGATTGACTTCACCAGGCAATGGAAATGTTCCGCGGGGACTATCTGTTCCCTTGGTGACCCATGCCTTGTGGATTTGTTGCACTTGCGTACCGCACTTGACCTGTCGAGCCGTTGCGCGGGCCTTGGCCAACGCAGGCAAGAGAAGTCCGAGCAAGAGAGCGATAATCGCCATGACGACCAGCAATTCAATCAGAGTAAATCCATTTTGCTTTTTCATAATTTATCTCGTAAATGTTGTGAGGAAAGATTTGAAGAAATTACATAAATAAGAACGCTGTAAATCAAGCAGTGACTCAAAGACCGTCGTTTCTAGGATCCCAAGCTGGCGCGCCGTACAAAAGTTGGGTGGTCTTGTTTGGGAACACTCCCAGCCAAGTATCGCCAGCCGATTGCGGCAAAAGCGTGGTTCCATCAATTCCGCCGCGCTTATTGCACTTGGTGGCTGAAACCGAAGTGCCGCTTGTTGGAAAGTCAGCGTCATAAATATCATCACGCTTGGCGTTGGCTCCGCCGCATTCGTAGGTCACGCCTTCTGGTTTGAAACTCACTACGCCATCGATGTGGTTGTCGGCGAAGCAAATATTTCCGTTCCATTCCTGCTTTGGACCAATCAACTGCGTGGCGTAATTCTTGGTGTAGTAATCCTTGTCAGTTCGCTTTTTTGGATCCACACCACGAGTTCCCATGAGGGGTTTGGTGGAGTCCGAAGTATTTTTCCATTGCGTGTCACGGCGAATACCCCAAAGGGCATTGTGGGCATAAGAGGTGTTGCAATAGCCTGGAGCAGTTCCGTCCTTGGTGTACGTTGTGGACGCGGCATTGCTTGGAATGCTGGTCGCATCGACCTTGTCACCCAAGCCAGAATCCCAATACACATCTTGAGCTGGGTTGTACTTGGTGAAATCGTATGGACGAGTTCCAGCTTTTCCCATTTCAACCACTACTGGATTAATTTCCGTTGGGCCAAAAATAAGATCTGGATTGAAATATTCCTTGGCAACCATGAGCGAATAAAGGCAACGTGTATTGTTGTAGGCCCAGCTTTCATCGCCAACGCCTTGCTCGCCTAGGAGGCGATCAACCAAACCAGGAATAGGGAGTGATCCCTTCTTGTCGGTCTGAGCGGCGATAAGCATTCCAGCGTGGATTTGCTTAATTTGAGCTCGATCCTTCGTTTCTCTGGCGTTCTGCTGGGCTTTTGACAAAGCCGGCAAAAGTAGACCAATGAGAAGAGCGATGATTGAAATAACGACCAAGAGCTCGATGAGGGTGAAACCACGATTCTTGCGCATGTTGAGAGTCTCCAAGAGGGTGTTCAAATCCGAACAAATACAGTGCGAGTGGCAAACTCGCGCCGACCAGTGATGAATGCCTAACGTCGGCAATCAATTTCTGTGAAGCCTGTCACAGAAGGAAACTATTGAATGGTGTTCGATGAATCGATCCATCAATAGAAATGAACTACGAAGAACGGGGCAATACCGATTTGGATTCAGCCAAGCGCAATCATTTGCTCTTGGTGATCTTTTGATCAATGTATTGACGGCTTGCGGGAAATCCCAACAAGTACGCCAAGAATTGATCTTGGTATTGCTTTTCCACTCGGGATGTCGGCTGCCGCGGGCCGATGAACGGTTGGTTTCCCAACCAAATGAGTGCAATTTGCTTTCGGAGATTTCCGAACGCGGGTATGTGCACGTGGCAGTCAGTGAGTAAAGTACCAAAGGAAACTGAATGGTCAAGAAGAAAAAAATATCTTGTCAAGATTGTGTTCGTTGACGAAACCACCTTGGTTGCGCCAATATGCCAAAATGAATGAAACTCCCACCGATCGTTTGAAGGTTCTTGGACTTTCCTTGCCGCCGGCTCCCAAGCCAGTCGCGGCTTACATTCCGTTCGTAAGAACTGGAAACTTGGTGTATGTCAGTGGGCAACTTCCGTTTCAAGATGGAAAGTTGATCGCAACTGGTTCCGTTCCATCGGCGACATCCATCGAGGCCGCGTCGGCGGCGGCGCGGCAGGCGGTTCTGAATGGGCTTGCGGTATTGGCGGATGCGGCGGGCGGATTGGATCGGGTTCGTAAAATTGTGCGCGTGGGCGTTTTCGTGTGCAGCGACGCGGGATTCACCGAGCAACCCAAAGTGGCCAACGGCGCGAGTGAATTGTTGCAGCAAATTTTTGGCGAAGCGGGGCGGCATGCGCGCGCCGCGGTTGGAAACATCGCGCTACCACTTGGCGCAAGTGTTGAAGTGGAGTTGCTTGCGGAAATTGTTTCTTGAATCGTGGTGCTCTCGCAACGGCGCGACTGTTGTTCAGCCGTTGCGGGAGCGCAACAGCAAAAGCGCCAAGTTCACAATCACGCTGGCCACAAGCAATCCGCCTATGAGCAGAAACTTCCAGGAGATTCCGCCAGAGGATCCTTGCAGTTGACGCACTTCCGTGGGCGTAGTTGTATTTTCCGCTGACGATTTTTCCAGGGAGGACGCGAGCGAATGGGTGGAACGCGCGTGGATTGGATCGTTTCCGTCGCGGACAACTTCCAAATCCTCCAGAAGTTGCGAGGCGTTTTGGTAGCGATCCTTTGGATTCTTTTCCATCATCATTTCAATAATCAAAGCGACGCCATTGGAGAGTTCGGCAACCACATGATCCGGCGGCACCAGCGGCTCGCGAATTTGTTTCTGCATGACCTCAGTTGGGTTCTTGCCCTCGAATGGAACCTTGCCGGTGACCATGTGATAGAACGTCGCGCCAAGTCCGTAAATATCCGCGGATGGACCAATATCCGCCTTGCCTTTGGCCTGTTCGGGACTGATGTAATAGGGAGTTCCAAAGGCTTTTCCAGCTTCAGTTTCCGCCGCCTCGCGATCGCTGAGCGCGCGGGCCAGACCAAGATCCGCCAGCTTCACAACTTCCGCCTTGTTGATCATTATATTTTTGGGTTTGATATCGCGGTGGATAAATCCCTGTTGATGCGCGTGCTTGAGCGCCTTCGCAACTTGCATGACAATTTGAATTGATTCTTTCTCGCTGATGCGGCGTTGGCGCAGAATTCGATCGTGCAAACTTTCGCCATCCACATATTCCATGACGAAGTAGTGAATTTCTCCGGCTTGACCAACGTCAAGCGCGCCCACGATATTTTGGTCGTTGAGTTTGGCGGCGGCGCGGCCTTCCTTATAGAAGCGCTCAATAAACTTTGGATCGCTTGAGACTTTCTGCGGAAGAATTTTAATCGCGACCAAGCGGTCAAGCGAAAGTTGCTTGGCAAGGAAGACTGCGGCCATGGCGCCGGCTCCCAATTTTTTCATCATTTGATAGCCGGGAATAGCTTGAGTTGGGCGCTCGCTTTCCAGCTCGCGCTGCACGCGCGCGTATTGCCTGCGCGTAATGACTTCTTTTTGAATCAGGATGTCGCACAAGCGGCTACCGGGTGGAAGGCGCTTTAAAAGTTCGCGGCATTTTTCCACCTCGTCGCTGGTGGCAAGCCCGCGCTCCACAACAACTCGTCCCACAATGGTGTCGCCACTTGATCTGCCCGCGGCGCTATCGCCAGGCGAGCGCGTGTCGTTGGCTCCGCGAGGTTGACCCAAGGCGTCGGGATTATTTGGGATAGGTGTTGGATCTGTCACTGTTCGCTCGTTGCTGAACACGCAACTATATACATTGCGCCATTCAAATGTGCTTCAAGAGTCCATCAATATTGTTTACGCGGCGGAATGTTTCGTGAGGATTCACTTTCCAATGTGGCCGCGCGCGTCAATACTTGGCGGCTTGGGAGATTTGATTTCATGATTCCAATTATTCTTGCAAGCCGATCCGCAAATCGAATAGAGATTTTGCGCAGGGAAGGCGTGGTATTTGAGGCGATTGAAGCCCCAATAGATGACGCCGCGCAGGCTCCAAATGGAATTGTTCAACAGAACGCGATGCGGATCGCGCGGATGAAGGCGCAATCTGTGCGCGAGGCGTTTGCCCAGCGCTGCCAAGGCAAGGTGATTTTAGCCGCCGACACAATATGTGAAATGGCGGGGCTCGCCATGGGAAAGCCACAAAGTTTGGACGAGGCCCGATCCATGTTGGAGCTGGCGTTTGGCGGCGCGCACCACGTGGTCACTGGCGTGTGCATATTGCATGGCGGGCATGAGTGGTCATTTTTTGATCAGGCGCTCGTGACAATGGACGCGGTGTCGCCAGAGCAATTGGAAAAATATTTGGCGAGTGAATTATGGCGCGGTCGAGCGGGTGGATATGACATGTCACAACGGCTGCGCGATGGATGGCGGGTACATTGCGAAGGTGATCCCGACACGGTGGCTGGACTTCCGTGGCGGCGCGTGAAAGAATTTCTTCTGCGTGTAGAGAAAGAGTTTCAATGAGTGGACCTTTGCCAACTTGGATGCGACCATTCGCCGCCGCCGCAAGCGTTGGCTATGGCGTGGCCATTCATGTGCGCGCCAAGCGTTTGCAGGAGCGGCTTGCGATGGATTGCGGATTGCCCGTGATCAGCGTGGGCAATATCACGGCGGGTGGAACTGGAAAAACTCCTTTGACGCAGTGGATCGTTCGCGCGCTTTTATCCAGTGGACATTCGCCAATGATCGCTTTGCGCGGGCACAAAGGCGCCGAGCAAGCCGACGAAGTTCTTGAGCATCGCGTGGGACTGCCTGGCATTGTGTTGGCGGTGGGCGCCGATCGCGCGCAAAGAATCGCGGCGATGCGGGTGAAAAATCCAGCGTGCGATGTGGTTGTTCTAGATGATGGATTTCAACATGAACAATTGCGCCGTGACTGCGATTTGGTTTTGATCGACGCCACGCGGCCCGCGCTTGATGGAGAACTTCTTCCGCTGGGTTGGTTGCGTGAACCGGCGCTGTCGTTGCGGCGCGCCACGGGAGTGATTGTCACGCGCGCCTTGAAAGTGGACGATGACTTGACGGATCAAATTATAAAGTTGCATGGGCAAGCGCCGTTGGCGTGGTGTAGCCACGCGTGGACTGGTCTTGAGGGAATTGAAGAAGGCGCCGTGCATGAAGTGAATTGGTTGCGGCGCAAGCGCGTGGCCGTTTGGGCGGGCACTGGAAATCCGCGCGCCATTGTTGAGCAAACTGAATCGGTGGCGGCGGCGGTGGTGGATGTTCCGCGCTTGGTAGATCACGCGAAGTGGAACGCGCCCAAGTTGGCGCGCTTGGTGCGACGCGCGGAGCAAGCGGGCGCGGACGCGATCATTGTCACGCAAAAAGATTGGATGAAGATCGCGCCGCTGGGCGTGAAGACCGCGCTGCCGTTGGTGAGGCCGCGCCTTGCCATTGAATTTGTGCAGGGCGAAAGTGTTTTGCTGGAGCAATTGGCGCGCGCCATTCGTGTGGGGCAAAGTCGCTGTCATCGCTAGACTGCGCGGCATGAGTTTCTCAACCGAAGGTTTGGTCGTGAAAATGGCGGCGTGGAAATCATTCCGCGTGTTGGTGATTGGGGATTTCATGCTTGATCAAGCGCTCTC
>CANKBX010000105.1 GCA_947480055.1 Planctomycetaceae bacterium
ATCGATGTCAAGCAAGCACGCGTTTGCGCCCTCGAACAAAATTCTTTTTCCGGCTTTCACCGCGTCGTGCAAGCCATAGACGGTGTCCTTGATATGCGGGCGCAAAGTTTCACCGGCTTTGGCGAACCGCGTGGCCAGCGCGTCTGGATCCAGCGGCGGAGCCTTCACGCCAAGCGCTTGCAATTCCTTGGTGCGCAAACGGCAAATCACACGCAGGCGTTCCTGTAAATATTTGGCGTCAAGTAAATCGCCCATGCGAATGGCGGTGGAGCGGTTGATCTTGTCGCCGTAGGCCGGACCAATTCCGCGTCGCGTTGTTCCAATCGCAAGGCTGCCCGCGTCGTGCTCAGTGACTCCAGCTAAATATTCCTCAAGCGCGGCGTCCTGCTCCTTGTGATATGGAAGCACCGCGTGGGCGCGATCGCTCACTTGCAAATTCTCCGCCACGCGCACTCCGCGTTTGCGCAGACCATCAATTTCCTCAAGTAATTTTTCTGGGTCAACCACCACGCCGTTGCCAATCACGCAAGTTTTGTCGGCGTGCAAAATACCGCTGGGCACCAAATGCAGCGCGTAGCGTTCCTTGTCCACCACAACGCTGTGGCCGGCGTTGGCGCCGCCGTTGTAGCGCACAATCACATCATGTTGCGATGTGAGCAGGTCGACAATCTTGCCCTTGCCTTCGTCGCCCCATTGCAAACCCACGACCGCTGTATTTTTTAAATCTTTCACGCGAGTGATGCTACGGGAATCGCTTGGCATTTTGTGACGATATTGCGGGCAAAATGCTGTGATTCTTTGCGTGCGCTTGATTTCAATACCGGCTTCGGCATCCTTTGCCATCGCGATAAAAATTCAATCAGTCATTGAGCATGTGATTTCAATTTCATGATCCGCTTTGGATTTTATTTTCCAATTCGTAATTTCAGCAAGAGCGTCTATTGTGCGCATTGTGAAACTCACCGCCACATCCTCAACCTCGCTGCCCATGGCGCCAGACTCCACGCCAAAGCCTGTCGAACTGGGCGTGGAGTTGCCAATCAACGGAGCGCGTGGCGACGGCATGTATGTGCATGTTCCATTTTGTCGCCACAAATGTCATTACTGTGATTTTTATTCTTTTGTTGACGCGCAAGATCGACAGGAAGTTTTTGTGGCGCGCATGGAAAATGAATTGGCCACTTGGGCTCGTGTTCAGCGCGGTGAATTGCAAACACTGTTTGTTGGCGGAGGAACGCCAACCATGTTGCGCCCCGAGTTGCTAGATCGAATGTTGTCGGCCATTCGCGGCATGTTGAAGTGGACAGCGGGGGCGGAGTGGACCGTGGAGGCGAATCCGGAAACCGTAAGCGAGGAGATCGCCGCGGTGTTGGCCAAGCATTGCGTCACTCGTGTTTCGTTGGGCGCGCAAAGTTTCCAACCAGAATTGCTCGCGGCGCTGGAGCGCACGCATGATCCAGCTTCGGTCGCCCGCGCTGTTGGTCGTTTGCGCAACGCGGGAATCAAAGGCATCAATCTGGATTTAATTTACGCCGTTCCTGGCGCAACCATTGATTTGTGGCGCCGAGATCTTGTTGCAACTTTGGAGTTGAACCCAGAGCACATGTCGTGTTATGGATTGATGTATGAATCCAACACGCCGCTTGGCGTGCGTCATAAGCGTGGCGAAGTGAAAGCGATTGGCGAGGATGTAGAAGTTGAAATGCACGAACTCGCGGCGCGCATGTTGGGCGATGCCGGCTACGAACATTATGAAATTTCCAATTGGGCAAAGCCGGGCCATCGTTGCCAACACAACATTTTGTATTGGAATAATTGCAATTGGTTTGCGGCAGGTCCCGCGGCCAGTGGCCATGTGGACGGTTTGCGTTGGCGCAATGTGCCGCGGCTTTCGGATTGGTTGGAGACCAGCGGCTTTGCGCCCGTGCAAGATGTGGAACGACTTGATGTGGATGGACAAGTGGGCGAGACATTCATGATGGGCTTGCGCTTGATTGATGGAATGCCTGGCGAGCGCGTGCAGGAATTGCTTGCCAAGGGCGCGCGCGCCACGGTGCGCAGAATTGCCATCGCCAAATTTCGCGCCGATGGTTTGCTTGAGGAAGTTCGTGGTCAACTTCGTTTGACCGCTCGCGGACGCATGCTAGCCAGCGAAGTGGCGATCGCATTGCTGTGATTTAAGATTTGGAGAGAATCTCAATCAGGCGAGCTTCGTCGCTGTCATTCACCCAGATCACCGCGGTGAGTGATCCACCAATCGTGAGGCTGAGAATGGTTTCAATATTTATTCCCGCGCTCGCGATGGAATCCAAGCGCGACACAAAACTTCCGCTTTCGGAGTTGTCATTGATCAAGAACGCGGTGGTTTCGGTGACGGGCATCTCGGCGTCGCGCGCAAAGGATCGGAATTGATCCGCGCTCTCTGGAATGCAATGAAATCCCACGGAAGCGCGGCCAATCACGGGTCCCCACATTCCAATCATTTCAACATCGGCTTGGCGCAATTGAGTGCACAGGCGCGCGAGTTCGCCCGGTCTATGCGACAGGCGTAAAACAAAATCACTGACTCGCGACCATTCAAGCATGGCGCAATAGTAACAATTTCAGAACCTTCGCAGCGAATGTGATTTCATCGTACTCTTCTGCGCATGATTGGTCTCACACGATTGCTTGAAAGCTCCATTGACTACGCGGGTTTATTTCCGCCCGCCTCGTACTCCATGGAGAAGACAGTGGAGATGTTCGCCAAGCATCGCGAGACTCCCGAGCGATGGCTGCTTTCGCGGATTGTGATTCCAGCCAAGCGTCTTTCCGAGTTTGAAAAATTCGCCGCGCCTTTGTGGCCCAAGTCCACCGCTGACAACAACGCCGAAATGTGGCGCGTGACGGCGCTTGTGTCCTCGCTTGATGATCCTGAATTGGAGCGCGACCTTGAGCAAATCGATGAGTTCAACACCTTCTATAAAAAGAAGGGCGGAACTCCGGTGCACATCGAGGCCATTGAGACCAAGGCGACAGATAGCGAAATGATTTCCGAGTTGATGGAATTGATTCCCGATGAGTACGAGGCGTGGGTTGAGATTCCTTGGGAAAAAGATCCGCGCGGAATGATCACTGCGCTTGGCGGATTTGATGTGGGCGCCAAAATTCGCACGGGTGGAATGACGGCCAGCGCGCATCCAACACCGGAGGCGCTTGCGGTGTTCATCGAGGCCGCGGCCGCTACAAAGGCGCTGTTCAAGGCGACCGCGGGCTTGCACCATCCGGCGCGCAGCATGTCCAAAAGTTTGGGCTGCGAGCAATTTGGTTTTTTCAACGTATTTGTGGGCGCATGCTTGGCATTTCATGATTTGGCCAAGGGCGACAAGTTGGTCAAAGTTCTAAGCGAGAGCGACGAAAAACAATTCGTGTTCACCGCTGAAGGTTTGAAGTACAAGGACTATCGCCTAACGATCAAGCAAATCATGGACGCGCGCAAGAAATTTATTCGCTCCTTTGGAAGTTGTTCTTTTGACGAGCCAGTCGCCGACTTGAACAAACTTGGTTTGATTCGTCTTGGGGAGACGGCTTCATGATGTCCAGTTGGGTTGCTTCGGCTCAAGCGCCGGATTGCGACTTTCCGTTGGCGAACTTGCCGTGGGGTTGCTTCACGCGCGCGGACCGCGCTGGCGGCGCGCGCATTGGCGTGGCTATTGGAGATCAAGTGCTTGATGTGCGCGAGGCCTTGGGTCACGGATTTCTTGCGGGTCTTGCCGCGAGTGTTCAAGCCGCGCTGCGCTGCGAATCATTGAACGAGTTCATGAACTTGGGAACGACCGCGTGGAAATCCGCGCGCGCGGAAATCACAAAGCTGTTGTCCAGCGATGAACGCGCCTTGCAAGATCACAACAAGGTCGCCGACATTGTTGTGCACGCCAAGAACGTGGCCATGATGTTGCCCGCAAAAATTGGCGATTACACCGACTTTTACGCCAGTATTCACCACGCCACCAATGTTGGAAAAATGTTTCGCCCCGACAATCCGTTGCTTCCAAATTGGCGGCACTTGCCGGTTGGCTATCACGGCCGTGGTAGCTCAATTGTGGTCAGTGGCGCCGATGTTCGCCGACCCATGGGCCAAACTTCCGCCACCGATGATGGTCCGCCAACATTTGGCGTGGTACGCCTTCTAGATTATGAACTTGAAGTTGGCGTGTATGTGGGCAAGGGCAACGCCATGGGCGAGCGCGTTGACATTGCACATTCGCGCGAGCATTTGTTCGGCGTGTGTTTGTTGAATGATTGGAGCGCGCGCGATGTGCAGAAGTGGGAGTACCAACCCCTTGGTCCATTCAACGCCAAGAACTTTGCCAGCACTGTGTCGCCTTGGATTGTCACGCTTGACGCCATTGAGCCGTGGTTTGAACGCGGCCCTGTTCGAGAGGCCGACGCGCCCGCGAACTTGCCGTACTTAGTTTGGAAAAACGATTTCACATTTGATTTGCAATTGTCGGTATCCATTGTGAGCGCGTCGATGCGTGAAAAAAACATGGCTCCGTTTGAGATCAGCCGCGGTTCCTACCGCGACATGTACTGGACGCTTTCACAAATGTTGGCGCACCACACTTCCACGGGTTGCCCCATGAACGCGGGTGATTTAATGGGTAGCGGAACGGTCAGCGGCACAACTCCAGAAAGCCGTGGCAGCATGCTTGAGCGCACATGGCGCGGCACGGAACCACTGCAATTACCCGATGGAAGTAGCCGAAAATTCATTGATGACGGCGATGAAATAATTATGCGTGGCTGGTTGCCTGCCAAGGGAAATCTGCCGCGCATTGGCTTGGGCGAATGCCGCGGGCGAATACTTCCCGCGCATTCAGCGCAAATAGCTTTTTAATTTCGCGTGATCAAGCGTGATCGTATCGCCAGGCTTCGCGCCCAACTTCGTGAATTCGCCAGGCGGCAACTCAATGGCGTACAGGCCTTCACCCGCGGATGGATAGTGTTTCAAGCGCGACTTGTAGGCTTCTTCTGTTTCGCCCGCCGCTTTCAGCGGCTCCGCCTTCATGGTTTCAATGGAGACAATTTTTCCATTGCGATCCACATAAGCCACGTCCATGTCGGTCAAGCAGTCGTACATCCAGAAACTCATCATGTCGGACACTTTGAACACGAAGATCATTCCGGTCCCAGCGGGAACAGACGCCCGCTTTCCCAATCCACGCGTGCGACTTGGCGCGTCGGCGGCAACCTCCAACTCAAATTTCTTGCCGCCAATGGTCACGGTCTCAAGTGGCAAGCCCGACGGCGCTTTACGCACTGCGCTCTTATTGCCGGCGGACGCGGCGGTGTCTTGCGACGAATTATTCAACGCAACAAACCCCACGACGCTTGCCATTAACAACACAACAATTCCAAGTTTGATTGACAGTTTCATAATGTGAATTCCATTTTGAATACAAGTTTGAATCCGAATTCCACGCCATATTTGTTTGGTTGACTCGCCTTGAATTGGTGCTTGAAAACCCGTTTGAATTCCGCATTGATTCCCTAAATTATTCCCACGTATTCGCACTTTTTGGTCCTTGCGGCTTGGCATCTTTGGCGGGCGCGCCTGGCACAGTGTCATCTTCCCAACTATTTGGATACGCCAAATCATCCAGACCCAGCGCGGCCTGCGTTGGAAACAGTGGACGGAATGTGTCGCACATCACCGCTAGTTCATCGGTCACCGTGGCGCCAATGCTTTTCTCAATTGTGCCTGGATGCGGTCCATGCGGAATGCCTTGCGGATGCAAAGTCATGGACGAAACTTCAATGCCGCGGCGCGCCTTGTAGTTGCCGTGCACGTAATACAGCACCTCATCGGAATCTAAATTGGAATGGTTGTACGGAAGCACAATGGCCTGCGGGTGAAAATCAAGCAGGCGCGGACAGAACGAGCAGATCACAAAGTTGTGGCCTTCAAATGTTTGGTGCGTTGGCGGCGGCATGTGATGCTTGCCCACAATCGGACTGAAGTCATCAATGTTGAACGCGTATGGGTAATAGCAACCGTCCCAACCAACCACATCGCATGGATGATGCTTGTAGTAGTAGCGATGCACTTGGTCGCGGCTCTTAATGCGAACTTCAAACTTGCCGGATTGATCAAAGTGCAAAGGCTCTTGTGGAAGGCGCAAGTCGCGCTCGCAGTAGGGCGCGTGTTCCAAAAATTGCGCGGTGGTTTTTGACAAGTAGCGCTTTGGCGGCAGAATATGACTGCCATTTGCAGTTTCAAATCCAATGAAGCGCGCCTCTGGTTCGCCAGCCGCGGGCTTGTTGAAAGTCATTTTGTAAATCACGCCCTTGGGAATGATCAAGTAATCGCGCGGACCAAACTTCAGCGTGCCAAAAGTTGTCTCTAGCGTTCCACTACCAAAGTGAATGAACAAACATTCATCGGCTTGGCCATTCTTGAAGTGGTAGGGCATGCTCTCGGCGGGAACGCACGCAAACATTTCAACATCGCTGTTTCCGAACAACACAACGCGGCCAGTGATTGGATCGCCCTTGGCTTTCATGGCCGCGGTCTTGATGTGCCGCATGCGCATGACGGATTGTTCCACGTACACGGGCTTGGTTTCGTAGAGCGGCTCCCAGCCAATCACCTGCGTGGGCGCATGAATGTGGTAGAGCGTGCTGGTTGGACCGACAAAGCCCTCGGTGCCGAAGACTTCTTCGGAGTAGAGCGCGCCGTCGGGTCGACGAAATTGAATGTGTCGCTTCGCGGGAAATTTGCCCATGCTGGTGTAGTACGCCATGGCAAGAGTGTACGAAACTGTTGGCAATCGTTGCGGTTGTTACTCTGCTCGCATGAACGATCAAGTGGCAACCCACAACACTCC
>CANKBX010000106.1 GCA_947480055.1 Planctomycetaceae bacterium
CATTCTCGACCCCCCTTCAAGGAACCGACATGCATTATCCGCACAAACTCAGCCGAATCAAAAAGCTCCGCAAAGTTGGCTTCCGCGCTCGTATGCAAACCAGCAAGGGTCGCGCCATCTTAAATCGCAAGCGTCGAATTGGCCGCAAGATTAAGACCCGCTAAACAGCGTGTCCGCATCCACAATATTGGTTTTGATTGGCCTGAGACTTTCTGGAAAGTCCACGCTTGGTCCTATTGCCGCGCGGCAACTTGGGCTTGAGTTTGTGGATCTTGACGACGCGGTTCTCAAACATCTTGGCGCCACAAATGTCACTGACGCGTTTGGATTGCTTGGCGAGAGCGCTTGGCGCGCTGCCGAGCGCGCGGAACTGGCGCGGTTGCTTGCGGCAAAAAAAAGTTGCGTGCTTTCGCTTGGTGGAGGCACTCCAATGGCTTTGGGTGCGGAGCAAATTTTGCGCCAGGCGCAAGCGCGCGGCGAAATCTTTATTGCCCTGCTTGATCCAGGCGAAAGCGAACTCGCGATGCGTTTGGCGAACAATCGCGGCGATAGACCGCCGCTACCCGGTTCCGTTTCAACTGGTGACGCGCGCGCCGACGCCGCCGCGGAAGTGCGCGCGCTGTTTGAAAGCCGCATGCCGCTGTATCGCGCGCTTGCCAATGTCATTGTTGACACCAAGCAAAGCCAAAACGCTTGCGTTGAAAAACTAGTCAGCGCATTTCAATAAGCGCAATCGATCCGATTCACTGCGCACGAAAAGTTTGCCGCGCACCATTTTAAAATTTCATTGCTTGCCGCGCGAAAAAATTTCGCTACTTTCCCGCGCTTGAATTAGGCCTGATCCGCGAGGCGATGGGACGCGCAATCTCAATGCCGCGCTCATCCACGGCGATCACACCAAGTTCACGCAACGCAGACTGCGCCGCGGCCTGCTCCCCAGCTTTTTTGCTCGCGCCCCAACACGATATGAACTTGCGATCGCCGCTTAAAACCGCGATTTCAAAACACTTGGCGTGGTCCGGGCCTTTCTCGTCAAGAATCATGTAAATAGGCGGCGACATTCGCAAGGAAACCAGTGTTTGCTGCAGCACGCTCTTAAAATTATGTTGATGGCCGCCGTGCAGCGACTCGTTAATGCGCGGGCCAAGATGCGTGAGTATGAACGCCTGCGCCGGAGCCAAACCGCCGTCCAAATAAATCGCGCCGATGATGGATTCCAACACGGCGGCGCTGACCGAGCCGGGCAAAGTGGCCGCGGGACCCATTCCTTTGCCAAGCCGAAGCGCCTCGTTCAATTTCAACTCAACGGCGATCTCCGCGCACACTTGCCTGCTCACCGCGTGGCTTTTTACTTTGGTGAGATCCCCCTCCAAACTTTCCGCCAGCGAGCGAAACAAATGTTCACACACCACAAGACCAAGCACCGCGTCGCCCAAAAATTCCTGGCGTTCATTGCTCTTTGAGCGATGGTCCGACAATGACGCGTGCGTCAACGCGGTTTCTAAAAGCGTGATGTCCTGAAATTGATAGCCAATTCGAGCTTGAACTTCTGCGAACGGAATTTCTTGCACAAGAACCTCTTGCCGCGCGGGCGGCTCAAATCGACTTTGTGTCGCGGGTTCTCCAGGAGACTCCCATTTGAAAAAATGAGGAAGTCCACTGGAGATCACGCGTTCAAGCGGCTCACGCGAGCAACTTGTTCAATGCATCAAACGCAACTCAAAGATGCCAACCAAACATTCAATTCAATCAGGATCGCGAAATGCAACAACTTTCGCGATCTGTGCAACTCACTATTTATCTCAACTTGCCAAGCGAAGCGCTCTCAAGTAAATCATTCATGCGAAGCTCATCGCTTTCGCTGGCGAAACTTTGAATTTCAATTCCCATGCGGCGCGGTCCTGGATCATCGATCTCATCAAAGACGCGCGTGATAATGCCGGTGAAATGGATGGCCTTCAAAATGCCGGCGAAAAAGAAATCCACTTCGACTTGTTTGCCCATTTCAAGGGGATTGTCCAACTCCAAACGAATTCCAGTTCCACTGAGGTCGTACACATGACCTTCAAGCAGCTCGCCGTCGCTATGAACCACCACTCGCGAAACATCAGGTCGCAGAGTGAAGCGCTCATTCACGCGTCGTTCACTGGTACTGTTGGGCTCGAGGGTTTTCATGGCTAATTCCAGAATGCAATTCTTGAGAGTCATACGGCTGTTATCGGTCAAATGATCTTGCAAACTTAAACTTGTCTAAACATTGGGCACACAATTATTGCTTGCCTGTAGTGTGCCGTTCATTTTTGCTTCACCAAATAAGAGTGACAAAATGCGACAAGTTTTCCTTCTTTTTTGTAACCTGCGATGGTGCGCGAGCCCAAAATTACACCCAAAGATGTGATAATCATTCAAAATGATGCCGATGCCCCGCTTGCGCCTTTGATTGGAAAGTCAGTTTGCGTATTGGGTTACGGAAATCAGGGACAGGCTCACGCTCAGAATCTGAGGGACGGCGGCGTGATGGTGCGCGTTGGCTCAGAGCCGCACACTCGAGGCTTTGCGGCCGCCCAGGCAGCTGGATTTGAGGTGCTTTCAAGCGCTAAAGCCGTTCAAAATGCTGATTTGGTCATTGTGGCCCTGCCCGATGAAATTCATGGAAAATTATGGGCCTCGGCCATTGAGCCCAATCTTGCTCCGCATGCGGTGGTGGGATTTTTGCACGGATTTTCTGTTCGCTTTGGATTGGTCAAGCCTGCCGCAAATATCGGCGTGGTCATGGTCGCGCCCAAAGGTCCAGGCAAGACGGTGCGCGATCGCTTTGTCATGGGTCAAGGAATTCCGTGCTTGTTCGCGGTGCACGCAAACGGCGCGAACGCGGAGAATACGCGCGCGCTTGGACTTGCGTGGGCCAACGGAATTGGTTCGCTGCGCGCGGCCATTATTGAAACCACTTTTGCCGCAGAGGCGGAGACGGATTTGTTTGGCGAACAATCCGTTCTATGCGGCGGAATGTTGGCGCTGGTAAAAGTTGCTTACGAAACTTTAGTGGAGGCGGGATATCCGCCCATGCTTGCGTATATTGAATGTTGCCATGAACTGAAACAGGTCGCGGACTTGATGTACGCGCGTGGACCATCGGGCATGCGCGACGCGATCAGCACCACCGCGGAGTTTGGCGCGTTTGACGCGGAACATATTTTGTTGACCGAGCAATTGCGCGCGGACTTCAAACGCATTCTTATTTCCGTGCAAGACGGAACTTTTGCGCGGCGATTTCAGCACGACGCCGACGATGGATTTTCTCGGCTTCAAAAAATGCAGGACGCCGCGCAACACCATCCAATTGAGGCCGCGGGACGCGCGGTGCGAGCCCTGATTCCCTGGCTGAAGGAAGAACAAAAATGACCGTATTTGACGCGATTATCCTTGGAATCGTTGAGGGTGTTACGGAATATTTGCCCGTGAGCAGCACCGGACATCTCATCCTTGCGGCCTCCGTGCTTGGCCTTGGCAATGACGCTGGCGGCGCGGACATGACCTCCATAAAGGAGTCGCTGAATCAATTTGAGATCATCATCCAAGGCGGCGCAATTTTAGCCGTGGCGGGTTTGTACTGGAAAAGATTGCGCACAATGGCGCAAGGCTGCGTCGGCACGGCGCTGCCGAAGTTGGCCACTCGGGAATCGCGAATTGGTTTTGGGTTGTTGGTGAAACTGGTGATCGCGTTCATTCCCGCGGCCGTGGTTGGCTTGTTGTTTCGCAAGACCATCAAGGAGCATTTATTTTTTCCAGGACCAGTTGTGGCGGCGCTCTTAGTTGGCGGCGTGGCGATGGTGTTGCTGAAGGGTTGGAATCAGAAAAAAATTGAGCAATACCATGAGCCCGGCGACGCGTTGGCGCGGCTCACGCTTAAGGGCGCGTTGTTGATCGGCATCATGCAAGTGTTGGCGTTGATGCCAGGCACCAGCCGATCGTTGGTGACGCTGCTTGGCGGAATGTTGGTTGGACTTCCACCCGTGGCCGCTGCGGAGTTTGCTTTCTTGCTGGGCTTGCCCACATTGGGCGCGGCGTCGCTGAAGGAAAGCTGGGATGTGTTCCATGGGGATTCAACAACATTCCAACAATTTGTGGCCAATTTGGGCGGGCCACTTCCAATTATTGTGGGGCTTGTCACAGCCACAATTAGCGCGGCCATAAGCGTGAAATGGCTCGTGAAATGGCTAGGAAACCACACTTTGTCCATATTTGGTTGGTGGCGAATTGTGGTGGCCGGAAGTTTCGCCTGGGCTGTGTACGCGGGCTGGATCGCGCGTTCATAAGCTCAAATTTATTTTTCCAATACGACTAAGATCACGCTTCGAAAGAAATTGAATGGGACAAGCAACACTTGCATTTCGAAATTTACTTGTGCGCGCTGCAATCTTTGTGGTGCTTGCGGCGGCATTGGCTTGGTTTGTTGGCGGAACACTTTTTGGAAAGCACCGCGTGAACTTTCCCGCCATCACATGGGATGGCCGCGAGTGGGCCGCGCAAGTGATTGGTAATGGAACGCGCCCCGATGAAGTTCGTTGGCGGTTGCTTTCAAAGACAGGCGAGGATTCATGGACGGTGATGCCAATTTCTGAAACCGGCAAATGGCGTCAACTTGTTGGACCCAATATTGACGAACAAGGTCTGTGGATCAAAGTCGCAGAGAATATTTCCAATACATCGCCAGAATTGAAATGGACACTCATTCGATTCACAAAGGCGAACGCCGAGCCC
This sequence comes from Planctomycetaceae bacterium, assembly GCA_947480055.1. Taxonomy (GTDB): domain Bacteria; phylum Planctomycetota; class Phycisphaerae; order Phycisphaerales; family SM1A02; genus SYAC01. The sequence continues at coordinate 4,762 of CANKBX010000106.1, forward strand.
ACCAGAGCTCCTGTTGCGAATGCGCCGCTTCCATCCGCGCAATAATTTCAGCGCGGCTTAATCGCCAAAGCGAATGCCTTGCGCAAGCGGCAAATCAGTTCCCCAATTCACCGTGCATGTTTGACGGCGCATGTATTGCTTCCACGAATCAGAGCCACTTTCGCGGCCCCCACCCGTGTCTTTTTCGCCGCCGAATGCGCCGCCAATTTCTGCACCACTGGTTCCTAAGTTCACATTGGCGATGCCACAATCACTGCCTTGATGCGACAAGAATCGCTCGGCACTGCGCACGCTGTCGGTGAAGATGGCACTTGAAAGACCTTGGTCCACGCCGTTGTGAATTTCCATGGCCTCCTCGAAATTTTTCACGCTGAAGATGTACAAGATTGGCGCGAACGTTTCCTCGCGACAAATCGCCGGCACCACGCCCTTGGGCACGCTGATAATTGTGGGCTCGCAGAAATATCCTGGACGATTGTCATATTTGGCAAGACCAGGCAAGCCGCCACATTTCACGTGGCAACCTTGCGCGACAGCTTGCTCAATCGCGCTCTTCATTGCATTTTTTGTTTCCGCATGAATAAGCGGACCCATCAGCGTTGCTTCGTCCATTGGGTCGCCAATTTTTATGCTGGCATACAAGTGGGTCAATTTTTCCGTGAGCTTCTCCACGATGCTTTCGTGCACAATCAATCTGCGCGTGCTGGTGCAACGCTGACCCGCTGTTCCCACCGCGCCAAACACCACAGCGCGCTCCACCAATTTCATATCGGCGTCGGGCATAACAATAATGGCGTTGTTGCCGCCAAGTTCAAGCAATGCGCGGCCCAAACGCCCCGCCACAACTTGCCCAACTTTGCGGCCCATTCGGCAACTTCCCGTGGCTGAAATCAGCGGCAATCTGCGGTCCGCCACCATGCGCTCACCCACTTCGCTGTCGCGGCCAATGACCAAACCAAAGACATCGCGCGGGTCGCCGTAGGCGGGACGAAAAATAGTTTGCGTTTGCATAACGCGCTGAGCCACTTCATTGCAAGCAATGGCCACGATGGGCGTGATCAAACTTGGTTTCCAAATCGTGGCGTTGCCGCACGTGGCGGCAAGCATGGAGTTCCACGCCCACACCGCGGCTGGAAAATTAAACGCGGTAATGCAACCGATAGTTCCAAGTGGATGCCATTGTTCAAACATGCGATGGCTGGGCCGTTCGCTGTGCATGGAGTTTCCATAAAGCTGGCGCGAAAGTCCCACGGAAAAATCCGCGATGTCAATGCACTCCTGAATTTCGCCAAGACCTTCGGCGCGAATTTTACCAGCTTCACGCGTGACCAATTCGCCAAGATCGTTTTTATGTTTGCGAAACTCCTCGCCAATTTGCCGCACAATTTCGCCTCTCTGCGGCGCCGGCAGAATGCGCCACGCTTTTTGCACGGCCACGCAACGCACAATGGTTGCTTCCAGCTCCGCGGCCGTATCCAAGCGGACCGTTCCGATGGGTTCGCCAGTTGCGGGACATTCGCTGGTGATGCTGTCGGCGCCACCGCAAGGAAGCAAGCGTGGATGTCGATCAATTCCAAGGCGTTTCAATAGGTCTTTTGCGTTTTGCATGGAGCACCAAGCATATCGACATTGTGGCAGTTGCCGTGGCGGGCAAGTCAGCGCACAATCACCCAATGCCCTTGAACCGTGACCAACTTGCAAAGCGTGCCTCGCTGGAACTTCGCGAAGGTTTTTATGTCAATCTGGGAATTGGCATTCCAACATTGGTGGCCAACTATGTGCCCGCCAACATGACCGTGTGGCTACAAAGCGAAAATGGAATGTTGGGAATGGGTCCGTTTCCAACGGAGGCGAATGTGGACGCGGATTTGATCAACGCTGGCAAGCAAACCGTGACTGGAGTTCCAGGTCATAGTTTCTTTTCTAGCGCCGATAGTTTCGCCATGATTCGTGGCGGCCACATTGATCTTGCCATTCTGGGAGCGATGGAAGTGAGCCAGACTGGCGACCTTGCCAATTGGATGATTCCAGGAAAGTTGGTCAAGGGCATGGGCGGCGCCATGGATTTGGTGGCGGGCGTGAAGCGGCGCGTGGTGGTGATGGA
>CANKBX010000107.1 GCA_947480055.1 Planctomycetaceae bacterium
GCTTGAACGTTCACATCGCTCAATTGAAATCGCCATGAATCCACGCGCAATGCGCCGCGACTACGGATTTACAACTTTGGCGCCCTGTTGAATCCAGGCTTCAATCAAAGCAATTTGCTCCGCCGTAAGCCGCGCGCCTTTTGGAGGCATGTGGCCCTTGGCGGTGATGGGTTTCTGGATCGCTTTCATCATTGCGCTTGATGCTGGTTTGCCTACAAGAATAATTGGGATTTGTTTACTTTTTACAAGCGGCTCTTTCACAATCAATTCCGCCACATGATCAAAGGCCACGCCGCCCTTGGCAACGCCTTTGCCGTGGCAGTCCCAACAACGCGCTTCAAGTATTGGAAGAATGTTTTTGTTGTATTCAAGATCTTTAGGAATCGGCGCTGGCGCTGTCGCGGGTGGAGTTGCCGCAGGTGGAGTTGTCGCGGGCGGAGTTGTCTGGGTCGCAGACATTGCAAACGCAACACTCATTCGCAGCACATCATGTATGGACATAGCCGCATTCAACTTTGGGGCTTCTGTTGTGGTTGGCGTTGCGGGAGTGGTTGGAGTTTCTGGCGCGGATTCGGGCGCAACTGCCGGCGTTGTTGGCGTAGGTGTTGCTGGCGTAGGCGTTGTTGGCGTAGGTGTTATTGGCGTAGGTGTTGTTGGCGCGGATATCGGCGCAACCGCCGGCGTTGTTGGCGCTTCTGTTGTCGCAGGCGTTGTTGGCGCGGTTGCAACTTCAGCATCTTTCTCACGAATAGATGCCCAACTAACTGACAATGCTTGCGAGAGCGGCGTCGTAACCTGTCCCTCGCCCCACACCATTTCCCCACCAAAATGGGCGGTAATTCCAATGCCCACCGCAACAAGCAGCGATGCGAATCTTGAAATTTTCAACAGGCCCGGCCAAGAATCGCCACGCACAAGTGAAGTCATGAACGCCAGCGCGATCAATCCCACTGAACTTCCTATTCCAAACCAGCGGTGCAAAAATAATTCGTCGCTTTCTCTGGATGCATCGGCAAAGAACCAACCACTTGCGGCCACACAAACGCTGGCCAGCGCCGCAATCCAAGTGCAATGAAATGCGAAATCGCCAAAGCCCTCATGCCGACCAATCCAATGCAACAACATGGCCATCGCCGCGACAATGGCTAGAGCGATTGGAAAATGCACAATGAGCGGATGAGTGGCTCCAAGAACCTGAAGCCATGCGTCAAGAATCGAAGGAGAAACTGTTGCGGCTGAATCGCTCATTCTTTCATGCTATGAAAAAATTCAAACTCAAAGCTCAAACAATTTCACAACAGGAAAAAAGCCTGACGATGTTTCCTCAATCCACAAAAATAGAAAAGGCGTGAGTCGCTTAAGTTTCCTTAAGCGCCCACGCCCTTTTTTGCAAAATTATCCCAAACAAGTTGGGTCTTTTCTCACCCATCTTGGCAAATCCACCCAGACACAAATTTCAAACGAGTCAATTAATTTAGACTTGAAGGTCTTACAAGGAACATTCTTACATTCGCATTGTTAGCGCAAATGATCCACAGTCAACGAATTAATAGTAATTATAAAAAATATATACTTTACATTGTATGTCTAAGTCCGAGAATTACAACCCTGTTTGGCAGAAATGCGTCCTGCACGCCGATATGGACGCTTTTTTTGCCAGTATTGAGCAACTTGACGACCCAACACTTAAAGGAGTGCCAGTGTTGGTTGGTGGCGAAGGCGGTCGCGGCGTGGTTGCCGCGGCCAGCTATGAAGCGCGCAAGTTTGGTTGCCATAGCGCCATGCCCATGGCTTTGGCTCTGACCAAATGCCCGCATGCCGCCGTGCGTCCGCCGCGCTTTGATCGTTACAGCGAAATCAGTCAGCAATTTATGCATATTTTGCGGGACCAATCGCCACTCGTTGAACCCATCAGCGTGGACGAGGCATTTGTTGATGTCACTGGTTCGCAATTGCTGCTGGGCAGTGGACCAACCATCGCGCGGGCAATTCGCGCGCGCGTGTATGAGGAATTAAAATTAACCGTGAGCGTTGGCGTGGCCACTTCTAAATTTGTGGCAAAGATTGCCAGTGATTTGCTCAAGCCAAACGGATTGACCATCATTTCATCCGAGCAAACACGTGACATGTTGGCGCCGCTAGCAATTTCTAAAATGTGGGGCGTGGGTCCAAAGACGCTTCCAAAATTTATCAACGCCGGCATTCATACATTTGGTGATTTACAAAATCTAAGCGAAGAACAAGCGCGCACGCGGTTGGGTGAATCTGGCGCGCAGTGGCGGCAGTTTGCGCTGGGCATTGATGAGCGTGAAGTGATCACGGAACACGACGCAAAAAGCGTTGGCCAAGAGGAGACATTCGAAAGCAATATTGGCGACATGAATGTATTGCGATCGGTTCTGCAAGAGCAATGCGATCGCGTTTCGCTACGACTGCGCGCATCCGTAGGATTGGCCAAATGCGTCACGCTGAAAGTGCGCTTGGCCAATTTTGACACATTTTCACGGCAAAAAACACTCAATCCATTCACGGATTCCACCAAGACAATTTGGCAAGCGGCTGATGCCCTGCTTGCAGCTTGGCGCCGTGAAAGCGCGCTGCCACTTCGTTTGATCGGCTTAAGCGTGGAGCGAGTAGATCGTGCGGGCGCGGAAATTCAACCGGAACTTTTTCCAGACCCCGCCGCGGAAGTTCAGCGCAAACTTGATTCCATCACCGACGCGGTGGCGCGCAAGTATGGACCCGAAGCATTGCACCGCGGCGCGGCGCGCGCGGGAAGTCGCCGCAACAAGCGCGATGCCAGCAATGATGGGCCACGCCCCGAAGCGGGTTGAATTTTTTGCATGACCTGAAGAAGCGCTACGAAAAGTTTCGCGGGCGAAGCAAAAAACAGTCTTGAACGAAGATGGAAAAACTTTTCCCTTCACAAAGAATAGAAAGATTTCGTTCTGAACTGGCTACGGGTCAATATTCACGCTCCGAAACAAGTTCAACATTTCAATCCGCAAGTGGCGAGTAGCACAGATCGCCCCAGTCATCGGTGTAGCCATGCTCCATAAGAATTTGCATGAAGCATGCCACCAAATGTTCCAGCAACGAACTGGCGCGGCGCACAGCAACGCGGTTTAAGCGGCTGTTGTAGGTGCTTCCGCCGTGCACAAGCTGGTTGCGCACAAACAGAACGCGCTCAAGAACAGCCTCAAGCCAGGGCTGAAATTGCGCTTGTTCCAAAATATCTTCCATGGTGGACTTGGTGGAAAATGACTTGCCACTTCCATCACGTTGTTTGGAATTTCTAGATTGCTCGCGTGATTTGAAATGCTTGGCTAGATACGCGTCTTCAAACAACGCGCGCGCGGCGCGATCATTGGTTTCCAACACCATTTGCATGAGGCCGTCTTGATCATGATCCAGAATTTGTTGTATGAACAAGCGCGTCGCCGTGGCATCTGGTTCTGGCGCGTTTGTTTTTTTGTTCCACTGACTTGTGAGAGCGGTGAACGCAATCCACTGCGCGATGAGTTTCGCGTCAAAGTCCTCGCGGGAATCGCAGCGCTCGGAAAATTCCAACCACGTGAGCGCGCGGTGAATACGTACGCGCACCTCCTCATACAAATGCGCCTTGGAATACGCGTCGCGCCGCGGCTTCCATAACTTGCGTAATGTGGTCATGTTCAATGGCGCCCCACCCCAGGCGTCCACGGGCTTTGGTCGAGCTGATTTTTTGCTTGTTGCCATGCACAAAGCCTATCGGATCATCTTGAGGCTTGACCGAGCCGTAAACCGAGCGCTCCCACAATGATTCCAAGAATGAGCGAAAGCCCAAGGTTGAGAGCGAATTGAAGGAAGTCCCCACGCGTGAACTGCTCGCACAATTCTTGCGACAACGAACTGAAGGTGCTCAAGCCACCCATGCACCCAGTGACAAAAAATAAATTGAACAACGGGTTTTTTTTAAGAAATGGATCAACCACATCCACAAAGCGTTCACTGGAAAGGAGTAAATATTTGCGACCAACCCACGCGGCGAAAAATGTGGCGATCAGGTTCACGACAAGAACGGCGACCCAAGGATCGGTCTGAATAATTGGACACACTTGCCCTGCGGCATAGCGAAGCATTGTGCCCATGGTGCCGCCGCCAAAAACAACCGCAAGCATGAGCCAGATCGAAGGTAGAGCGAGTGGTGATTTGGAATTCATGAGCTCAACCTTTGACCAATCCATGCCAAAGCCATGCCTCCAACAATGCTGACACCTATGAAGAACGCCACACCGCGCGCGCGCTTATTGAGCAAACCTTCCGTTGATTCAATCATGAACGCGCTGAAGGTGGTGAAGCCACCAAGAAATCCGGTCAGCATCACATCGGCGATGAGTTGGGAATAATTCCCTTGCATTTTCAGCGTAAATCCGCCGAGATATCCAATTGCGAGCGAGCCGAGCAAATTAATGCACAGCAATATTTTCCACTGGGGCCAAAGACGTCCACGGTCTAGAAAAAAATAAATGAAGAAGCGTGTCGCGGCGCCTAGACCTCCGCCAAATCCAATGATCAAGGTGGTGACAAACGGAGTTAGCATTTGAGGCGGCGAGTCTATCAATCATATGAATTTGAAATGCATTGGCGAAACATTTTGGGTCTTCCTGCGTCTTGGATGTTTTTCATTTGGCGGACCAACAGCGCACCTTGGATATTTCCAGGAGACTTTTGTGACGCGTCGAAAGTGGATCACCCAAGAGCGATTCGCTGATCTTGTTGCGATGTCGCATTTTCTTCCGGGTCCATCAAGCAGCCAAGTTGGATATGCGATTGGCGTGGAGCGCGCGGGAATTATTGGCGGACTTGCGGCGTGGATTGGATTCACCTTGCCCAGCGCATTGATGATGTACGCGGTGGCCATGACCGTGTTGTTTCCCGGCGAACTTTCAAACACGGGTTGGTTGCAAGGATTGAAAGCGGCCGCGGTTTCGGTGGTGGCTTTGGCGGCGATACAAATGCTTGTCATGCTTGCGCCAGATGTACGGCGCAAAATACTGGTGGTGGCCGCGGGGTTGCTGGCCTTTTTATTGCGCGACATAATTTCACAAGCTTGGGTGTTGTTACTGGGCGCGGCGGCTGGCGTGTTCGCATTGCCCCGCGATGAACCGATCGAAGCCGCGTCAACGCATTCCCCAAGTCCAATTTCAAAACGCGTTGGATTGATCGCCTGCGCATTGTTCGCCGCCAGTTTGTTTGTGACATGGACTCCATGGTCTTTGTTCGCGCACACTGGCTCACTGGTATTTGGCGGCGGACATGTGGTGCTGCCTCTTTTAGAAACTCGATTTGTTTCCAGCGGACTTGTCAACGAAAATACTTTTCTGGCCGGCTACGGAGTGGCGCAAGCCATTCCCGGCCCGCTGTTCGCCTTCGCCACGTTTCTAGGCGCCACAAGTGATCTGCCTCTGCCTCCACCACTGAGCGCATTTGTGGCAACCGCCGCAATTTTTATTCCAGGCCTGCTGCTCATGACGGCGGCGATTCCATTTTGGGACACGATGAAACGCCGGGCGTGGGCGCGCGGCATGCTTGCGGGCGTGAACGCCGCGGTGGTTGGCTTATTGTTCGCGGCGCTGATTGGCTCCATAGCACCCGCGTTGGTGATCCGTCCGTTCGGCTTCATTTTAATCGGACCAACAACAGTAATGATCTTGATATATCTAGCGGCGTTCGCCACGCTGCGGCGCAAACAAATTCCCGTTGCGTTGATTGTGGTTTTGTGCGCGTTGACTGGCTGGATATTGCTGTAAAAACGGCTTAAAACATCTCGTTTTCAGTGACTCGGTTCAATGTGCGCCGTGGCGGTTCCGCCCAGCGCGGCCTCGATTTTATTTTCAATTTCGCTGGCCACATCGTGCGCGGTTTTTAAATCCATCTCGCCCGGAAGTTGCACATGAAAATCCACCCAGTGGTCGCGCCCGCTGTGGCGCGTGCGAACTTTGTGAAATGAAATAATGCGCGGCAACAGTCCATCCGCACGCGCGTGGTCGTTTAAAATTGTTTCAACCTTGGCCAGGTCCGCGAGGTCCTGCTCATCAAGCAAATCACCAAGCGCGCGGCGAATGAGTCGATAGCCAACAAAGCCCACCCACACCGCCATGATCAAGGCGATGATTGGATCGATAAAGGCCAAGCCCGTCCAGCGCACGAGCAACAGTGATGCGACTGCGGCGCCACTGGTCCACGCGTCGGAGATCAAGTGAATACCGTCCGCATGCAACGCGCTGCTTTTTGTTTTTCGGCCAACTTGAATCAGCCACATTCCAACTCCGCCGTTGGCCATGATGGTGAACGCAAGAAGCAGCAAGCCAAAATCAATTTTTTCAACAGCCGCGTTGCGATCAAATAGTTCCAGCGCGCTGCGCACCATGACCACCAACATGGCCACGCTGATCATGCCACCTTCAATGGCGGAACTTAAAAATTCAGCCTTGCCGTGGCCATACGGGTGCGTTTCATCGGCGGGGCGATTGGCCATCCACACGCTCCAAATCACCAACGCGCTGGCCGCAACATTCACGACACTTTCCATCGCGTCGCCAAAGACAGCGGTGCTTCCGGTAAGACGCCATGCCGCAAGTTTGGTGAGTAAAAGCACCACGGAGGTGACCAGCGCGATGCGCGCGGCGCGGTGCTCTAACTGTGCGGTGCTCATGTGTGAAATGCTACTCCTACAAGAC
>CANKBX010000108.1 GCA_947480055.1 Planctomycetaceae bacterium
GTACGTGCGATCGAACCCAATCACATCCAACAACTTTGCGAATGCCGGGTTCATATGCCCAACGTATGACTCCCGCGCATTTGCTCGGGCGCTCGCTATCAGACCAGCAATATCAATCCGTTGCGACATTACAGTGCAGACTAACCTATCCAATGTATGCCATCGTTTGTGGGAATCGTTCCTGTTTACAACCACGCCTTGACGGTCACGGATGTTCTTGTCGGCGTACACGCACAAGGTTTGTATGTCATCGTGGTTGATGACGGTAGTACCGACAGTGGCGCCAACATTGTCTTGGAATGGTTGAACGCCAACCCCGCATCTGGCGAATTAATTCGCCTTGGCAAGAATCAAGGAAAGGCCGCCGCGCTTCTAGCAGGCTTTGCGGCCGCGGATCGCTTTGGTGCAACTCACGCACTCACCATTGATGCCGATGGCCAACATGATTGCGCGCGCATCGCCACGTTCTTACAGGCAGTACCAGCGCAAGGCGCAGATCGAACGGTTGTCCTTGGCGACCGCCGCGCTTTACCTTTGAACTATCCAACTGCGCGTCTGTTGGGAAGATTTCTTAGTGGGCTTGCCGTGCGTGCTGCGTGTGGAGCCATTGTTGGCGATGCTGCTTGCGGAATGCGCGTCTATCCCGTGGCCATGATCCGCACATTGCGATGTCAGAGTGGTCGATACGCGTGGGAAGAAGAAGCCGTCATCCGTTTGGTATGGGCGGGCGCACAGGTGCAACAGGTAGAAATTCCTGTCATCTATAGACCTGCTTCCATTGCACCAAGTCACTATCAATTTAAACGCGACTGGACCGAAGGCACCATGGTTCTGGTGTGGGGCATCATTCTGCGGGTATTTAGTATTGGGCGAAGTTGGGCGCGGGTTGGTTCAGCGCGCAGTGATCTTTTTTGGCCGCTTGGTCGGCGTAACCACATGGCGAACTGCCTGATGATCATGATGGCCGCATACACGCTTGCGATCACTGGCTTCACGGTAGGGGCGCTCACTGCGGCGGGGGCTTCAATAGCAATGGTTACTTCGGCGCTTGCCGTGCTTGTGTGGATTATGTTTCGAACCAATGGACCGCTGTTGATGGTTGCCATCGGCGGGATCGCGGCCAGTATCGCTCCAGTGACAACGCTGATTTGCGCGCCACTTCTTGGAGCGTTATGGATCGTCATCACCGTGAATCGACTGCGCACTTCCCGTTAACTAGACAACGCGCAGAGCTTCGATCTCACAACGCATCCGAGCCAAGAATTCGCTATTTGATTCAGCTGAACCAATTCGCATAGGCGAGCCAGCATTCACATGAACCGCACCGGTATTGATGAACTTTCCGCCCACTGGAAGCAGTCGCTCGCTTCCTTCAATCCATATTGGCAGTACACGCGCACGGGTTGTGCGGGCAATGTGCGCAACTCCACTTCGAAATCGACCCAGCGATGCGCTACGAGCTCGCGTTCCTTCTGGGAACAGAATGACATTCCAGCCAGACTGCAACAGTTCAGTGATTCGCTCAACACCATCACCCATGTCATCACCGCGACCAATAAGACAGACGCGATATGTCCGTACCACATAGGAACACAATGCTGTACGAAACAATCGCTGAACACCACGGTCCGCATCGGAAGGCGAAAAAAAATCACGAGCACCCACCGTGGCAGTCCGCGCACGAATCACGGCAGGAAGCGCGTGGCGAATGGCCGCCGTGTCGAGCAAGCTCCGATGATTCGCTGAAAGAATCATCGGACCCTCCGCAAACTTTGCGGTGTCAAACCCAGCTGAACTGAATTGCACTCGACAAGCATGCTTGATCAAGTCACTACTGCGGTCGCCAATCCAAGCAAATACATTGGCGGCAGGTCCGGTTAACGCGCGGACTGATTCAGGCAATTGCATGGACTTTTGAGGGTCAATATCTTCCACCGCTAGCGCGCCTTTCCAATCAATTGGATCTCCAGTCGATTGTCACCAGCTGTCGGCACAATGGCGCATGCACTCCAAGATGGCGGGCCGATTGGCGAAGGATGACCACTAAAGCCCCACGGTTCATTTGGGATTCCCATTGCACCCCGTCCGAGTTCCTTGTCCGAATCAAGGTCTTGAAAGACAGACACCACAACTGTGCGCCCAGATTGTGCGCGCAGTTCAAACTCTGCTCTTTCTGTGGATGCGGGAATAGTGAACCCTTCGGAAATTCCAGCAGGCTTCAGAAAGGTGGCGCGGTCTTCGTACAGCGCACAGCGAATCACCCCGCGGCCAGGCGCAATGCCGAGCACAGTGACATGCAGCGTTGCCGGCGCGCTGTCAGCAACCACCGTCTCGGCGCAATGACATCCAAAGTGCGTCATTATTGCCATTGCAAGTATCAGCACGCGTATGGGCAAGACCAAGCACGCCGCACGGCCACGTGCAGCAATCACGCTGCACTCTTTTCGCCAACGTCCTTCGCGACATTCAATTGACTGAGACGTTTCATTCGACAATGCGGCTTCTTCGATTCTTCGGCGAGTCGCTTCTGCTGGCAAAGCTACGCCTGAGCGCCGTTGGCATTGTGATAGTGAGTCATAGAATTCTGCCGCTGGATACGAGAATGTCATTTTACAAAATCAAGAATTGTATTGGAGCCAGTTTTACGACCAAGCACCTTACTTGAAAAGAAAACTGTACCTTAATTTTTAGGTATTGCATCCGACGAACCAGATGAAATATTTTGGTTGGCAACAACCAATCTCAACGGCGCCATTGGGCTGCGCGCAAATCGGGATTGGGCTGCGCCGAGCCGTACGACTGCTACTTCATGATCAATCCGCGCAATTTCTACAAAGTGAAAGGGCGCTGAAGCACGCTGAAGCGAGGCACGGTTGCGAAAAACATTCGCCTGACTTCCAACCAGGACAAAGTGGAATGCAACGTGGAGAAGGTGCGCGCTCTGGTGTTGAAGACGTACTTCTTGAAAAAAGCATGAGTGTGTTTGGCATTGGATAGAAATAAATTCCCGCAGCATTTGGCTGTAATCTGTATGCCACATGAGCGAATCAGAGAAAGCCTCAGAATCAACGCTGACTCGCGAAACGATTTTACGCGCGCTGCATAGTTTGTCCGACGAACTTGGCAAGCGTGGTGTCACGGGCGAACTTTGTTTATTTGGCGGCACAGCGAACGAACCATCTGATGTGGGCGATATTATTTTCTTGATACGCCACTTGCAAATACAATCCGCCGCCGCGGTTTTGGAATTAGTGCTGAGGTATTATCCCGCCAATCAAATGCCGGTGAAAACCCAATATTTAATTGAAGGATTGTTTGAGGAAGGAAAAATATGAGGCCAAAAACACTTGCGGAAGTGGCGCGCCAAACCGCGGGTGGCGAATCATTTGACCGCTGTCTTGCAAACTTTCTGGATGAGTTCTATTGCGCCCCAAATGCGAACGCCTTGGCTGAAACTCCATTATTTTTGGCTGGCGAATTTGGCGAGATTGGTTCAGTGCAAGACGCATACCTTGCGGCAACTGCGGAAGAAATTGCGCGGGCGCATTCGCTTGCGTTGCCAGAGTGGACGCACAGCGAGGCGCGAAAATTACATACGCCTTGGTTCTCCTCGCAACTTGCGTCTTTACGAGCGGTTTTAATTTTGGAAAGCCCCGCCGGATTTCGATCGCGCAATTTATTTATTAGTGAAAACGCGCTGACTCGCGCTTAAAATGGAGCGCATTCACAAGCACGCACGCGCGCGCGTTGCGCCGTAAGAGCAATACGCGCAGTTGCTCTTAGCGTGGCTGGCAGGCATTTTCCAATCTTCAAGAAAAAAGGCAGAAACATCTAGAAACACTTCTAGAGCAGGGTATGAACTGCTTCATGGCCTTTGTTGTGCCAAGCGCCAAGCAAGTCTTTCGTACAAAACGCCTTTCAATGTGTAGCCATATCTAATGACTTCTATATATAAATGGGTAGAAAAAGATACAAATCTAAATTGGATCCAATTCAGAACCCCTTTGCACCAGGGGCGGGCTCTCCACCTCCAGAGCTTGTTGGACGTGAAGGCATACTTGAACAAGCTGGAATTCTTTTAGGCCGTGTCAGGCAGAAGAAGTCCGAAAAAAGCATGCTGCTCACAGGGCTTCGAGGTGTTGGAAAAACTGTTTTGTTAAATGAAATTGAAAGACTAGCCCTGGCGCAAAATTATTACACGGTTTCAATTGAAGCACATGAAGACAAACCACTTGCCTCGCTCATTACCCCTTACTTAAGGAAAATTCTCTACGGTTTGGATCGCATAGCGGGGACTGGAGACAAAGTGAAACGCGGGCTTGCCATTTTGCGTAATTTTGTTGGAGCACTGAAATTAACTGTCGGCGAAGTCACGCTCGGGTTGGACATAGAGGCGGAAAAAGGTGCGGCTGACAGCGGCGATCTTGAAATTGACTTGCCTAATCTATTTGTCGCCGTGGCCGAAGCGGCGCAAGACCGAAAAAGCGCAATCGCTGTGTTGATTGACGAAGTTCAGTACTTCAATCAAAAGGAACTTGGCGCATTGATTATGGCTATGCACAAAATTCAGCAACGCCAATTACCGCTGGTTCTCTTTGGAGCGGGCTTGCCAATTCTTCCTGGTCTTGCCGGTGAATCAAAGTCTTATGCGGAGCGGCTCTTTCACTTTCCAGTCATTGGGGCGCTGTGTCAGAAGGATGCCAATAAAGCATTGCGGGACCCGGCGCAAGCTGGTGGGCTCTTCTTCGCAAAAACCGCTCTTGCAGAAATATTTCGTTTAACACAGGGCTACCCATATTTTCTACAAGAGTGGGGATATCAATCTTGGAATTTGGCGACATCAAATCCGATCACTTTAAAGACGGTTCGTGATGCGACAAAAAAGGTCATTCTTCGGCTGGATCAAAATTTCTTCCGTGTTCGATTTGATCGATTGACTCCGGGGCAAAAAAACTTTCTTCGTGCCATGGCTGAACTTGGGCCGGGACCTCAGCGCACGGGAGATATAGCGGAAATGCTTGGAGTTAAAATTGGAAGTCTTGGTCCAGTGCGCGCAACTTTAATTCAGAAAGGCATGATCTTTAGTCCTGCGCATGGTGAAATGGCTTTCACCGTGCCCTTGTTTGATGAGTTTATGGTCCGAGCAATTGCCAAATTTATCCCCGCAAAAAAAAATTGGTGACTTCAAAAAAGATCTGAGTGTCAAAGTCTGGGCATCCCAGAATTGATTGAGCTCGGCTGGCGTGACCGCGCATCAAATGTCCCGTTATGCATGTTGGTTCACATCAGAGCAGCAAGTGTGGTGGCCATTAGCCCGGCCACATATCAAAAGCGCCTTTGTACATGTGCGCGCCAAATCCAAGGCAGATCAACGCGATTATCCAGCGACCATTTTTCTCCATGAATTTTGTAAGCCAACTTCTCATCTGGGGAGCCGCGCCCGGCGTGAAAATGCTTAAGCCCAGCGGGAATATCCAAGGCAATATTGCCAGCGAGGCGAATGTCAGCAAGCACAGTGTTCGCGTTGTATAGGCGCGCTCCAAAGCAAGTTCATGACCGACCAGCATTGCGAAGGGAATCATTTTGGGGTTCAGGGCCGTGCTGATAAATCCAATCATCAATGAGCTTAGGAAATAATGCAGACCCATTTGGCGGCGTGCGATTGGCCGTTCTGAGAGCGATGGAAACAGAACATCAAGAAGATTTTTAATATGCGATTGTTTTTCATTGGGCTTCTTTGGCTCAGGCGCGGCGCCAAAAAAATATTGCCACGCGCGGAACGTTCCCAGCGCAATGAGCGCGGTACCGAAGGTTGCTTTGACAATGAAGCGGTGCATGGAAGGCTGGATTGGTCCCGTTGGATCGGCTGGAGTGAGCGACGCGCCCAAGATCACAAGGGCGCTGAGGCCAATGAACCCGCCAATGAAAAAGAGCGCGGTATTGCGCCGCGGCGCCGCGCGATTGGCGGCCATGAGCAAACCCAAAATGAGAATTTCTGGACTTGCGCAAATTGCAATGCCCATGGATGCGCCGACAAGCATGGCGTGATAGATGGTGGTGTCTGTCATGGGGGGCTAAGCGTAGCGAGATTGACACGTAAAAATATGATTGGTCGCTGTGTGAGTGAGGGGCGCGTTGAATTGCGTTGTGCGAGTCCACTGCGGATCAATGTGAACTGTTGTGATTACGTTTGGGAGTCGTTGATGAGTTGGCGGTACAAATCCAGCATCTTTGCTCCGCAAATGTCCCATGTGAACTGGCTTTGAATGCGCGCCGCAATGGACGCGCGTTGCTGTTGGCGAGTGGCGCGGTCTGTATCAAGCACTTGCAAAATGCATTGCGCAACGGAGTTCGCCGTGAGCGAGCAGTTGAAACCAAAGCCTTGTTGTTGCAATGCGTCCCAAGTTGATTCGCGCGAGGCCACCACGGGAGTTCCAAGTGAGAGCGCTTCCAGAATGCCAATGGAAAAACTTTCGGCGCGCGAAGGTAGCGCGAAACAATCGGCGCGTTCTAGCAACCAGCGAGCTTGCGGGCGCGTGATGTTGGGCAACCACGTGATGTTGTTTGAAACGCCCAGCGTGTTGGCGCGTTGTTGCAGTTCAGGCAGAATGTGGTCGCTGTCGCCGCCGGCAATCACCAAGCGCGCGTTGGGTTGGCGCGCAAGTATGGCGGGCAGGGCA
>CANKBX010000109.1 GCA_947480055.1 Planctomycetaceae bacterium
GGTCGCACCAACGTGCGCTATTTAATTGGGGCGCACAACACCCGGTTGGTGCATTGGCTTGAATTGCTGGCGCGCATCACCAACCGACCCGCGCCGCGCAAAAAAGTTCCATATGTTGTGGCGCTTGCCGCCGGTTGGATCAGTGAATTGTGGGCCGACAATGTTTCGCATCGCATGCCCATGGCCACGGTTACTGGCGTGCGTTTGACGCGTCGATCCATGTATTTTGATCCTTCGGCAAGCTTGACTGAACTTGGATTACAAACCAGATCAGTGGAAGAATCCACGCGCGACGCGGTGCGTTGGTATCAAGAACAAAATTGGATCTAATCACGGCGTGCTCACAACGTTGTGCGCTTCATAAAAATCACGCGTCACGAGATGACCGCAATTTAATTAATTAATTAATCCAATCGCGCGCGCGGCCAACATGATCAGTACCGCCATGGCGATGGTGACTTGCAACATCATTCCAATTTGAATTGGATTTCGCAGTGGAATTGGAAGCGTGGGACCAAATGTGCTTGCGGTGTTGAATGACAGGAATAAATAGTCAACATACTTTGGTTGCCAACCTACCAGTGAATCGAATGAGGACATGTTGTGCGGAAAGACAATCCCAGGATGAATTTTTTCACCCGCGGCAATACGCACTTGATATGGGTGGTCAAACTTCCAGTAGTACGCGGCGAATACCGCTATGTTTTCCATATACACAAAACTTGCAGAAAGCAGTAAATACGCTGGATTGTCCTGCTTATCGAACAGGCACACAATAAGGCCAACCAAATTGTCCAGTAGTGCGAGCATGGAAAGAGCCAAGGTCGCATCAAAGAAAAGCTTGAAGGCCTTTTGCAATTTGAGCGACCAGAAAATACCGGCGATGAGGCTGGTGACTAATGCGACAGGACTTGCATATGCATCGGCAATTCGAAACATGACCACCGGCAAGCTGGGTTGATGATCTGTCAGGCTGAGCGCCGTTGATGTGCCCATGTCCAACAACGCGGCCACGGCCAGGGTAATGACAATGGCGCCAGTGATGGTGCAACGCGTTTCATCATGCATATGTTGCGGAGCGTGAGTCATGGATAAAGTTTAATCCAATTGCAAGTTGTCGTGACTTTGCCGCGCGGGTTGCCCAATACAAAATGGACACGAAACACCTTTGACATAGCGCGCGTCTTTCTGCTCCTGCGGCGTGAGCGGCATTTGACAAGCAAAGCAAGACGCGGAGTTGGTTTCCTGCAACGCCGAGTCAACGCACACGCGGCGATCAAAAACAAAACATTCGCCGTCATAATGCGCGCCGCCACACTCCTGGAAATATTTTAAAATACCGCCGTCAAGCTGAAAAATATTTTGAAAGCCCTCGCGTTCCATGTAGGGCCCCGCCTTCTCGCAGCGAATTCCGCCAGTGCAAAACATGACCACGGGTTGATGCTTTAAATTGTCTGGCAATTTCTGCACCGCGCCGGGAAAGTGGCGGAAATGCGAAATGCCCGCGGGCAACGCGCCGCGAAATGTCCCCATGCGAATTTCGTAATCATTGCGCGTATCCAACAGCGTGATGGCCTTGCCTTCATCGAGCCATTGTTTCAACACTTTCGCCGAAAGTTTTTTACTGGTGCGCTTTGCAGGATCAATGCCCTCCACGCCAAACGCGATAATTTCTTTCTTGATCTTCACCAACATCCGCCGAAACGGCTGCGTGTCGCTGTGACTTTCCTTTGGCGTTAAATTCTCCAACCCTGGAATGCCACGCAGGGCGTTCATTAAAATATCTATATTTTCCCGTGTTCCAGCCACAAATAGGTTTATGCCCTCGGGACTGAGCATGATCGTGCCCTTCAGCTCGCCAACGCGGCACACGGCGCGCAATTGTTCGCGCAACTCGGCCAAGCCGTTGAGTGGGGCGAACAAATATGTGGAAATATTTATGAACACGTGCATCAGTCTATCGCCAAGACATGAGTGAACAAATCTTGTTCACGCAAAAAAAACGGACGCGGAACATGTCCGCGTCCGTCAACAATCATTCTCACACAAGGCACCATTCTTCAACGAAGCCTAAATCCAGAGCAATGCTCCAGATTTTAAATGCATGCGGTTACAGAATTACTTTGCCTTTGCCGCCGCAGCTTCCAAAGAAACATACTTAAATTGTTGACCGCCAACAGCGGCTTCGGCCATGGCGCCTTGGGAATTGCTGGTAAAGATCGCCACGCCATCGCGGTAACTTGTTGCAGCGCCAGTTCCAGAAGCCACCATCACCGCGGAAACTTGAGCGGTGAACGCAAACTTGTTCGCTGTGAATATGTTGTAGTTGGCCTCATCCTTGAAGAAAATAAATTCATCAAATGATTGACCACCAATGGTCGCGCCGATGGTGCCTTGGCCCATGGAGCAATAGCCCACCAACGTGCCGCCCTTGTACACCTCGCCATCGCCGCCCGCGCCACCAATGATGAAGCCGCCCTTGCCCACGCTTGGCAGAACCGCGTAGGCGTAGTTGTCCTTGAAGAATTTCTCAATCGTCGGATCGGTCTTCTTCACCAGTTCAATAGACGTGGCCACGGAAGCTGAAAGTGATTTTTTTTGCTCGGCAGTCTTTGGCACGCCCCCGCACGCGGCCAACACACCAACAAGAACGATTGCGGAAAAGAATTGAATTCGCATGAGTAGCTCCTTTAAAAATTTTATGAATCATGACTTGAAGAGGGAATAATATATCCGTGTTTCACAATACGCGTGAGCGTGGCGCTTTTGAGCACAAAGTCTTGAGTATGCGACCCACATCAAAGACCGCGTCTAGTTTCTTTACATCCGCATCGCCGCGCTTGATCAACGATCACCGCGCGCGCTTATGAGTTGCGTTGGGTCCTTGGCGTGCGAGTTTGTCCTTCGCCCATTAATTGCGCGAATGCCGCCGA
The DNA here is from genome assembly GCA_947480055.1 of Planctomycetaceae bacterium. Classification (GTDB taxonomy): domain Bacteria; phylum Planctomycetota; class Phycisphaerae; order Phycisphaerales; family SM1A02; genus SYAC01. Next base: position 2,934 of record CANKBX010000109.1, read on the forward strand.
ATCTTTAGAGGCGATCGCCGCCGCCACGCGGTCAATCGCGGCGCGCAAACGCTCAACAGCCGCTCCAGAAAACGGATTGCGCGCTTGAATTTCGTAATACACATCGGGACTTTCACGAACCACGGCCGCCGCCAAAGTTTCCAGCGCCAAGAATGTGGTGCTGCGCACAGGGTGCTCGCTTTGCGGCAAAGCCAACGAAAATGCGATTGCGGTTGCGTGCGCCAAACTGAGCAAGTCCGCCATCACTCGGTCGTGATCCGCCAACGGCAGGCGCACAATGTTCGCTGTAGTCGGCTTGAATAATTTTTCAACGGCTTCGGTCGCGTCGGCGTCACCGGTGTCGCAAATCACAACATCCGCGTCGCGCAACAGCACAATGCTGGGACCAAACATTGGATGGATGGACGCAACATGCGCGCCAATTTTTTGCAACGCGCGAATGGGTTCGATCAAGGGCGTCTTAATGCTGGCGATGTCCACCACAATGCCTTTGGGCGGATGCGCAATCCAACTTGCGTACAACTGCGCCGTTGCCGCGGGCGGCGTGGAGCACACCACAAAATCCGCGCCGTGCAACGCATCGCGTGACCACTGATTTTCTTCGGTCGTTCCCGCGGGATCAAGCGATCCAACTTGAAATCCCTGCGCGGAAAGAAATCGGCTCATCCATTTGCCCATGCGACCAGCGCCACCAACAATCACCGCGCTCTTGCCAACACCAGCCGCGGAAAATTTCAAACTGTCTTGGTCTTGCGCCGTCACCGACGCGTGTATCAAACGGGCAAGTAAATCCTGCGCCACGTTTGGATCCAGTCCATGCTGCTCGGCGGCGGCGCGCGCACGTTCAAGCACGGCGCGCTCCTGCGAATAATCCACGGTTGCAATGTTCTTGCGGCGCTTGATTTCCCCCACTTGCTTCACCAAACGCGAACGTTCCGCCGCGTGCGCGACCAACTCCAGATCGATCTGGCGAATCCGCTCACGCACATTGTCCAAATTTTCTTCAGCCATAAATTTTTTCTTAATTTTAGTTTGAAAGCAACAGTCTTGATCCTAGAGCCATGCCCGCTACCCATGCAAACCCAACAAACAGATATCCTGCACGCCTTGAGAGCATCGTCTGCAAGATTCATGCGCCCGCTGAATTTGATCATGGTGTTTATCGCTGTTTATATAACAGTCAACTTCACAGGAATGTTAGTTTTCGGCGCTTTTTTTATGAAGTTTTTTATATCACCACTTCAAATAAGCGCACCAGCAGCACCACTTCCAATCATCGCACCAGCAGCACCACCTTCAATAATCGCACCAGCAGCACCCACATATACGATTTCTCAAGTTCAAAGTGATCGTAATGTTTTTCTAGAATTCCTCTACGAACCATTTGTACATGGCATAAAACTGTTTGACATTCATTGTTTAGCCATTGTTTATGCCCTCTTGATCACGGCATTAATGACGCCACTTATTGGCCCATTCCAACCACAAGCCTCTGGGCGCTCGCTGCGCTCAAGCGTGATCGGTGCGGCGGGCTTGGCGTCTGTGCTAAGCACCGCCCTGCTCGTGGGCTGCCTAGAAGTTATAAATATATTTGCAAAATTACTTCCTTTTGGAAGCGGAAGCTCTATTGATGATTATCAAATTATTTTCGTAATTTGGCTTTTTTCGGGCGCAATGTGGACGTACTTGCTTCGACACATTGGCCGATCTCGTGATCCCAACTTAATCGGCAAATTGGTTCGCAAACTCTTCATTGGCTCCGCATTGGAAACAACGTTATCAATTCCGCTAGTTTATTTAGCGGCACGAAGAAATAGCTGCTTTTGCGAACTCGCCAGTTTTTTCGGAATTGTCATTGGCATAACTTCGCTGATATGCCTGTGTGGACCAGCAGGTTTGTTGCTACTCACCCGCAAGTCCCGCCAAATGTGGATACGTGAAGCTTGCCCAAAATGCGGCTACCCACGAAAGACGCACTCCACGCAATGCAGCGAATGCGGCTTTCTGTTTCTAATAACCGAATCGGAATAAGTAGCGTTCACGCTGGCGTTGCGTTGTAGCGCGCGTCTCCAAACGCAAGAATTGGCCAGAACACAATGGGCAACAACAACAAGCCCACAGTGAAGCCAACGCCCTTGCCAAAGTTGCGAGCCAGGCCGCGCATCATCAAGATGGAAAAAATAATATTCACAAAAGGAATGCAAAGCAGCACCCACCACCAACCCGGCTTGCTGGAAATCTGCATGCAGACGTACAAGTTGTAGAACGGAATAAAGATCACCCAGCCTGGCCGCCCCGCTTTGGCGAACGCCTTCCAATGCGCCACCGTCACCAACAATAAAATCGCCAAGTAGATGATTAAAATAGGCACCATGACCGACATGTCAATCGGGGGCGATTGGTTTTGAATTGTTTGCATTGGGGTTCTCGCTTTCTAGAGCAATCATGGCATAAAAAACCGCGGCGTGTGACGCCACGGTTTTGAATCTACTTTGATTGCAACGAAATCAAATCGCCTTGGCATTCACGCGCCGACGCTCTTGCATGCGCTCTTTTGAAGGCAAGCGCACCTTGCTGGCCAAACCAACAAGTTGCAGCGATCGAATCACAATCCAACTTAAATCAAATTGCCACCACTTCAAACCGTGGCGCGCGCTGGCTGGAAATGCGTGATGATTGTTGTGCCAACCTTCACCAAGCGCAAGAATTCCCATGATGGGATTGTTGCGGCTCTCATCGCCAGAGCGAAATTCTTTTTGACCCCACACATGACAGACGGAATTCACGCTCCACGTTGAGTGATGCAACATGAACATGCGAACCAAGCCGCCCCACAACAATCCAAGGCCGGCGCCTTGCCATGTGCCAGTGATGAAACCAGAAACCGCCGCGGGCAAAAGTAATCCCGCGAAAAGAATTGGCACAAACATTCGATCAAGCCACATGACCATTGGGTCCTCTAGCAAATCAGGAACGTAACGCTTGTAGTCGGGTTGCTCCTTCTCAAAGAGCCAACCGATATGCGAGTGCATGAAGCCCTTGCAAAAACCGACAAGTCCAGGCTCGTAACCAGCGTGCGGAGAATGCGGATCAAATTGCTTGTCTGAATATTGATGATGACGGCGATGCGTTGCGCACCACCACACCACAGGACCTTGGCCCGCCATGGTTCCAAAGGCCAGAAAGAAAAACGCAATTGGGCCGCGGGTGGCGAACGCCTTGTGCGTGCACAAGCGGTGATATCCAACCGTGATTCCCAAACCCGTCAACACATACATGCTGCCAAGAATGATGAGATCGGTGGAATTAAACATGCCGCCCCAGAGCAACACCATCGCAGTGAGCACGCCAAGCGGTGGAAAAACCACTGCAGCAAGCATGGCCAACTTCACGTTGCGCGGAGTTTGAATTGGAGCCGTGTCAAATTCAGGTTCGACAATGCCAACATCGGCGGCGTCGGCGCCACTGGTTTGCATATTTTCTTTGTTCAGGGTCTCAAGTTCGTCAGCAACTAAAACGCCGCCATTTGCAGATTCATTCAAAACAGAAACTCCTTGAAGGATTGAGGTATGTCGGCGTGTTCGA
>CANKBX010000110.1 GCA_947480055.1 Planctomycetaceae bacterium
GAGCGCGTATTGCGCGGACTTTCTCCCGAAATGTTCGCTCAGTGGGAATCATCGCCAACCCCATGAGCCGCGTGATCGCCAACTATCTGGAGCAAGCTAACAAACTCGCCGATAGAGGCGTGGTTTTTGCAACCATCACGTTGGTTCAACCAGAGGGACATGTGCCGCAGGACATTGGCGCTAAAGCGATCGTGAAGGAAAGCGGGCTTGCGTGGGGCACCGTTGGTGGTGGTCGACTTGAAGCGCGCGCCATTGAGCACGCGCTTGCCATGATTGCGCGCGTGAAGTTGGGCGCGGACACCAACACGGTGGTCGACGCCGAAATGATTCGCTATGAATTACAGCGCGACTTGAACATGGTGTGCGGAGGCGCGGCAACGTTGTTCTATGAAATTTCCGCGGCCAGCAATTGGAACATCGCCATCTTTGGCGCGGGACATGTGGCGCAAGCCACTGTGGGGTTGCTGTGCACTTTCGCGTGCAATGTGATTTGCATTGATCATCGCCAAGTGTGGCTGGACAAGATCGCGCCGCGAAGCAACTTGCGAAAAATTCTGGCCGCCGAAATGCCCGAGGAAGTTTATAAATTGCCCGCGGGAACTTTTTATGTGTGTATGTCCCAAGGCCACGCCACCGACTTGCCCATTGTGCGCCAAATTCTAAAGCGCGATCAAGCCGCTTTCATTGGTGTGATTGGCAGCGAGCCCAAAGCTCGAACATTACGCGGCGCCTTGGTAAAGGAAGGTTTCACAGAGGACGCCGTGAATCAAATTCATTGCCCAGTGGGGTTGCCCATCGGCAGCAATTCGCCCGCCGAAATTGCGGTCAGCATTGCCGCGCAACTTTTGCAAACGCGCGACGCGTTGGCGTAAGTCTTGCGGCGCAACTTTTGTAAATACCCGACACGCTGGCGTAGCCACATTTATAAAGTGCATGTACTTCACGCGCGACGCGTTGGCGTAGACCATTCTTAAATCGCATCACGCCAAAAGGCGATCGGTTACAGTTGCTCAATATGAACAATGAATCCGCCTCAGTCGCGTCCTCCAAGAAATCCGGCATGTTTAAAAAAATAATCATCCTATGCGCCGTGTCGCTCGTGCTGATTGGCGTAGCGGCGGTTCTCTTTCTAGACGCGGCCGCGGCTCGTGTTGTTGCCATCGCGGGCACCCGCGTGCTAGGCGTGCAGACAACTCTTTCATCCGCGCACATCGCTATTTTGGGTGGCACAAGTTCCTTAAATGAACTTGCCGTGGCACAACCGGAGGGTTTTGGAACGGATTCCATGTTCAAGGTGCGCTACGCCGGAGTGACCGCGAATTTGCCAGAGTTACTTTCAAGCGATGTTGTGATTGAAGAAATTAATATCGATGGCGTGTTGGTGACTTTGGTTGAGAAGGGGAGCAAAGTGAATTTACAAGTGGTTGCCGACTCGCTCAATCAAACTTCCGATGCGTCGCCAGCACCAACTGCTACTCCTGCGCCCACAAAAGATTCATCTGGAACAGTCACCATTAAGCAACTTAAAGTCACAGGTATCAAGGTGCTTGTTGAAGGTGATTCACATGTCACGGCTGGAAAAATTTTAGAGGTGAATATTCCTGACATTATTGTGGCCGATCTTGGAAGCAAGACTCCTGTAAGCCAGGTGGCAGCGCACGTGACCGCGCAACTTATGAATAGAATTTTGCTTGCCATTGTGAAGGCTCAGATTGCTGGCTTGCCCAGCGCCATGGCGAGCGGCCTGCAGAGCGCGGCTGGTAAAGTTGGAAGTATTTTTAATGGCACTGCAGAATTTCCCATGGTGAAGGGAGCGGGAACCGCGATTAAAGACGGGGTTCAAGATCTTGGCAAAGGCATTAAAAATATATTTGGTGGCTCAAGCGACAGTGCTGGGAGTGCTGACGCGGCAACTCAGCCGCCCAAGTAACCGTTATTTTAACTTGCTCGCCAACGGATCGTTTGGCATTTTGTATATGTGGTCCGCGTTCACAATAAACGCGCCGCCGTCGGTGGGTTGCAACGTGCCTTCGACCGCGATCCACATGAGTGGTTTCAATGATCTATCTGCGGCCAGTGAAATAGCCAGCGGCTTTCCTGATTTGTCCGTGATGTTGACAGACGCCATGGACTTGGCCAATTCAGTGGAGTCTTCGCAGCAATAATCCGCTGGAGTTGGGCAATGAGCGTCGCCCATTTCAAGACAGGTCTTTACGGATGCGTCCACCATGGTGAACACGGCGCGGTTGCTGACGAATGGATTTTCGGATCCGCCAATGCGGCCGATCATGGTGACATGGTCGCCAGCCTTGGCGCTTTGTCGAACTTTCAACACGCCAAGCGCGCCCGCTGGTTCTTGCGTGATGAATAAATCTTTCGGTAGCGCGGCGTTCGTGGAGTTCGTGGCGTTCTTGGTCGGCGTAGGCGCGCTTTGATCGCATGCCATGGGCGCAATGATTGCAAGAGCGGTGGTGATGAACAAAATACTTTGTGTGAGAAGTGATTTCATAATTGCGTCTCCTAAAAAAGTTTACACAAGATCAGATTTCAACGCCGACGGAATGTCGGCGCGAAGACAACGAAGAGTTGGGGGCACACTTCCAATCAATCCAAGCAGCAAGCCGGCGGCAAGACCGCTGGCCACGCACGCGGCATCTACTTGCAGAGAAAAAATTCCCATTGAGAATCGAACGCCAAGGCCATCAAGAAGCAACGCGGCAACAATGAGCGCGGGAATGGCGCCGGTGGCCACGGTGATCATGGATTCTTGGATCAAGTTCGCAACCACGGCGGCGCGTGAATATCCAAGCACTTGCAACATGGCAATTTCGCGAGAGCGCGAGGCGAACGCGGCATCAAGCGCATTGAGCCCACCAAGCATGGCGCCCAGCGCCACGATGAGCGCGCTGACGGCGATGAGAATTTGCACGGGTCGAAAAAACTTTGCAAGGCCTGCGTAATAGGCGGGTTCATCAATGGCGGCCAGTTCAAGATCCGGTCGCTGCGCCGCGAACATTTCAACATCGCCAATATCGGCGCTGTCTAAAGAAATCACCGCCACGGAAATTGTTTGACGCTTGGTCAGTACCAAAAGGTCGCTGATAGGCAGCCATGCTTCGCCGTCAATGGCAACACCTGGCGCGTCAATGATTCCAGTCACGGTGAACGGAATGTCATCGATCAGAATTTCTGGAGCGGGGGAGTTGGCGCTATTTGAATTTGAACTGTTCTCAGAAAAGTTGGTTGCATGTGATGCACTCGCTGTCACATGATCATTGCGCACATGTGTGTCGGCAATGCCAAGGCGATCCGCAAGCGATCTTCCAACAAGCGCCTCCGCGTGACCAATTTCTGGAAGGCGCCCAATGGAAAGCCGCGCTTGCGGATGAACCATAAACGCGCTGGGTTCAACGCCGCGCACCATGACCAAGTCGCGCGCGTTGCCAGTGGGAGCGGGTTGATCCGCGCGGCGCAAGGGAAGTGGAACATGAAGCTCGGGTGAAATAAACGCAGCGCCGCCCAACGATTTCATTCCGCGAACACTGGCTGCAAGAACGCCAGGCGTGCTTGCTGAAATTTCACTGCGCTCCACGCTCTCTTCGCTGCCAGCGCCAAGCAACATGACGTTGCCTACGGTTCCACTGGCGCGAATGCCGCGATCAAGCGCCCGCACACTGGCCACCGCGCTGACCACCAAGAACACAACAATCGCGCCACCTCCCGCGGTAAGCGCCAAGCGCAGTGGACTGCGTCCAATGTTGCGCGCGGCGTAATGCAGTGGAAGAAATTTCATGAACGCAACCCCGCGATATATTTTTCAGAAGACGCGATGCGATCACCAGCGGCGGCATGGAATTTATAGTTCATGAACGAAACCCCGCGACAATAGTTTGACGCGCGGCGATGATGGCGGGAACAATTCCCGCAAGCACGCTCAGCGCAATCGCAATGGCAACGCCAATGAAGGCAATGACAAGTGACGGCGCAATGGCAATGGACACGCCCTCCATTGTCATGGCGGTGCGAGCCAACGCAACGACGGCGTATGAAGCGCTGGCGCCAATCAAGCCGCCAACTCCGCCAAGCATGAGCGCCTCCAGCAATACGAGTGTTGCCAAGTGAATGCCGCGGAAGCCAAGTGTTTGCAGCACGCTGATTTCTTTTTCGCGGCTGCGCATGGACAACACGATGGCGTTGGCCACTAACGCGAACACCGCAACAAGCGCCGCAATACCAAGCGCTTGCGCGAAGCCCACCAACACAATGACATCGGTGGCGGCTCGCGCAACATGGGCCGTCTCAGCACGCGTGGTTGTTGGTGATTGATCTTTGGCAAAGCGTTCATCAATAGCCTGCGCAACCGCGTCCATTTGCGCAGGGTCCTTCACGCGCACATCAAATTGCGTCACCACTCCGCCAGTGCCGCCGCGCTTGGCTTGCTCTTGTAAAAAAGCCAGATGCACAAACGCGCTGCTTTGGTCCTGCGGCAAATCGCTTTCAATTACGCCGGCCACAAACGCGTCCACGCCCGCGGCGGTGAAGCGGTCGCCCGCCTTCAAGCGCCGCCGCTGCGCAAGTTCGCGGCCAATCAACGCGCTGTCGCCACGGCTTAACCAACTTTGCATGTCATGCGCGCTGGCGCTGCCACTATGCGTGGCGGCAAATTCCTGCGGCGGCACTCCGCGGAATGTCACCACATCAAGTGATGCGCGGCAATTGGAGACAACAATCTTCACAGGCGTCACGCTGGCCACGCCGGGAATTTTTCCAATCGCATTTTCATACGACTGAGGTAACTGGCTGGTGAACGGGCAAAATCTATTTTGTCGGTAGACAATCAATGCGGTTTCACCCGCGGACTTTTGAGTGGCGCGCTCCACAGCGCTGCGCATGGTGTCTACGGTGCAGAATAAAAACACCGCCACCGCAACACCCGCCAACACGAGCGCGCTGCGGGTGGGACGGCGTCGCATGCCGCGCCACGCGAGTGAAGCCATGCCCATAACGGATTGAGTGTGGTTCATACGCGCACCGCCACATCTTCCACAAGTTGTCCTTTGTCAAGGTGGACCAATCTTTGCGCATGCGTCGCGGTGGACGAGTCGTGCGTCACCATGACAATAGTTTGTCCGCGCTCGCGGTGCAGTTTCGACAGTAATTGCATAATGCTTGCAGCCGCCACGCGGTCAAGATCACCCGTGGGTTCGTCTGCCAGCAATAACGCGGGGCGCGTGACAATGGCGCGCGCAATGGCCACGCGTTGTTCTTGTCCACCAGAAAGTTGACGCGGATAATGCGCGTGCCGATCCGCAATGCCAACGGATTCAAGCGCCTCGCTCACGCGCGCGTGCCGCTCCGCTCGTGAAAGTTCATGCAAATACAGCGGTAATTCAACATTTTCATACGCGGTGAGCACGGGTACCAAGTGATACAACTGAAATACATATCCCACGCTTGTGGCGCGCCACTGCGCAAGTTGCGCGCGAGAAAGTTGCGTCAGGTCTTGGCCGTCCACATGTAACGCACCAGCTGTTGGTCGATCAATGCCCGCGAATAAATTCAACAGCGTGGTCTTACCCGAGCCGGATGGACCCATCAGCGCCACGAAAGCTCCGCGTTGCAGTGTGAGGTTGATCGACTCCAGCACGCGCACGGTTTCGCCGCCGCGTGAATAATGTTTCTCAAGATTGTTGCAGACAATAATGTCGCGTTGGCCATGCGGGTCTGTTGAAGCGTTAGTGGTTTGCATGAGGATCTCCCTTTGCGGTGTTTTTGTGTGAATCAGAATTGTCGCTGGACATGGAGCCGGTATTGCGTGTGCTTGTGTCCATTGCTTCTGTTGCCGCAGCCGCATCTTCCACGCGAACCATTTGTCCATCACGTGTGGTGGGTGAATCAGGCAGCACCACAAAATCTCCAGGCCGAAGTCCGCTTAAAACAGCGGTCCATTGACTTGTTGGCAATGCGCACACAACGTCGCGTGACTCAATGCGTCCCACGCCGTCGCGCACATCCACAACCACGCGCACAGTTCCAACGCGCGTGCCATTGTCTTGCGCCACGGTTTGCGCCAACACACTTTCTGGCGCTGCAACTTCCGTGCGAGTTGTGGCGCCCGAATTCATTCCATCGTTCATAGTGTGCGTCGCACCGCTATTTGCAATACCAGCGCTATTGGTTGCCAAGGAATGTGCGGCATCGCTTGCGCTGTCTGTTGCATGTGCACTTTTCACCGCGCTTGCCGCAGAGGTTGGCGCCGGCGCGCTGTCTAAGAAAATGCGAACGCGCGCCAACATGTCAGGCACCAAACCTGGCGGCGGATTTTCCAGCAACACCTTTGCTTGCAGCGTGTTCTTTGCAATGTCCGCTTGCTGCACCAGTCGCAACACTCGACCGCGAACAGTTTGACCAGGCAAGGAATCAAATTGCACTTGCGCTTGTTGACCCACGCGCAGTCGTCCAGCATCTGCAAGCGGTACGTCTGTGCGAACTTGCAAGTTGTTGGGATCAA
>CANKBX010000111.1 GCA_947480055.1 Planctomycetaceae bacterium
CACAATGGCGCGGCCAGGCGGATTGGAATGTTTCATCACGAAGTACTTCATGCCGTTGTCCAGTTGCCCCGTGACCAGCGCGGGATCGCTGGGCAGTTGCGCAATTGTGGCGCGCGAAAAACTATCGCTGGTGAAGAAGGCGAGCGCGGCAAAAAGAATCGCAGCGAAGAATTTGTTGAATTGAGTTGTCATAGTGTTCTCCTTGCGATTGATCTGCAATCGCGATTGATGAGCCGCGGGCATGCGCCCCACACGCCCATCGAGTGATGGCGCGCGTGATGCAAGCGTATCGAAAAATGGCGGCAATCACTTGGCGCGCATGGTTACCATCCACTCATGCCAAGAGTGACCCACGCACAATGATCGTCGCTCGCGCGCATTCATTTATATTGCAAGCGCGCTTGGCCACATCATTGGCCGCCGTGGCGGGTTACGCAAACGTAATTGGATTCCTGGTGTGCGGCGTGGTGGTAAGCCATGTCACCGGCCATGCCACGCATTTGGGTCGCGACGTGGCCAATGGAGATTGGCAACCTGTTGGATTATTACTGACGTTACTGAGCGCTTTTTTTATCGGGGCGTTTATGTCTGGCATTGCGACAGAAATTGGTCGACACCGCGGATGGCCTTCTATTTATGTTTTGCCTGCCGCGCTAGAAATTGTTTTATTGATTGCGTTTGCAATTGGAGTGCAACTGCATGACCCGCATTCAGTGGAAGCCGGCGCGGGCTTGTGGCTGATCTCCATCATTGCGTCGCTGGCCATGGGCGTGCAGAATGCGACGATTACAAAAATTTCCAGCGGCGTTGTTCGCACCACGCATCTCACAGGAATCTTGACGGACCTTGGACATGAGTCCGCGCAACTCACGCTGTTTCGGCGATGGCTTGGTGGCTCCGTGGTCGCAGCCGACCTGGATCATGGCGGGCCAAGTCCGCAAAGGCTTGGCTTGCTGCTGGCAATTTTCGTGGCGTTTATTGGCGGCGGCGTGCTAGGCACACTGGCCTTTGGGTGGCTGCCAAAATTAAGCATGATTCCTCCAATTTTTCTGCTTGGATGGATCATTATCGCCGACATCCGCATGCCGATTTGCGAGTTGCAAGAAACCATTTTGGCGGACATGCGGTTGCCGAATACTCCTGGAGAATCACTGGCTTTTTTTAGAGCCGTGCCCCAAGGAAGCGCCCGCAAAACGTCGGCCAAACTTCCTGATCTTGGGGCGTGGATTGCGCGCGTGCCAGACATAAAGCGTACGGTGATTGTGGACTTAAGCGGCGCGAATGTGACTGGGGCAATGGCGGTGCAATCCATTCGCGACATGCTTGACCGCGGCCGCGAACAGGGACGCAAAGTGATTGTGATTGGCCTAAGCGTTACTGCCTGCGCATCCATTAACGCTCATTCGCATAGAACGCTTTTGGATCCCACAAATTACGCTGCCGACATTGCCCGAGCCCTTGAAATGCTAACTGTGTAATATTATAATTCTTTTGCATGCGAAGGCTAAAGAAATCTGGGGTGCCTGGTTCGGGAAATGGCTGGAGCGATCCCCAATGGCGCGCGGTGAATTCACCGCACCGCATGCACTTGGTGAGCATGTTGGAAGCCTTGAAAAAATCGACCGTCGCTGAGTTGGCGGAATTAACTGGGCGGAGCCAACAATCTATTTACCCGCATTTAAAAATTCTGGTAAAGGCCGGACTTGTGCGGGAGTTGCGCGCCCATGTGAATAGCCCCAGCAATGACGCAAAGAATGAACGCAAAAACGCGAACAAGTCTGTTGCGAACGCGCCAACTTCCCGCGCCACATGTCTATACGAATTCAATCCCGCCCTCTTTCGTAAAGCCTTTAACAGTAAAAATGGATTTGGACTTATTCGAGCAGCCCATGTCACATCAATTTTGCTGCACGACCTTGGCTTGCGCTGCAAGCGCTGGGGCGAAGCCAGCGAGCGGGCGGGTATGCATCACGGAATTAAAATCCAGAATTTAATGTCGGCTGAAATCACTTGGTTCACAAGCTCACATTGGAAGCGTTTCAACAAATTAAGTTCGCAATTAATGAAGCTGATCCGACAAGCGCGCAACAATCGCAAAGGACAGCGCATGTGCATTGGATTGGTTCAATTTCCAGATGTGACGGTGGCGGAATTGAAACAAGGTTTGGCGCGCGCGGCTGCGGTGAAATCTTCCGGAAAATCTTCCGCAAAAAATTCGTCGAAAACTCCGCCAACATCTACGCGTGTCTAAGCAATCTAGCACGCAAACCTAAGTGCATAAAAAACTCCCCAGACACATGTCCGGGGAGTTTTACTTTCATTTCCTTTAAGTCTAAGTGAACACTTCATGCCGTAAGGGATTGCGAAGTGAGTGAATGCGCAATTACGCGCGCCAGTTTCCTTAGCGACGACGACGGGCCACGAGGCCAGCCAAGCCAATCAATGCGACTGCGCCTGGCGATGGAACCGCATATGCGCCAATAGTGTCAAAGTAACCAATAGTTGCGGTTTGAGAATTTCCAGAACTGTTTCCTTGATTGCTACCCACATCAATGGAGTAAACCGTTCCAATACCGGAATTTAATGCATTAGCAACGATTGTTTTGACACCCGTGCTCGTTCCACCTGTGCTTGTGAATTTAAACGTGGAAATACGATTGATGGTGTCATATGAAATTTGGAACGTATTCCAAGTTCCAGTAGTTCCACCGCCAAGTGTCACATTGAAACCACTATCAGTAAAGTTGTTGGTCCAAGTGGTAGTGCTTTTCGATACAGAAGCTGTGGCAGTGGATGTAAATACACTACCGTCCCCATTCACATAAATGCCGCCAATAATGTGGTTGGATGAATCTTGAATTGAACCACCCATAAGTACGTCATTGGAAGTACCAGAAGAACCGTTGGCATAATTGGTGGGCATGTACAAACTGAAGTTCATAACAATAAAGTTTTGACCAGTTGTTCGATTCGACCAAGCAGTATTAATGGTTTGGCTCGCATCGCGATAGCCGGAGGCTTCAATAGTTCCACTTTTGTCCTTGCTCCCTACTGCCGCAGTTGTAATTTTCAAAGAATTCACGAACGCGGCGCCGGTTTTTGGATCCGCTGCAATGGTGTAACTAGAAGAAGTTGCAGCACCCGTACCCGAATAACTGGTGGTATCTGTAACCCAACTACCTTGGGTACCCAAGTTGCCTGTGGTGTAAGAATTGAAGGTGTTGCTTTCTCCCAATGCTGGAAGAAGATTGGTGAAGGCCGCGGAAGCCGCGCCTGCGAATGCGAGAGTTGCGACGGTAGACACAAGTGAGTGGGAAAACTTCATAAAATACTCCGGCTGGATGTCCACACTGAAGTGGCTGTTGAATACGTCCAGATTTTAAGAAAAGAGAAAGAGGAAGGGAAAGGGAAAGGGAAAGGTAAAGGTATCATAACCTAATTGAAGTTTCAAGACCGCTGAAAGGGTTGCGAGTCAAGAAACTGAAAGCTGAAAAAAACTTGCTCGCACATATGTAAACGCAAGAAAATGGGTGACCTTGATCACGGTATTTCACGATTTTTGAAAATAGTTGTGAATACTAAATTAATCCCCCCTTTTAACGCGTTTAAATGGGGGTCGGCGAGGGCGCGGACAAAGATATTGGTGGCTAAGACACTCTGCTCATGGGTGGATGAATGGCTAAATTAGAAAATTTCCTTGTGAAAATTGGAAAATTTCTGGCAAAATCAAAGCGCGTCTAAACAATCTTGGCGCGCAAAAAAGCGCAAAAAAAAACTCCCCAGACACATGTCCGGGGAGTTTTACTTTCATTTCCTTTGAGTCTAAGTGAACACTTCATACCGTAAGTGATTGCGAAGTGAGTGAATGCGCAATTACGCGCGCCAGTTTCCTTAGCGACGGCGGCGGGCCACGAGGCCGGCCAAGCCAATCAATGCAACTGCGCCTGGGGATGGAACAGTGGCATATGCAGCCACGTTGTCGTAGTAAACGGTATTTGCAACGGTAGTGGCGCTGTAAGTCACCGCATTTAAGTCAATTTCGATAGGCGTGTACGCCGAATACAAAGTAAGGTCGGTGTAAACATTTCCAGCTGTCTTATCAGTCCAAGACATTCGGGAAACCTTGCTAACCGAGTCGTACGCCACTGAATATGAATTCCATGCACCAAGAGTGACAAAGGAGCCCGTTATCGAGTAGTTAGAAGCCGATCCAGTACTCAAAACCTTTCCTCTTATGTAAACCTGACCATTGCTTGGTCGAATGTAAATACCGCCCAATGAGTAATAATTAGCATCTTCAATCTCCGCACCCATGGTATTGGTTGAAGTTCCTCCGGCTGGCACATACATGTCCCACTTAAATACGCAAGTATTCTGACCGGTAGTCCGATTTGCCCAGGATGATGCAGCGAAAGCCTGTACAGCATCTCTAGAATAAGCTGCTGCAGTTGTACCCGCCGTCTGATTTATAGCCAAAGCGTTGCCTGTGGGATTAGCAGTAATTGCAGTCTGAATTGTGTAATTCGCTGTTGTACCGCCATATAACGCCCAGCCACCTTGACCATACAATGAGCCGGTGGTGTAATTATTGAAATCGGTAAATGGAATTAAAGTACTAAACGCACCAAAGGCGTTGCCCGCAAAGGCAACGGAGACAAGGGCAACGGTTCCAACGATTGATTGAGATAGTTTCATAAGAGACTCCTGTTCGGAATGGTCGTGAACACGCATGAAGCGCGAGGCGGCAAGTCCGAAATTGGAAAGGGATGAAGTGACGGAAAAAGACGGAAGGAAAGAAACAACCAAGGAGTGAAGTTTCTAGACGCGCTGAAAGGGTTGGCGAGTCAAGAAACTGAAGGTTTGTTACAAACGTGCCTTCATATATGTAAACGTAAAAAATGGGTGACCTTGATCACGCAATATTAATAATTTTGAAAATAGATCTTTATTCAAAATTAACCCGCTCTTAACGCGTTTAAATAGGGGTCGGCGAGGGCGCGGACAAAGATTTTTGTTGGGCTAGAGCGAGGGCTTGATGCGACTTGTTGATTCCGATGGGAAATTTGCGGGTTGAAAAGCGGGAATTTCCGCCGCAAATCTGAAATACGTCCTGCACCGTTTATAGATTGCTGTTTGGGTTGGTCGCGGGGTTGTATCCCGCTTTGCATTCAGATTTGCACGATGTGCAGTGAGATTTGCATCATGAATTTCGACTGAATTTGCGGGCCCCGCATTCGGGCTCTGTTTCACACATAGAAAGGATTTGCCATGGAAGGCACAAATGATGCCGCCGCGACGGGCGGCGAGGTGGATTTGCATACGCAGATACGCCAGTTGATTGTTGGCGCGCGGCGCACCATTGCGCGCGGTGTGGATGTGGTGCAGGTGCGGACCAATTTTGAGATAGGTCGACACATTGTTGAGCGCGAACAACAAGGCGAGGCCAGAGCCAGTTATGGCGCGGCGTTGTTGCATTCTGTTTCAAAGAGGCTTGTGAACGAGTTTGGCAATGGATTTTCAAAGCGCAATTTAGAATTGATGCGGCGGTTCTTTATTGAGTACCGAGTCCGGTATCGAATTGCGCAGACAGTGTCTGCGCAATTGCACATTGAAGATTTCAGAAGTCATGATAAAAATAATGCACTTCAACCGAGTGCGACCGCTGATGATGCGGGCATGAATGATGCGGATGTGCCGTTCACTCTGAGTTGGTCTCATTACATATTGCTTGTAGGAATTGCCAACGTGAGCGAGCGCCTGGTGCAACCATTTCTGCAAAACGTTTGCAGCACGCTACATTTAAGCGCACATGCTGCGTCTTACGGAAATTTGCCTGCCGCTTACGCACCCGCAAAGTGCGCTGCGGCCAGCTATTTTGAGCCGCTTAAAAATGCCGGCGGATGACCTGGAGAGTTTTGAAGTTTTTCGCCGCGGCGTGGACGCGCGCAAGCCGCAGGCGATTTTGTTTGTGTACACAATTGATGTGCAAGTGCGCGATGAGGCGAAAGTATTGGCGCGCCTGAACACGGACAGGCGCGTGAGTGTTGCGCCGGATATGGGCTACAAGTTTGTGGCGCGGGCGCAGGAGAAGATGGCGCATGGCGTAGAGATGCAAAGTGGTGGCGCGCCACGCCCAATTGTGATTGGCATGGGACCCGCCGGCCTTTTTGCGGCGTTGATTTTGGCGCAGTCGGGTTTCAGGCCGCTGGTGTTGGAGCGTGGCAAGGCTGTGCGCGAGCGCACCGTGGACACGTTTCGCATGTGGCGCCAAGGCGTGCTGGACACGGAATCAAACACGCAATTTGGCGAAGGTGGCGCCGGCACGTTTTCAGACGGCAAGTTGTACAGCCAGATTAAAGATCCAAAGCATTACGGCCGCAAAGTGCTGCGCGAATTTGTGGCCGCGGGCGCGCCTGAGGAAATTTTATATGTGAGCAAGCCGCATATTGGAAC
>CANKBX010000112.1 GCA_947480055.1 Planctomycetaceae bacterium
CGCGAGTCGCTGAGTTTCATCAAGTCGCCGATATTTTCATTGGGACAAATAATTTCAATTTTTACAATGGGCTCCTCGATGGCCAAGACTTGGCTCATGTCGGGCAAGTCCGCGGGATTGTGAATTTCAACTTTGCTGCCGTCGTGTCCGACGATCATGTATGTCACGGTGGGCGCGGTCTGCACAACTTCAACGCCGCCTTCGCGCTCAAGCCGTTCCTGCACAATGTCCATGTGCAAAAGACCAAGGAATCCGCAGCGAAATCCAAAGCCAAGCGCCTCCGAGTGCTGCACTTCAAAGGTGAAACTAGCGTCGTTCAAATGTAATTTTTCAATCGCCTCGCGCAACGCCTCAAACTCGCCTTTCTTTCCACTGCTTCCCTCTTCATTGCTGGACGAAGGATAAAAATCGCAGAAGACCATTTGCTTTGGCTCTTGATATCCAGGCAGGGGCTCATCGGCGGGATCCAAGTCAAGAGTGATCGTGTCGCCAACACGCACATCGGCAAGCGTTTTAATGCTGGCCGCGAGGTAGCCCACTTCTGAGTGATCGAAGCGCTGCATCTTTTGCGGGAAGGGCGTGTTGCGTCCAAGTTCTGAAACCGCGAAGGTGCGTCCCGTGCTCATCATGCGAATCTTGTCGCCCGACTTGATTGATCCGTCGAACACGCGGAAGTACACCACCACGCCTTTATAGTCGTCATAGATGCTGTCAAAAATAAGCGCGCGCAACTTGTTTGATTTTGGCGGCGGCGGCGGGGGAAGTTTTTCGCAGATCGCGTCGAGCAATTCTTGAATGCCTTGACCAGTCTTCGCGCTCACAAGAATGCAGGTTTCGGCGCGGATTCCAAGCACTTGCTCCATCTCCATGGCCACGCCATCTGGATCCGCCGCGGGCAAATCAATTTTATTGATGACCGGAATCAACTCTAAATTGTTGGCCGTGGCCAAGTACGCGTTGGCAACAGTTTGCGCTTGCACGCCTTGGGTGGAATCAACCACCAGCACCGCGCCTTCGCAGGCGGTCAGCGCGCGGCTGACTTCATATGCAAAATCAACATGGCCCGGGGTGTCAATGAAATTCAGTTGATAGGTTTCGCCCTTGAAAATATGTTGCACCGTCACGGCGCTGGCTTTGATGGTGATGCCGCGCTCGCGTTCAAGATCCATGGAGTCCAAAATTTGTTCGCGCGCCTGCCGACTGCTGACCGCGTTGGTGGCTTGCAACAAACGATCCGCCAGCGTGCTTTTGCCGTGGTCAATGTGAGCGATGATGGAGAAGTTGCGGATGTGCATTGAGGGAATAACTTGAGCACAGCATTCTAGTCGACGGCAGCATTGAAGTTGCGTTGAAAATTAAGAATTGTTGGATTGCATGTGCGTCGCGCATTCCGGGCAACGCCGCACCTGCATGTTGGCCAAGAGATGCCCGCATGCGGGACACATGGGCATTCCCAATAATGCTATTTCGCGGCGCACAAATGGGGCGTAATAGCGGTTCATGGTGTACACAAAGAACAGGTGTTGCACCGCCAGCCAGAGCGCCATGCCACCCCCAATCAACGCCAGCAAAGCCGTAAGACTGATCGATGTTGTTGGCGAGCGCCCTTGACTCAAAGGATCAAAATACCAGAGCGCCAAGCCAAACACCAAGGATGGCAATATGGCGATGAAGGACGAGAGCGCGAGAATTTTTTTCTCTCTCAACATGCCCACGTTGGCGCGCCAGTGCACCAAAAACTTGTCGCGCATGGACATGGGCACATGCTCATGCATGTGAAACCACAATCCCCAGTGGGATTTCATAGTGCTCGAGTGTGTCGCGCGTTGGGGTTGCACGTGTTGAGTGTGTGTGAGTTCAGAAATTCCACACGCGTGGCATGGCGTGTTGCCGTTGATTTATTTCGCGCGGCGTGTATTGGCCAAGGGCAAAGAAATACTTCGGCCTGTCTCGTCATCGGGCTTCACCAGCAAGTCGTATTCATGACTATCGACCGCTTCGCACATGACCAACTCGCCGGGCGACAATTCGCGCTTGGAACGAATGATGGTGGAGCTGTCCACTTGCGGCGCTTGGAACCAGGCGCGGCCGGTGTAGAGATGCTCGCCCTTTTTGGTGCGGCCTTCGGCTGGCGCGTCCACCAACACCTCAAGGCGGCGATTGGCTTTCGCCATGGCGGCCACGTGTTCAAAGGCTATTTCCTGCTGTAAAAGCATCAACGCCTCTTCGCGGCGTGCGGCTTCTTCTGGCGGCACGCGCAACTTTGGATCAAGATTCATTGTGCCGCTGGGAGTTCCATCCTCGTGGCTGTACTTGAAGCATCCCGCCATTTCAAAGCGTTGCTCGCGCACAAATTCAAGCAACTGCTCAAAATCTTTTTCGGTTTCGCCAGGGTGGCCAACAATAAATGTTGTTCGCAGAGCCAAGTTTGGAATTTTCTTGCGCAGTCGCGCCAACAAGTCGCGCGTTTGATCGCTGGTGATGTGACGGCGCATCAGCGTCAACATGGAATCGCTGGCATGTTGCAATGGCATGTCCAAATATTTCACAACGCTTGGAAGCGTGGCGATGGCGTCGATCATTGCGTCGGTGAATTTGCTGGGATAGGCGTACATCAAACGAATCCAACCGCCACCGCGCTCTTGCGCCACGCGGTCAAGACCCGCAAGCAACCCAGGCAAGCCACGCTCGTCGCCAATGTCAAAGCCCCAACTTGTGGTGTCTTGACCAATGACGTTCAACTCAAAGGCGCCGTCATCCATGAGCGCGCCGGCTTCGGCCACCACATCATCAAGTGATTTTGAGCGCATTTTCCCACGAATTGACGGAATTGTGCAGAAGGCGCAGCGTTGATTGCAACCTTCGCTGGCGCGCAAATAGGCCCAATGCCGCGGCGTAAGTCGAAAGCGATTGGAATCAGATTCAAAGTAGCCAACGCCTTTTCCATCCGCGCCATTGACAGTGAGGCCAATCGTTTTCATGCCGCGCTCTTTCGCCGCCTGCAAAGCGTTGGCGGCGATCCAGTAGGGGGGATGATCCGCGTCGCTGCCTAAATTTGTTCGCGAAGGAGTGACGCCGGTCACGGCTTCCACAACGCGGTCGCGATCAAACACGCCGATCATTGAGTCAACGCCCGGAGCCCACTCTAAAATTTTCGCGCGGTGCCGCTGCACCAAACATCCCGCAACCACAACGCGCTTCAACTCGCCGCGATCCTTACGCTCAAGCGCCTCGCGGATCACGCTTAAACTTTCCTCTTTGCTCGCCTCCAAAAATCCGCACGTGTTCACCACGATCGCGTCGGGGGAATCGCTTTCATTCACGGGCGTGAGTCCGCCTTCGCGCAACATGGACAACATTTTTTCGCTGTCCACCAAATTCTTGGGGCATCCCAAACTCACAAACGCAACGCGTTCAATGGTTTTATTTTTCACGGCGCGGGGCATTGGGTCATCTTAGACGAGGAACGATTTGAAATCACTTGGAATAACGGGAAACGAAGGCGATTTTTGGATGTATGGGAACGCGTTGGCATCACCCCGCGACGGCGGAATTGATGGCTTCTTGCGCTGAAAATGCCCCAAGAAGGCGCCGCCATTCGTCGTAGCGATATGCGATTTCCAGATCCGTGTGCAATGAACGAATGCGCCCCAGCCACGATTCCATCATGGCTTCTTGCCAACCCTGGCCCGCTTGATCGCAGAAATACGCGCGGCACCCAAGTGGCCGCGCTTGATGAATGCCGCACATGCCTTGCACAAGGAAGGGGCAATTTCCCAAGCGCACGCTGGCGGCAACTTGAGCCGTGGTTGGCGCGGATGGAAGTTTGGAAAGTGTCCACGCCACTTCCAAACCCGTGAGCCACATGGAGTGGCCGTGTTGTTCAAAGTTGCAGCACTTGCCGCTGGCCAAGCACACCGGTCGATGAATGCGAAGTTGCTCTTGTGCCTGCGATTCAAGTTCGCGCATGAGCGCGTCCACCCGAGGGTCGCGCGCCGCCGATCTCCACGCTTGAATATGTTGTGAAAGTTCCGCGGCGCTGTTGCCAAAGCCCGCGCTATGTGCCGAATGACTTTGCTCGCTTGAGCCGCGCATTTCGCTATCGCTCAAAAAACTCGCTCCGTCTTGTGCGCCAGCGTCGATCACCACGCGGCGTCCTTGCTTGAGGCGCGCTCAGCCAACAGCGCCTCAAGAATTTTCTCCGCTGGAATAAGCGGACCGCTTCCCATGCCAGGGCACGGCGCGGCTTTCTTGGCTTCATCCCAAGCCTTGCGTGAGTTTATATTTTGATCCCAAAAAGGCCATGTTTTGCACTGATTTGGACGGTCTTGGTACACCTTGCACAAGGCTTTGCCAGGCACGCTTTTGCGATCCAACAAAATGCAATCATGGCCGCGATGAAGATCAGCGGGACCGGTGATTTCTTTCAGCGACCACTTGGAGCCAATTTTTCTGGCGTACTCGCGCAAGAAATCTTTCTCGCTTAAGCCAAGTCGAGTGGCCATGTGTTGGCCTTCTTCTTTGGCGAACCAAACTGCGCCGGGTTCGCCGCTGCAGCAATTTCCACAGCACGTGCATTCAAAGCGAAGTCCATCGCGCCACCAAGGCGTGCCACCACCTGGCCCATTTGGGGCAGGTGGTGGATCATTCTTTTGAGATGCGCTCACACAGAATCCGAATCGTTGCCGGCATCGGACTCGTCGATCGCGATCAATGAACCTTGCTCGGAACTTTCGTTGAGCGCCGCAACGCGGTCACCAACAGTTGGGCCAGACCCTTGACGCTCGGCGCCCAAGGATTCCGCCTCATCGGCGGCCGCCTCAAGCTCCGTTAGATCATTGTCCTCATCGCCCATTGGTTCCGCAACCAACTTCTGAATGCGGATTGCCTGATACGCCTTGTAACCGGTTCCGGCTGGAATCAAATGTCCAAGAAGAACATTTTCCTTGAGACCAACGAGCGTGTCGATCGCGCCCTTGAGTGCCGCTTCGGTGAGAACCTTGGTGGTCTCTTGGAAGCTGGCGCCTGAAAGGAAACTTTCGCTTTGCAAACTGGCCTTGGTGATTCCAAGCAGAAGAGTTCGAGCCGTGGCGCGCTTAGGCTTGCGGGTTTTGGCTTTCGCCTTGTCCTGGCCTTCCGCGTTTGTGTTGGCTTCCTTGACTTCATCCTTGGTGAACATCTTGCCTCGCGCAAGAGTTGTTCCGCCTGAATCTTCCACCACAAGCATGTCATCAAGCGCCGCGTTGACGTTCTTCAAGTTGAAGCGATCCATCACGTCGTTCAGAAGAACGCCCGTGTCACCTGAACTTGTGATCTTCATCTTGGAAAGCATCTGGCGCAAAATCACTTCGATGTGCTTGTCAGAAATTGGCACGCCTTGGGCGCGGTACACGTTCTGCACTTCATCAAGCATGTACACGTACAGCGCGTCTTCACCATTAATGCGAAGAATGTCGGCTGGATCACGCGGGCCTTCCACAAGTGGATCGCCTGCCGTGACATTGTCGCCAGCATGCACGAGCAAATGTGTTCCCTGCGGAACATGGTGCTCCATGAATGTTTCGGCTTCACCAAGAACACGAATGGTCATCTTGCCCTTGCGCTTGTCGGAGAGCAGTTCGATCTTGCCGGAAATTTCGGCGAGAACGGCTGGTTCCTTCGGCTTGCGGGCTTCAAACACTTCGGTCACGCGTGGCAAACCACCGACGATGTCCGCGGAACGGGCCGCTTCTTTCGGGGTGTGCGCCAACATCTGTCCCGCCACAACTTTGGAGCCGTCCTGCACTTCAATACGTGCCTTGGCTGGCAAATGGTGGAAGTCAAGAATTTGACCTTTGGCATCGCGCACTTCAATGCGTGGATGTCGCTCGCCCTTGTGCTCAATCACGATGGTTTCAAGAGTTCCGCCGGACTTCTTTTCAATCTTGATGGTTTCGCCGTCGATGATGTCCATGAACTGAATCGTTCCGGACTTCTCGGCAAGAATTGGCATTCTGTGCGGATCCCATTGCATGAGCAATTGGCCCTTCTTCACATTCTCGCCGTTCTTGGTCATCACGAACGCGCCGTAAGGAACCTTGAAACTTTCAAGTTCCCGATCCTTGACGTCGCGCATGCGAAGCAAACCAGTCTTCTTCAACACCACGCGTCGGGTGTTGCCCGCCGCGTCGGTGACATCAACATCGTTGCAGTCAACAAGTTCAACACGTCCAGCGTTGATGGCCTTGTATTCACTTTCCGCGGCGGTGGTGTACGCAATTCCACCGGTGTGGAAGGTGCGCATGGTGAGCTGAGTACCAGGCTCTCCAATACTTTGCGCCGCGATGATGCCAACGGCCATGCCTTCTTCAACGGCCTTGCCGGTGGAGAGATCCATGCCGTAGCAGGTGCGACAAATTCCGTGTTGCGATTCACAGGCCAATGGACTGCGAACTTGGAACACGCC
>CANKBX010000113.1 GCA_947480055.1 Planctomycetaceae bacterium
ATGAAAAACGCTTTGACTTTACTTCGAGCAAATCCAACATTCACATCCACTCCTATTTTGATGGCCATGCCCGAAGCGGATGAAGTGCGAATTGATCGGGGAGTTCGCCAAGATCCGTCGGTTGCCATTTGGTTTCAAGGAAGAAGCGAAAATGAATTTCAATCAGCCGCCAAGCAACTTATTGAGCGGGGTATTGGAGTGGTTCAAGCGGATGCTGACAATGAGGCCGCTGCTTTTGTTTTACGAAGCAAGGTTTTAATTGCGCTGCGCTTGATTGGCAGTCTGCAGGAATCCCCGTTCAAGGTTGCCGATGCCGAGTTGGATTTAATCGAGGCTCTTTCCGCAACCACCGCTGAAACACAAATTCTTGTTGCCCGCGTGTTGGCGGTCACGCCAACAGTTGAAGCTCAACGCGCCTTGATCGATGCCGCGCTTTCTGCGACCGAGGCCCAACAAGTCGCGCTTCTGCAATCAGTGGCTGAAAGCGGCCGTTTGTACGGCAATCAAGCGGAGGAAAAACAGATCGATCGTTTGCGACAAGCGTTGACCGAGGCCAAGGGCGCAAACGCGGACGCGTTGGCGCAAGCCTACGGCGCGTTGAGAGTGGGAACGGCCCAAGTATTGAAGTTGATATTGAAATAAGTTTTCGGTTCGCAGCGCGTGCGCGTGCGCGGACGTCATGCCGCCTTAGCTCAGTTGGTAGAGCGGAGCTTTCGTAAAGCTCAGGTCACGGGTTCGAGTCCCGTAGGTGGCTTTGATTTGATCACCAAATTTCAACCGCCCAAGCGTTGCAGTTGCGCCGCGATATGTTCCGCGTAATGGATCAAATCGGTCGCGCTTTCGGCTTCCACTTTTATGCGCGACAGAGAATTCACCATATCGCCGCGGTCTTGTGGATTTTCTTCGCCGCGGGAAAACGCATCCACCAGTTGCATCATTCCTGTTTTCAACGAACCAGCGTCGCGGCGTAAATCCTGAATCGATCCCAGCACGCGGGTCCTCGCCAGCAACGCGGCGGAGGACATGGATGGCTTCAAAGATGTGGTGGCTTGCAGCGCATCAAGAAAAGATTGACGCAACGCGTTCGTGCCAAGATCTCCGCAATTATTGATATCCATGTCATTGGCCGCGGTGATCAAAGAATCCTGCAAGCGCTTTGTTGCATTTCTCAAGGCTGTTTCGGAGATGTCGACATTCTTCCACGCGTTTGCCACCGGAATTTTTTGTCCAGTGGAGGCGCAGCACGCCAAGAGAAGCGTTGCAACCATTGCCAATCCCCGCAGGGCGCTCACCGCGCCAACATGCATGAAGCAAAATAAAAAGTGTTGATGCCGAAATGTTGATTTCATTTTCACCTTGAGTTGGTGCGGCAATGGTACGAACTATTCGCGCGCGATATCAATTTACAATTTGTCCCAGACCACGATTCGAAGCTTGGCGCGCGGCGGGTAGACTAAAAATATGACGCATGCCGCCAATCCAATTCCGTCCTTCACCACGGAGGAGGATTTTTTGTCCATGTTGGAACTGGCGCCAACGCCCTTGATTCCAATTCATTTGCAGGCTGATAGTCCGTCCATTTTGTGCAAGTGCGAGTTCATGAATCCCTCCGGCAGCACCAAGGATCGCATCGCCACATTTATTTTAACCAAGGCCTGGCGCGAGGGAGTGGTGCGCCGCGGCGACGTGGTGGCCGAAGTGAGCAGCGGATCAACCAGCATTGCCATGGCCATGGTGTGCGCGCATTTGGGATTGAAGTTCATCGCCATCATGCCCGAGGGCGTGAGCCGCGAGCGCATCTTGATGATCCAAGGCTTTGGCGGCGAGGTGCGCTTCACCGAAAAATCATTGGGCATGCAAGGCGCCAACAACGCGTGCCAAGAATTGGCCGCGTCCACCAAAGTTTTTCTGCCGCGGCAATTTCAAAACATGGACAACGCGCAGGCGCATCGCCAAAGCACGGCGGCGGAGATCGCGCGGTGGGTGAAAGCGCGCGCGCCCGCGTCCGTGAACACAATCGCGTTCACAAGCGGAGTTGGCACGGGTGGAACAATGGTGGGCCTGTATCACGGATTGCGCGATCATGGTTTCAATGTCCTCCCATTCGCGGTGAGGCCGGTGGCGTCGGGCAAAAATATTTTATGCGAGGATTGTTTTTCATCGCTCGAGCAGTGCTCTTTCTCGTCGCGCATTCCTGGCGTGCTTGATGGCATGAGCCAGATTTACAGGCCCAAAGAAATCGAGCATTTGCAAGAGGTTGAAGTGTCCGACGAGCTGGCCATGAGCACCACGCGCGCGCTGATTCGCAAAGGATTTCCTGTGGGTCCAAGCAGCGGGCTGAATGTCGCGGCGGCGCTTCAGGTGGCCGGCACGCTTGGCGAGAACACGTGGTTGGTCACCATTCTTTGCGACCGCATGGAGCGATATTTCAGCACCGAACTTTTTACGCACTGGCGCTGATTCAATTCGCTTCTTGGCGCCAACCAATGGCCGCTTCTTGCGCTATTCTGAGGCGATGAGTCATTCACACAATTCCGAGCATTCCAAGCCACATGTTTCCGTGCGCAAGCCGACCCCAATTCGACACTTCATTCGCTTGTTTATTTTGAACGCCATTTTGTATGGCGCGTGCGCCGCGTTTATTGGCGCGATCATCGGGGATTCGCTGCCCGACACTCAACAACCCAAGGTGATTCTCGCGTTGTTCGTGGTGCCGTTGGTGCTCGCCATTATCAGCACAATCTTGCATTCCAATTCGCATCGCTGGACCAGCGTGGACGACATGGCGGATCGATTGCTTCATCCGCATCAAACTCCTAGGGAGTGACGCGCCTCGCTTGGCGCGCAGAATTTGCATGCAACGACGATTATTTCTTGGAAATATTTTGAAGCCAATCGGATTGCTCACGGCGGCATGCGTGGCGGACTCACCGCAATCGGAAAGCTCCGCCGCCTCAGCGCACTCCATTGTTCCCAATCAGGACGCGGCTGTCAAGAATAAATCCGGCGGCTTCAACGCGCTGGCCGTTGCGCAAGCGTCGTTCCATCGCATGTTCAAGGATGGAACACTCGCGCTAGAAAAATTTCCGCAATTGGTGAAATTGCAATGCGGTTTGACTCGGGTGCAGTGGAGTGGACGCTTGCTGCCAGGAATCACAAAGGCATCGGCCAAGACATTGCGCGGGGCATGCGACGCGCAGGGCGTGCGAAGTCTGTTGCTTGATCCAGCGATCGGAATTGGTTTGGCAAGCGCCGATGCGGGCGTGAGTGGCGCGGCGGTTGAAAAGTTGAAGCCGTGGTGTGATATCGCCATCGAACTTGCATGCACCGGTTTGGCCATTGACCTGCGCGGCGAGGGAACATACGAGGAGCAACTTCCGCGCGCGGTCGCGGGCGCCGACTTGGCTTTCAAAGTGGCCACGGCGGTTGGTCTTCCGCTGGTGGCGCAATCTTTGGGTGGCTTCACCAGCAACGGAACATTCATGGCGGCGCTTATGGAGCAGTTGAAGAATCCAGCAATTCGTTTGGAGCCAGCCTTTGATGCTTGGAAAATAAGCGAGCAAGAAACTTATAATCGCGGGCGCGGCATGGATTTGTTGCTGCCTTACGCGGCCTCTATTTTGGCTGATTACACGGACTTCGCACCGGATGGCGACTCCGTGAATTTTAAATCCGATTATCTCATGCGGCAAATTCGCGCGACCACATTTCGCGGGCCCGTGACCATCTTGTACAAGGGCCCTGGCGATGAGCTTGCCGGCGTGTTGAAAGCGAAAACAATTTTAATGAAATATAAATGCGTGGTCTAACAATAATGAATTCCTCAACACACACACACACGACGGAGTCCACCAGTGGACATCAAAGACGCAAAGCCATTTTGGTCACCGGGGCCGGAGGCGAATTGGGACACGCGTTGATTGAATTGTTGGCGCAACGTGGAGAAAGCAACGTGGTGGCGGTCGACATTCGCGAATTGCATCCGAACATCCGCGCGCACTGCGACAATTCATTTGTGGGCGATATTTGCGACCACTCGCTGCTTGAACGTTTGTTGGCCATGTATGAAGTGGACGAGGTCTTCCACTTGGCCGCGTTGCTTTCCACGCGTGGAGAGTTCGCGCCGGAGACGGCGCACCAAGTGAACGTGGTGGGCACGCTGAACTTGTTGAAGTTGGCCGCCGAGCAAGCGCGCAGCCACGGTCGCAGCGTGAAATTTATTTTTCCCAGCTCCATCGCCGCCTACGGTTTGCCGTCATTGGAGGAAAAACAGCGCGCCAAGAGCGTGAAAGAAGACCAATATCTCGAACCGCACACCATGTACGGCATCAACAAATTGGCGGGCGAGCATTTGGGGCGCTACTACCAAGAGCACTACCGCAAGTTGGCCAAGGACCGCGTGATTCAAGCGATCGATTTTCGCTCCATCCGATTTCCAGGAATCATGAGCGCCCACACCGTGCCCGCGGGCGGCACCAGCGACTATGGACCCGAAATGGTTCACGCCGCGGCGCAGGGCAGGCCCTACGCTTGTTTTGTGCGCCCCGACAGCCGAATTTCTTTCATGACCATGCCCGAGGCGGTTCTGGCTTTGGCGCAATTGGCCGCCGCGCCCAAGAAAAATCTCACGCGCTGCGTCTACAACGTCTCCGGTTTTTCTCCAACCGCCGCCGACTTTCAGCGTTGCGTGAAAAAATATTTCCCAGCAGCGGATATTTCTTTCACGCCGGATCTTGGTCGTCAATCCATCATTGATAGTTGGCCCGAGGACATAGACGATTCCGCGGCGCGGCGCGATTGGGATTGGAAACCAACCCACACGCTCGAGAGCGCCTTTGAGCAATATTTGGTTCCCGCCATCAAGGCCCGTTACGCGGCCCATTCGTCTGAACCGCAATTGTGATATTCAATTTTTATTTTATTTCAACACGATGCAAGGCAACACACCATGACCACCAGCAGCAACGCCATCGCCAAGACCACTGAAAATTTCCAAGGCCGTACCCATGAAATCCTGCGCCAATTGCAGCAAAATGGCCAATTAAAATTGTTGCAGACCATCGAGGGTCCCATGGACGCCACCGTGAAGTTGCGCGGATACGGCGACGTGGCATGCTTCTGCAGCAACAATTATTTGGGTCTGGCCAATCATCCTGAAGTAGTTCAAGCTGGCGTGGACGGACTGCGCAAATATGGCGCGGGCACCGCAAGCGTTCGATTTATCTGCGGCACATTTGATTGCCACGAGACGTTGGAAAAAACCATCGCGCGTTTCTACGGCGTTGAATCCAGTTACTCATTCACAAGTTGTTGGAACGCCAACGAGGCCATCTTCGCCACGCTCTGCGAGCCCGGTGACGCCGTTGTGTCGGATGAATTGAACCACGCCAGCATTATCGATGGCATTCGCTTGGCTGTGAGCATCAAGAAAGGATTGCTGCGCGGCGTGTACAAAAATGGCGACGCCAAATCACTGGCCGCCAAGTTGGAGGAGTTGCGCGCCAATCCAGAACTCACTGGAACTTTGTGGGTGGTGACCGACGGCGTGTTCAGCATGGAGGGCAGCGTGGCGAATTTGCCAGAACTGCGCGCGGTGTGCGATCGCTACGGCGCCATGTTGATCATGGATGACAGCCACGGCACTGGCGTGATGGGCGCGACCGGCCGCGGCACGCACGAGCACTGGAACATGCCCGCGACAAAAATAGATTATTTCACGGGCACGCTGGGCAAAGCGCTTGGCGGCGGCGCGGGTGGATACATCGCCGGAAGCCGCGAGGCCATGACGCTGCTTGTGCAGCGCGGACGACCAACTTTATTTTCCAACGCGCTTCCAGCAACCATCGCTTGCAGCGCAAATCGCGCCATTGAAATCTTGGAGCGTGAGCCGCAGCGCGTGGCCAAGTTGCGCGCCAATGTGGCCGCTGTTCGCGCGGGCATTCGCAAAGCGGGCTTCACCGTGCTGGAAAGCGAGACCGCGATTTGTCCAATCATTGTGCATGACACCGCCAAAGCCATCGCCATGAGTCGGCGCCTTTTGGAGTTGGGCGTGTTCGTAATTGGATTTGGTTTTCCAGTTGTGCCCGAGGGACATGCGCGCCTGCGCGTGCAAGTGAGCGCGGCGCATGAGCAGCCTCACATTGACGCGCTCACGAATGCGCTGATCAAACTGAAGGGCGAGTTCGACAAATAATTGTTGCGGCGGTGCGTGAACTCAAGCGCACAAAAATTTGGCGCGCGACATGTCATTTATATTTTGGATCAATTCAAGCGCGAGCGGCGGCGCGGCGCCAATGGATTCTCGCACGCGGAGATTTCAATGAGTTAAGCCGCTCGCTTCGATCATTTTTGAAGTGTCTGCTCGCTTGGCGATTCGCTCAAGCGCCACAAGGCTCACGAAACTTCCCGTGTAATA
>CANKBX010000114.1 GCA_947480055.1 Planctomycetaceae bacterium
ATTCTTGAAACAAAATTTGCAACACCCGCGCCACGCCAGCTTCTCCACCCGCGGCAAGTCCCCACAAAATTGGACGACCCACCTGCACGGCGTTGGCGCCAAGAGCGAGCGCGCGAACAATATCAACGCCACGGCGAATTCCACCGTCCACAATAATTGGACCGCGTCCCGCCACCCGCTCAACAATCGCGGGCAATGCGCGCGCGGTTGGAGCGGCACCATCAAGTTGCCTGCCGCCATGATTGCTCACCACCACCGCCGCCGCGCCATGATCAAACGCCCGCTCGGCGTCGTCGGCGCGCAGAATTCCCTTGACCATAACTGGAATATCCACCGCTTGGCGGATCACGTCCAAATCCTTCCATGTCAACGACGCGTCAATTGTCCATCCAAGCGCCGCTCCAATGCCGCTGCCTGAATGGCCGGTGGGCTGGCCAGGCCGTTGCAAATTCACAATTGACATTCCTTGTGGAACACAAAATCCATTGTGAATGTCGCGCTCGCGCACGCCCCACACTGGAGTGTCAACGGTGACCATCAACGCCTTGCAACCGGCGCTTTGCGCGCGCTGCGCCAGCGCCTTTGTGAAACCACGATCGCTGGAAATATAAATTTGCATCACCACATCGGCGCTTGAGGCGTTGACGACATCCTCTATGGAGCGCGTGGACAAACTGGAAAGCACCATGGGAACGCCCGCATTTGCGGCGGCGCGCGCGGTGGCCACTTCGCCCTGCGCGTCGGCCATGCACTGCATGGCGGTGGGCGCGATCAGCAATGGAAATGGCAAGCGCATTCCTAAAAGTTCGCAGGAAAGATTTCGGCGCGACACATCAACCAAGGAGCGCGGCAACAATGCAATTTCTTTCCACGCATCCACGTTGGCTTGCAAAGTCCACTCACCCCACGCGCCTGAGCGGTAGTAGTCAAACGCCATTGTGCTCAAGCGCTCTTGCGCCAATGCCTGGAAACTTTCCGTGTTCAACAGCGCATCCAAGCGTGGCGTGATTGAAGTCATGGACGTGAGGTTAGCGTTTGGCCTGCGCGGTCACCGACAATTGCTCGATCGCCGCAAACAACGAATCAGGCATGAATGGCTTCTGCAAGCGAACGACGGGCATGTGTACTTGAGTATTTTTCTCCGCGAGCCCCACAAGCAGGATCACCGGAGGCATGGATTTCAATCCCGCCTTTACCGCATCAAGCACATCGTCAAGAGGCGCGGAGATACTTGCTTGATCAAGAATTAAAATGCATTGCGCCCCCACCCGCTTGGTGGCCTCGACCAATTCCTTCTCGTTCTCTATCGCGATCACCTGATGCCCGTTGGCTTGCAGCGCCTTAACCAACATGGGTCGAAAGAGTGGATGATTTTCGACCAAGATAATTGGCAATCGATCTTGAGTGAAGGATTCGGAGACGGCGGGAAGCGAGATGCAAAAAATAGTTCCCTCGGCGCCCACCGAAACAGTGGCGTGTCCGCCCGCGGATTCTGCGAATCTTTTTACGGCGGCTAAACCCATCGCTGTTCTTCCGCGCAACGATCCATCGGAGGCGAGCGCCTCAAACGCATGCTGCAATTGGTGCGGGCTCAACGGTTCGCCTTGATCAATGCACTCGACACGAACCAGCGACTCCGCGCCGTCAACGACCTTTGTCACGCGCAGCGTGATTGAACCATTGTTAGCCAACGCTTCCGTTGAACGCATGAGCAAATTTAAAATTGCCTGCTGCATGCGGCTTGATTGAATCGCCACGCGCTCGCGTCCGTTTGTAAGGTCCGACAGCACCACGGAGATTGTCCGCGGCAAGTTGGGTCTGAGCAATCCAACGGCCTCGCGGACAGCGTCGCTGATCACAATGAGGCGCGCGGGATCTCCAATTTGATTTGCATCGCCAAGTAAAATTAAATTTCTGCCCATCGACCTTGCGCGGGCGACATCAAGTTGGATCAGTCCCAAGCTTTCAATCGCCTTCATGGGCAATCCCGTGGCGATGTTGGCAAGCGCTCCGTGCGCTTGGATCCTTGAAAGAACCTCGTCCAATTCCCGCGCGAATCCACTGGCGAGCAATCCAAGCGATTCCAAGCTTTCCGCGGAGCTCAAACTCTCCTCCAGTACACGCCGCGCAGAGATGTCGGATTGTGTTCCAGTGATGCGCACAGCTTTTCCAGCCTCGGCGCGCTCCACGACTTTTCCACGATCAAGAATCCAGCGCCATGATCCGTCGCGGTGCTGGCGGCGATGCTCGGATTCATAATGCGATGTCTTTCCAGCAACATGCGCGTCCCACATTTGTTTCACGCGTGGCGCATCCTCTGGATGAATCAGCGGATTCACATCGGGCGTTGTCACAAGCGCGTCATCAACTTTGTATCCAAGCATGGTCAAACATCGATCACTCACCACGCTCACTCCACCATCAAGTCGATAATCCCAAAATCCATCGCTGATCGCCTCAATGACCAACTTGAAGCGCTCCTCACTGGCCTTCTCGGCGGATTTACTTTTACGGATATCCGTAATATCCCGGATGAACGCGCTGAATCCGCCGACATATTTTCCCTTGTGCGGATTCACAGTCAACTCAACAGGAAAAATTTTTCCTTGACGATCGATGGCGGTGATTTCTATGCGCTTGCCAAGAATTGGCCCCTTGCCTCCCGCAAGGTAGCGGCGCATGCCTTCTTGATGCGCCTTTACAAGCGTGGGCGGAATAATAGTTTCATCCAACGGCCGACCGATGGCCTCCTCTTGCGTCCAACCGAAAAGCGATTCAGCCTGCTTGTTCCACAGCACAATTTTTCCTTGGATATCAATCGTGACCAAGGCGTCAAGCGCCGTATCAATCACGGTCTTGAGCAAATCGCCGCTCTCCTGCGCAACTTCTTCGGCGATTCGTTGAGCCGTGACATCAAGCGCGATACCTCTGGCGCCAAGGATCGCGCCGCTTTGGTCTTTCAACGGTCCAGCGGACTGGATGAATCGAGCATTGCCCACCGAAAGTTCGCCCGCGACATTTTCGCCCGCGATCGCCTGACGCACATACTTCAAGGCATTTGGGTCGGATTGAAATATATCCGTGACCAAATTTCCAACCACTTCCGCTTGCGTCAAGCCAAGTGATTCAAGACCTTTGCCTTCGCACGCGGTGTAGCGCCCATTCATATCCGTCTGCCATAAAAGTATGGGAATGGTTTGAATCGTGGAGCGCAAATTGGACTCGCTTTGATCCAGATCCGATTGCAGTTGATGCAGGTCGATCGCCAAGCGAACAAGTTGCGCCAATTCTTCGACCACCTTCATTTCAATGCGATTGGGTCCGCGGCGAACGGGTAAATAAAACTCAAGCAAGGCGCGGACAACCGATGCGCGTGAATCAAAAATTGGAGCGCTCCAAACGGTGACCAATCCATGGCCGCGCAAACGATTGGAATACGCGGACCATTTTGGATCCAATTCCAAACTGTTGGCCACAATCATCTTTCCAGTATTTTTTGCAACAAGACCTGGCGCGGCGTCCGAGGAATTTTTATATTGCGCCAGCAACCCACGAATGTCATTGGGAAGCGTGGCGCACAAACCCTCGCCAACAACGCCTTGCTCCGTCACGGGCGTCAACATGCAAAACACTTCGCTTGGAAGAACCTTCTCCGCGAATGCGGCCACCGCTTGCAATGTGTTTGTGAGCGTGGATCTTTGCGCAACCAACTCAAGAATTTGACGCTGCGCGGTTAACAGGGCGCTTTCAACCACGGATCCTGCGCTTGGTCGAATGGCAAGCCCGGCCACAGTTTCTCCCTTGGCGCGCGGACCAACTTCTATGGCGTACAGAACTCCTTCGATTTGAATCGGGGCCTCTTCGGATTGTGGGTGCGCCAAATCCAAAAGCAATGGCGGCAGTGGAGAACCCGCCCTGGATAATTGATCAAGCCAAGGAAACGCCGGATAAATTCCCTCGCTGAACACCTCGCTCAGCGACCTTCCTTGCAGTTCGTGTTGCGGATGGTCCAAATATTTTGCGGCGCCGGAACTCAGATAAATAATGGAACCTGATCCATCAATCAACAACACTTCAAGCGCGTCGATTGGGGTTTGATTTGAAATGTCTGCTGGACTGGTCACTGTCTTTGATGATCCAAATGTTGATGCATGCTCAGGATACTCCGTAGCCAACATCGTAATGCTTGACGTTGCGGCGGGCGCGTTGTCTGATGAACAACACAATTGCCAAGGGAACCCAGATTAAAATCCACGGCGATTGGGTTTGCCAATTTGGCGGCGCCGGCGCCACTGTAAATTCGCCATTCAATTCGATCACTCCAATCGAAGTTGAAATCCGCGCGTTGATAATCCAATTCGACGCGTCAGCGCATTCGATCAACGCGCGTTGACCTAAACCATCGGGATCGGAGCCCAAAATGCATTGAATGGGCACTGAATCAACCTGGCTTCGCGCGCTCAAGATGCATTCAAACGGTTCAAGGCCGGGACTTGCGCGCACAATCAACGCGACCATTCCCACGGTTGGCATGGATGGGTTCACCATCATCACAGCATGCTCCCGTCCAAGGGTTGCGGTGGCGATCACTTGTCCGCCATCGGCGTTGGCGCGGTTTGCGATGGCGAAGATCAACAGCGCGATAAAAATGAATATTTTGCCGCGCGATTTCATGGATTGAGCAACCCCCGCATTTGCATGGGTTGCAAGACAATCCAGACTCCAAGGGCCCACCATGACAACGCCGCGCACATGGAAATACTTGCGCGCCACGCCACGGAGAACATATTCGGCAAATGCGCGCCTTGACTTGGTTCAATGGATCGCTCCGCGCGCGACCACATCAGCGACAAAGACATCAACACTCCCGCGCCCAAGACGCACAGTTGGGCGGGGAGAAGCCACGCGGGCATGATGGCGCAACAATTGGCGCTCCATTGTGGCGCGCCGAATTCATTCACGCCAATGTCCATCGCCGCGCGTTGAAACGGCGGCAACGCCGAGCGGAATCCAGTGACAAAGTGAAAACCTAAATGCGCCAACCACATGGCGATCGATAGCGGCAAGAGCGACAAAGTCACATGCGCAAATTGCGCGCGGAAATTTTCCGAAATGGATCGCGGAGCAAGCCACGCCGCCAACACCATGGGCAATGCGATAGCGAATATTGATATCAACACAATCACAGTCACGGCCAGAAAATTGGAGTCAATCCACTGGCGGAACACTTGCACCAAAGTGACTAAGGGCTGCGTCATGGCGATCGCGTTGGCAAATGCGCCCACAGCGATCACCGCGAGCAGCACGATGAAATCCATGCGCTTGGCGAGCACTCCAATGCTTGAGCGCCAACGTTCTTGGGCAATGTCCACAAACGGCACGCGAGTGAGCAAACCAATATTGTCATGGGGACACGCCGACACGCAGTCAAGGCAAAAAGTGCAATCCAAATTTCCTACTTTTTTAGGCATAAACAAGCCAGTTCCACAACCTGGCGCGGCGGCGTTTCCGCGCAGACAATCTTGCGTTTGGCAATCCGCGCACACATCGCTTGAGCGCATGCGAACCTCCAGCGGGCTGGCCACGCTCAGCGCCATTTGATATTGACCGATGGGGCACAACCATTTGCAAAATGTCGCGCCTTCAAAAAGCAAGTCCACTACGGTCACGACCACGAAGTAGCCCGCAATAATCCATGCTGTTGCAAAACTGGAATCCCACAGCGACCAGATTTCGTAACTCAACAACCATGCCATGATCAACGCCACGGCCAACCATTTTGTGCTCAACGCGCGCGGCCAACGAAATCGCGGCGTGATAAATCGGCGAAGAAATGTTCGCGGCGCGATCAATGGACATGTCATGCACGCCAAGTTGCCTCCCGCCACCAATGTGATGGCGGCGAATCCGCGCCAATGTGTCCAAGTCCATGTGCCCGCGATATTGGTGGATGCCTCACGCGGACCAAACCAACCATCCGCCACGATGACCAACGCGCCAAGCAACATCACCCAACGAATGGCACCGCGCACTCGCGCGGATTTCAACGCCGTGCCAATGACTGGCAAGGCAAGTACGTCAAAAATCTGTCGCTTGGCGCTGCGGTTGGCAAGTGAAAATTGCGGCAATGCGATGGATTTGAATTGTTGCGCGCGTTGCGATCGTGTGCTTGAGAGCGCGCTGAACAGAATGATCGCTGCGGGAATCAAATACACCAACTGACCAGGAATCCACATGATTGCGGCAGCTTTTTGCTGATCCGTAAGCGCCGATACGCCAAAAGTTGGCGCCGTGGATTCGTACCAGGGATAAATTGCGCTTGGCGCAAACGCCAATATTGCGGC
>CANKBX010000115.1 GCA_947480055.1 Planctomycetaceae bacterium
CAACTGAGACACAGTCTTCCTCCATAGCGAATGAGCGATTGTCTCAATCGACGCATGCGTGTCCAAATTATAACTGCGGCTATACAAGGAATTATAATTATTGCGGAAACGAGTGCGCCAATCATGCCTAGTTGTTGTCGGAGTGGTTCGGTGCGTGTCATTGCCTCGCAAATGCCGACCAACAAAATATCAGCCATGGCAACTAAAGTCATGCATAAAGCAATATTTCGAATTATGCGCGGCCACGGATCAACTGATCCAGCGACATGTTCCGATTTATAGTCGTGACAGATCATTATTCAAGCTTTCAAATGAATCGACTCACCACTTGGATTTCCACAATCAGGACCGACAAAAAAATGATCCAACACGCCAAATTAATTAAAATACCAATGATATAAGGAAGTCGTTGGTAATCGTGCATCAAAAATGTGAATCTACCTCGCCGCTTTATTTGCATAAACCAAGGGAAGAGTATTCCAATAAGTGCAACAAATATAAAGATAGGTTGAAGTTGAGCCATAATAATATTATATGGTTTTGTGAAGACATTCACCAACGAGTTCGAAGGCGCCGACCTACTTCGCTGAACGCTTACGTTTTAATAGCTCTGCCTACAAGTCTGGCTTCTCGCGTTGCCCGCACTTTGCCAGCGCCCCATCAGCGCCACGCAACGCGCGCGACATTCAACTTCAGGCACTGCCCCATACGTAGAAATCAATGCTGCACACTTCTTTAAATCCAAGCTTCACGCAGATCGGCGCGGACGTCTTGCGATCGCCCTGCAATACCGCCGTGTCCTTACCCATGGCGCGGGCGTCCGCAAGTCGTTTGGCCATCATCGCCGTGTAGATGCCGTGGCCACGATATTCATTGAGCGTGGCCGCACCTTGCATCACAGCGATGGTGCTGTTTGGTGGCGCAAACATGCTGGAAACCGCCACTGGTTCCTTGACACCATCTAGAAACGCGAGATAGTGATTTCCGGA
Source organism: Planctomycetaceae bacterium (assembly GCA_947480055.1). GTDB lineage: Bacteria > Planctomycetota > Phycisphaerae > Phycisphaerales > SM1A02 > SYAC01. The sequence goes on from CANKBX010000115.1 coordinate 990, forward strand.
TTCGATGCGCCACAGCAAGTCGCAGTAAATGTCGGACAACTTTTCTGGCATGGGATAGGCGGTTGTATACAAGCGAATCAAAGTATCTCGATCCGCGCGGGTCGCCTTGCGTACGGTCACCAATGGGTTGCATCGTATGTCGCGCTGCATGTCGGTCAGCACTAGGCCAGCTTGTTCAATCACTTTTGTGAATCCGGCAGTCTCTAATTTGGAAACCAAATCGACCGGCGTGGATGATGGATTCAACCACCAGCCGACCACGTGACTGCGCTTAGCAAAAAATTCCTTCACCTGCGCAATGACTGAGTCCGCATTCTCTTGCGTCAGAGTTGATACGCCAACAAGGTTGCCGAACGGATGTGACACTTCTGGTGTGGCATGAGCTCGAAGACCCGGGAAGGTTGGTAGATCCCAGTGCCCAGGCATCTCAGGGAACATGAACATGCTGTTCTCAAGAGCATGCAGAATTGATTTCTTGCTGGCACTCATATCCAGCTGACTCCTTTCATACCATTCATTAGCATCTTTCAAAATCTCACCGGCTAAAGCGCCGTCAAAATAATAACGGGCTATGACCTTATCACCGCACTGCAGGATTAAAAAGTGGTCGCCATCTATGTGCAACTCAACGCCTGCGGGTAGATGCGTAGGTAAGAGTGCCCCATTTGAAATCGCTTGCTTAGAAATGTCCATATCTCCTCCGTCTATAAATATTTTCATTTTTCGAAATTGTGCCTTGCTACTCCACGTCAGCAAGCGCATGATTTTGTCAAGGTATTTCCCGAACTCAACCAGTTTAGTATGGCTGTGAAACAAACTCTACCAAAACGGAGTTCGAGTGCTTTAAAGGAATTAAATCTTAAGTGCGTCGTACATTTCGCCAATTTAATATCGGAAATGTTGACCTAGAATTTGGATAATTACACCCCAGATGGATAAGAATTTTCTATTTAAATGTCACTTGCGAGCCCGCAAAAATCCGCCGTTAAGTAACGGCGTTATAGGTTCGGCATGCCTGCGTGAGGTTGAAATACACGTACGCAACAACATCGCAGTGAATTTTGGGACTATCAACAATTTCCGAATTCATAAATTATTCTATTCAATATTTACATCTAAATAAATTAATAATACAGCAGCTATCGCATTATTAATGGCGTGAAACAACATTGGTATTAGAACCGAACCAGTTTTTTCACGAGCCATTCCAAGCAATATTGCAAAACAAAAGATGAATAACAAGAAAGGCCAGTGATATTGACCTACATGTATCAACGAGAACAATACTGAAATCAATGTTAAAGCCCCAACATAACCTAGCCGCGTAAAACGCCAAGCCTTGTATAGGTAACCACGAAAGATGAGCTCTTCAATAATTGGGGCTACCACAGCAATGACAACTGCCAAGCCAAAATGCCTGGTACCGCGCAAGGACTGCATGAAAGGGCTTTCAGTTTCATGTATGAAATATAATAATCCTGATGAAACAATCCAAAATCCGGCGAAGTAAAGTAGCCAGCGGCCCACTATATTTCTAGGAACTTTTTTAATTGCCAAAGTTTCGAAAGCTGACTGCCCAGGAAATTTTGCGGCGAAAAAAATGACCGGCACAACAAAAATAAATTGCAGTATTCCCAATATTGTCCGCACAAAAGGTGTTTCCGAATCATTTTTCATTTTTGCGCCAACCGTTGCTAAATCAATGTCGGTGTGATGCGCACGTGCCGCAAAAACTTCCTGAAAACCCATATAAATTCCAAATACTATACCACTTAATCCGCTTAAACAAATAAATATCACTAACCATCCAATACTTCGACCAACACGGGGTAAGTTGTGTATTGAATGTAGTGGGTCTTGATTTGGCGCTATTGGTACAAATTGTTGTGTTTCCAGTGAGCTTTTAGTGGATATATCTAGGGCTTCGCTCATTTCAAATATTTCCTTTTTATAAATTTACAGATTTAACTTTATAAACAACCATTTACAGGCTCGCCAAAATAAATCACTCCCCGACAAATGTGAAATACTTACCAACACAATTTATTGACCGGAATTCGCACTTCAAGTGTCGCGGACGAATGCCCGACAAATCCACTGCGAAGTAATCTTTGAATGTTCAGCATATCTGCGCGGGGCTGAAATACAAGACCTCACCCCATTGTATTAATTTAGCGAAAATTAAATCACGAAGTGCTTTGCGCGCCATCGCCGCCTGCGCTGCCGCGATCGCGTGGTCGCGGACCGCTTGGCGTGGGCAATTGATCGATCGGCACAAAGTGAACCGACTTTGCGTCAGCAAGATCGCCGTGTGCAATTGAGCGCAGATATGCGCAACAGACAAGCACGTGCGCCTTTGACTGCGTCGCCGCATACACCCATTGCGCAATCCACGCCGCGATCGACGGGAAATAGTTGTCGATCTCAACGTCAACATGAAGCGTGCTCATTCCAGGCTTCGTGCCCGGTCGGCGCGCGACGTCAATCTCAAGATATCCATCGCTGTTCACGCCTGGCGCGGCCACCAAAAGTCCGCGCTCAATTCGCCAGCGCACAATGCCGCGGTGCTGGTCCATTTGGTACTCGGGCTTGCGAAACGACAGCAGCACGAATGGTCTGCAAATCAAAACAATAAAACGCTCCTGCTCGGTGTATTGGATTTGAACTAGACCAAGCGTGCAGCGCGTAAGAAATCGCCAGTAGGTATGCGCGAGTCGTTCCAGATGCATCGGCGTCCAGATTGCCTCAAGTGTGTGCGAGCTGATCTGCAAGTCGGCTGACTGAACCGAGCGCACGCCGCCGCGCTGATCAGTCTGTGTTGAATCTTGAAGCGCTCCAATTTCAACATTGCCAACTTTGCTTGGGCGACAGACTAGCTTCGTACCAAGCGCGATCAGCGCTAGCGCCAACACAATGAGTGCGGCGATCACGGCCAGTGTTTCAAGTACCAGAAGAAATGCGTTCATGATTCGCTGTGCTCAGGTTCTTGCGGCGCTCGACGAGTGCGCCACAAGGTGGTGTTTGCTTGAACAAAGGGTAGCCCTGCTGAGACGGCAGGAACAACATCTGCGGTAAAAGTTCTATTTAGAAGTGAGCAAAGGCTTTACCCCCGCTCACGCGCCAATGACAACGCACGGAACTTTAAACAGAATACTGGTGCCGCGCACGGCGGATAAAGTATGCCAATGAATAACATGGCTACGCCATTAGACGGCGAACAGATGTACGCGCAAGCAGAAGCTATTGCGCGCAAAGCGCACGCTCAGCAAACTCGGCGCGATGGCGTCACGCCGTACTTTGATCATGTGAAGGAAGTGGCGGACAGTTTGCAAGGCTGGGACCTGAAGACTGTGGGCATACTTCACGACACGCTAGAGGACACAAGCGTTACCGCCGCATCACTTCGCGCCCTTGGATTTCCAGATCGCATTGTGCGGGCTGTTGAAGCCATGACCAAACCCGATGGCGCCAATTATCTGGAGTATGTGCGGGATCAGGTGAAACAAAATCAATTGGCGCGCTTGGTGAAACTGGCTGATCTGGCCGCCAACTTAAAGAATAATGATCGAGCCGATCAAGTTGCCAAATACACATCTGCGCAAATTATTTTACAAAATGAATGAAGCGGATCTTCATGTGCCGAGAGGCTTGTACCAAAGAAATTGTTTTGATGCGAGCGCATCACAAACTGAACGGACTTCGAATGCGATTGATATCCGCGCGGAATCCGCCAAGGTGCAGGGTGATTCCTGAATAACACGAATTACTATTTGACTGTTGTAATTCGTAAGCAGGCGACGTTGAAACGCCCCCGTTACTGCGCACAAATCACTCCCCAATATCTTCAGCCCACAAGTCTGGCTTCTCGCGTTGCAAGCGCTCCATGAGCGCGATGCAGCGCGCGTCGTCGACCACATGAAGTTCAATGCCTTCCTTGCGCATCCACTCTTCGGCGCCCATGAATGTGCGGTTCTCGCCAATCACAACGCGCGGAATTTTAAACAGAATGCTGGTGCCGGAACACATGGAGCACGGACTCAGCGTGCTCACCAATGTAAGCGTGCGCCAATCGCGTCTGCGACCCGCGTTGCGAATGCAACTCACCTCCGCGTGCGCGGTTGGATCGCCCGATTGCACGCGCAGGTTGTGGCCACTCGCCACCACGCGCGCTTGATCATCAAGCAACGCGCTGCCAATTGGAATACCGCCTTGTTCCCAACCAGCCTCCGCTTCCGCGATGGCCGCGTCAAGTCCAATGCGAATGATCTCTGGCGAAATCATGCGCGCTGTTTACTTAGTGGTTGGCGCGCGCCAACTTTGCTTGAAGGATTTAATGGCCTCAATGAACGTTGGCTCAAGACCCTTGAAGGATTTCTTCTCGACCAGTTGGTCGCGCAGCGGCTTGTTGGGGCCGCGGAAATTCTCAAGCAGGTCCTTCTCAAAGTTGTTCACTTGATCAACCGGAACATCGTCCATTAAACCTTTGCTTGCGGCAAAGATGGAGATGCACTGATCGAACACGTCAAATGGCGTGTACTGACCTTGCTTGAGAAGTTGAACCATGCGCGCGCCGCGATCAAGTTGGCGCTGACTGGACACGTCAAGCTCGGTGCCAAGTTGCGCGAAGGCTTCAAGTTCACGGAACGCCGCAAGATCAAGTCGCAGCGAACCCGCGACTTCTTTCATGGCTTTAATTTGCGCATTACCACCCACGCGGCTCACGGAAATACCCACGTTAATCGCGGGACGAATACCAGCCGCGAACAATTCAGGTTGCAAGTAAATCTGACCGTCGGTGATGGAAATCACGTTGGTCGGAATGTAAGCCGACACGTCGCCTTCTTGCGTTTCAATAATTGGAAGCGCGGTGAGCGAGCCGCCGCCATTCTCCTTGGAGAGTTTGGTGGATCGCTCAAGCAAACGACTATGCAGATAGAACACGTCGCCGGGATAGGCTTCACGGCCTGGCGGACGTCGCAACAAAAGTGAAAGTTCGCGGTACGCAACGGCTTGCTTTGAAAGATCGTCGTACACGCACAGAACATGCTTTGGCGTTTTACCATCTTTGCCCTGCCACATGAACCACTCGCCCATGGCGCAACCGGAGTACGGCGCGATGTATTGCATTGGCGCGCTTGTGCCGGCGCCGGCGTCCACCACGATTGTGTATTCCATGGCGCCGTTCTTCTTCAGCGTGTCCACAACATTGGCCACGGTTGAATCTTTCTGACCAACAGCCACATACACGCACACAACGGCG
>CANKBX010000116.1 GCA_947480055.1 Planctomycetaceae bacterium
GCCAAGCAACGCGGTGCGTTTGCGCACGGCGGTTGAATCGTTGCATGTGATCGCCAAGAAAATTCCCACCGTGCCCAGCGGATCAATCAGCGCGATCAGCGAAACAAAGATGGTCAAAATGCCGCTCATATCCATGTTTTTTCACGCTTTACAGAAGTTGTTTACGCAGGTAATTGATTAAATCAATGCGCGTGATGATGCCGTAGAAATGGTCGTCGTCGGCGACAATAGCCACGCGGTCGGCGCGGAAAATTGGGTGCAGGTCGTTCACGCTGGACTTTGGCGAAATGGTTTCCAAGCGGCTGGTCATAAAATCACTCACGGGCAATTTAGAAATATTGCCGCCCTTGACCAGCGCCAGAAGCACATCGCTTTCATCCAGAATTCCAACCACGCGGTCCGCCGCGTCAAGCACCGCCAGTTGACTGACGTCATACATGTGCATTCGTTTGATGGCTTGTTGCACTGGCATCTGCGGACTCAAGACATAGTCCTCGCGGTCCAAGTGACGCCTGGAAATTAAATCGCGCAGGTCGCCGAATGTCTTGCGCTGAATAAATCCATTGTCGATCATCCATGGATCGGAAAACATTTTGGTGAGATACTTGGCGCCCGTGTCGCAGATCAGCGTGACCACGCGCAGCGGTTTTGTTTGCTCGCGGCAAAATTGAAGCGTGGCCGCCAGCAAGGTGCCAACGCTGGAACCCGCTAAAACGCCTTCTTTTTTCAGCAATTCCCGCGCGGCGTGGAATGCCTCCGCGTCGCTAATGGCAAAGGCCTTGTCAACCAACTTCAAGTCCAGAATGCTGGGCACAAAGTCCTCGCCAATTCCCTCAACCAACCATGAGCCCGCTTCAACCGTGCGGCCTTCGTTCACCAGTGGCTCAAGAATGGAGCCAATGGGATCCGCCAAAATCATTTTCAATTTTGGATTTTTTGATTTTAGAAATCGACCAACGCCGGACACCGTTCCGCCAGAGCCAACGCCCGCCACAAACGCGTCAATGTCGCCGCCCATTTGTTCCCAAATTTCCGGACCCGTGGTTTCCTCGTGCGCGCGCGGATTCGCCTCGTTGGCAAATTGGTTCACATAGAAATGTCCTGGCCGCTCAGCGGCAATGCGCGCCGCGATGTCTTGGTAATACTCCGGGTGACCCTTGGCCACATCGCTGCGGGTGAGAATCACTTCGGCGCCCATGGCGCGCAAGTGGCTGATCTTTCCGTCGCTCATTTTGTCGGGCACAACCACAACCAGCTTGTAGCCCTTTTGCGCCGCGACCAATGCCAGCGCCAACCCGGTGTTGCCCGCGGTGGCTTCCACAAGAGTGCCGCCCGGCTTCAGTGCGCCAGAGGCCTCCGCATCTTCGATCATGGTCACGGCGATTCGATCTTTAATGGATCCGCCCGGATTCATGTTCTCCATCTTCACAAAGAGCTTGCATAGACCCGTGTCCAAATGCTTCAGTTCCAGCATGGGGGTGTTGCCAATCATCTCCAAAATGCCGCCAAAAACAGGGGCAATCGGACGCTCCGCAATTGTGGAAGTGGACTTCATATTTCAAGTGTACCGATCCGCCCAAGGCGATTGCGCGGGCAAATATTGATTATTTCCACGCCCAATCAAGCGCGCGTGGATGTGTTGCAAGCGATTTCGCGGCGCATCCATGGGCAAAGAAGAAATATATCTCTTGATCGCGCGCCGCCAAACCGTCCCCGAATTCTTGGTCACAATAGCGCCATGAAGCCGACGCCAAATTTGCCTCAAGCGCATGCGTGGACTCTTGAAGATTTTCATGGGCGACGCGAGTTGCGCAAATCCTCCGACAAGCCCGGCGCCGGCGTTCGCGCCGATTGGAAATCGCTGCGTCTTCCGGATGGAGCCAACTCGCTGCGCAATCAACCACTGGGCCGCGCGGTTGGAAAAGAAATTCGCACCGCGGTCGACGCAACCGCTGGCTTGGGTTACGACACGTACGCGCTGGCCCTTCTTGGCGTTGAAGTATTGGCGTTGGAGCGCGACGCGAATGTGTTCGCGTTGCTTGCGGATGAATTGGCGCGGGCCAAGAACGATGCGCAATTATGCGCCGCGGCGGCGCGCATTCAAATTGAACACGCCAACGCGCACCAACGCTTGCCAACGTTGCGCGAGAAAGTTGGATTCACATTGGGGCTGTTCACGGCGCGCGAATTTATTTTGCCCGACATGATCTTGCTTGATCCAATGTTTGGTGGCGAGCGCGGCGCGGCGAAACCTTCCAAGGAAATCCAGGCGCTTGCCGCCACGGTGGGCGCGGACTTGGACGCTGACGCGCTTCTTAACATGGCCATTGCATCCGCAACGCAGCGAGTGATTGTGAAACGTTCGCGCCTCGCGCCGCCACTTTCCGGCCGCGCTCCCGATTGGACAATCAAAGGGAAATTGCTGCGATTTGATGTGTATCGCGCCGGCGCCCGTTAGAAATATCTCTACACTTTGCGCGTGGCAAATCCGCGATGCATTGTTGAAAAACTTCCCGCTGTTGGTGACATTGCGTGGCTCAGCAAAGATGAGGCGAAACATGCGATGGGAAGCAGACGCCTTGAAGCGGGGGATGCGCTTGAATTGGTGGATGGCCGCGGAGGCGTCGCGCTGTCCAACATATTGCCAACCCGAAACGCCGCGGGCGAAACTGGCGCGCAAGTTTCCTCTTGCCATGTTCAGCCGCGCCAGATGCCCGACATTCATGTGGCGGCGGCTATTCCTAAAGGCGATCGCTTGGCCACCATGCTCGACATGCTTGGTCAACTTGCCGTCGCGTCATTCACTCCGCTTGATTGCGAGCGCAGCGTGATTCCCGCCGATCGATTTGATGGAGCGCGTGCCCACAGGATTTTTGTGGAGGCTCTGAAACAAAGTCGCGGCGCGTGGACAACCCAAGTGGCCAGCGCGCGCACGCCCAAGTCATGCGCTGAATCTTGCCGAGCGCACAATATTCCAGCGCTCATCGCGCATCCAGATGGACAGCCGTTGGCGCAAATAAAATTCGATCAGCCAAGTTGCATGATCTTGATTGGTCCCGAGGGCGGATTCACGGAAGCGGAAGTGGCAGACGCGCAATCGGCGCACGCGATACGCGTGTCGCTTGGCGCAACCACGCTTCGCATTGAAACCGCGGCGGCAATGACCGCTGGTTTTGCGCGGATTCAGGCGCAAATTCAGGCGCAAATTTAGGCGCAAATCCAAGCGGTGTAATGGAGTGCATCGGGATCGAACCGATAACCTCCGCCTTGCAAAGGCGGCGCTCTCCCAGTTGAGCTAGCACCCCAGAGGGGCAAAGTATATGGGCAAATGGTTGTTCATCGTGGGAAGAATTTTATTTTTCCACGATTATTGTTTGTTGGTGACAGGATCGCTCTTGCGCGTGGTGAGAATCTCGATCGCGGTTGGATCAATCACGCTCACACGCAACGCCTCGTCATAACGTTTCTCGCCACGAATTCCAACCAAGGTTCCAAGCATGGTCGCCAGTTGTGCGGGGTTCTTCGTGGTGACATAAGCCACAGTCTGACCAACGGCCGGATCAACCAAGCGATACAGCAATGGCAGTCGCTTGCCGTCGTAAATACTGCTGGCGTTGAGAATGCCAACCACGGTGTAGTCGGATCGCGCTTCAAGCGCGAACTTGAGCACGCGAACTTGCTCAGTGTCCGCGTCTAGCGTGGCTCGCATTTCTTTCAGTTGGCGAATGCGTTGTTGCGCCTCGATTTGAACGATGAGTTGCTTCACTCGGGTCTCAACAACATTTTTGATTTCAATTTCGCAATCTGAATCGTTCATCAGAATCATGTAGCGATCCTTCAGCACGCCAACTTCGCTGGAGGCAAGCGGCTCAGCCTTGACGGTGATCCAAATGACTTCAAGATCATTGAACGATTTGCGGCGCTTTTCAGAGGCGCTGGCTTGCGCCGATTGAACCACGGGCCCAGGGGCAACAACCACAACTTCCGTTGTTTTTACAGCTGGTTTTGCCACTTCAACTTTGGGATTTGCAACCACGGTTTCCGTGACAACAGTTTCTGTTTTGGTTGCATCGGTGATGATTTTTTCTGGAGTGGTGGCCGTCGCAGGAATGACCTCAGTGGTCTGTGAAGTTTTCTCCTCGATCACCGCGACGGTGCCCGCGGGAGCACTGCTCACGGATTGCGCCATCTTGGCGGCCTCGCCAGCGCTGGAGCGTCGGACAAAATTTAAATTCACGTAACCCACGCAGTTGGCGGGCACCGCAATTTTGTAAACCTTTTCGCGTTCGCCATTCATGGTGGCAACAACTTTCAGCATGCTTCCAATGGACGCCTTGCCAATCGCCTTGAATGACGAGTCGGGATTTCCATCGGCGCCAATATTTGGAGCGCGCACATCGGTCTCGGCGTTCACAGTTAAAGTTTGACCATCCGGTGAAAGCACAACCTTGTCATTGGCCAGAACGTATCCATATACGTTTCGAAATGCTGGACCGTTGGTGCGCACGGTGGCCCAACCAAATCCTTCGTCAACCACTTCAAGAATGTCGCCCATGGCCAACTTGCCAAATGGGTACGCGCTTGACGCGCTTGGACCGCAGCGGATGTAAACATTGTCCGCGGTCACGGTGCCGGTGTACGCCTTGCTTGGCGCTGCGGCAGGCGCTTGCGCCAATGCGTGAACGCTGAAAACGGGAAGAACGAGAACGATCAGTAGTAGAGCCAATTTCATGGAACGGATTCTACGCATTTTTGGTTTGTATACAGTGCACGCTTCATGATTCTTCGTTGGCCAATTCAGGCGCTCGCATTTGCCCTTCTCACAGCGGTTTGCGTGTGTTCTTGTACCTCGCCCATGGATGATCCCGATGGAACCGAGGGATTGCGCCACGCCATGGATACCGCCGTCGCGCGCGAATTAGTGCAGGCTCCGGCGCAAGATCCAGTGAAGCCCGTCACGCGTGAAATGAATGAAGTGTTCAACGCGTTGCAGAAACGGCGCACTCAACTTGATTCATTAGGTCCACAAATCTCGGAGTCTGGAGCAGGCATGCCACTTGGCAGCGACTTGTATGGCAAGCCGTATCCCGAAGTGAATTTATCTTTGAAGGATGCAATTCGAATTTCCGTGGAGCACAATCTTGGAACGCAAGTTGCGCGTTTGCAGCAGGGCGTAACGCAAGCGGAGTTGGTGGCGGCGCAGGCCGCGTTTGATTCCTCGTTTGTGGCTAGTAGTCAGGCGAATATTTCAAACGCGCCGGCGCAGGACATCAATCTGGGTCAAAGCACTGTCCCCATTCCCGTTGACTTCATGAATCAATTTCGCCAGTTTAATTTTTCCAGCGGCATTCAAACGCCAATGGAATCTGGCGGACAGTTCAGCGCCACGGTTGTGAATCAATACACCAAGCTGTATCCAGAAAGTGGCTACACGCCCAATCCGGCGTGGATTAACAGCGTGCAACTTGGCCTTACGCAGCCACTTTTACGTGGTTTTGGAAGCGATGTGAACATGGCCGGCATTCGCCTTGCGCGCAACAATGATCGGCGCAGTTTGCAACAGTTGCGCGCCAACTTGCTCACGTTGTGCCGCGATGTGGAGGCCGCGTATTGGCAAGTGGTGCTCGCGCGCCAACGCGTGGTGTCCGCGCAGTGGCTTGTGAAAGTTGGATTGGAAGTTCGCGATGTGCTTTCCAAACGCCGCAGTTTTGACGCAACGCTTGCCAACTATGCGGACGCCGTCGCCAAGGTGGAGGACCGCAAGAGCCAAGTGATCCGCGCGCAACGCGATGTGACCGCGGCCGTGGACAAATTAAAAGTTCTGCTGAACGATTCTAATTTTCCAGTTGGCGACGAGACCATGATTGTGCCCACGGATTTCATGGTGGATGAACCGCTTGCATTTTCATTGAAGGACGCGATTGGAACTGGCGTTGATCAAAGTCCAATCATCACGCAGGCGTTGCTTGGCGTAGATGACGCAAGCATTCGCCAAGTGGTCGCCGACAACGGTCGCTTGCCCTCGCTGAACTTGACGGCGCAATTGCAATTTCAAGGAATGGACACGCAGAACGGCGACTACAGCCAGGCATGGAGCGAGGTTGGCGCGGCCAATTTCATGAGCTATTTGGTGGGCGCCAATTTCAGTCAACCTATTGGAAATCGCGGTCCAGAAGCCAATTATCGCAGGTCGCGCTTGGAGCGTTCCAAGGCCGTCATTAGC
>CANKBX010000117.1 GCA_947480055.1 Planctomycetaceae bacterium
TCCGATGTGGGAAACGAAGGCGCCGTGCAGGAAAAGGCGCAGGAAATTGTGAATGAAATGTTGGATGACACGCAGGGTGGCGCATATACGTTGCAAGAAAAACAAATCGATGAAATGGTTGGCGGTTCTGACAGCGATGACATGGGTCCAGTGGTGAAGTTGGTCAACTTTGCGATCTGCTCCGCGGTGGAAGAAGGCGCCAGCGATATTCACATTGAACCTGATGATGGAAAAATGCGCGTTCGCTTTCGTATTGACGGCGTGCTGAGCAACCGCATGTCGCCACCCTGGCGCATGAACGCCGCCATTTCAAGCCGAATTAAGATCATGGCGCACATGGACATCAGCGAGCGCCGCGTTCCGCAAGACGGAGAAATTAGCGTGCGCGTGAATGGCCGGCCAATTGATTTGCGAGTGAGCACGCTGCCAGGAAAGTTTGGCGAGAAGATAGTGATGCGCGTTGTGGACAGCAGTGGCACGCAATTGGGTCTTGAAAAACTTGGCTTCCGCCCCACCATGTTGGATAAGTTTCAGAAGGTCATTGAACAACCTTATGGAATTATCTTGGTCACTGGTCCCACGGGTTCTGGTAAAAGCACAACGCTTTACAGCGTGTTGAATAATTTTGATCGCACCGGCATCAATGTGAGCACGGTTGAGGATCCTGTTGAATCAAATATTGAGGGCGTGCACCAAGCGCAAATTAATCCCAAGGCGGGATTCACTTTCGCAAGCGCGCTGCGATCTTTGCTTCGACAAGATCCCGACGTGATCATGGTTGGTGAAATTCGTGATAGCGAAACCGCGCAAATCGCCGTGCAGGCCGCGCTTACTGGACACGTTGTGCTAAGCACGTTGCACACCAACGACGCGCCAAGCGCCATCACTCGATTGGGCAATCTTGGCGTGGAAAACTTTCTTATTGCCGCAAGTTTGCGCGGCGTGTTGGCGCAGCGACTTGTGCGCCGCATTTGCTCCAACTGCTCAGCGCCATGTGAGTTGGATGAGTCGCAAAAAACTTCCATGGGTATTTATGCCTATCAAACAGGCACGCCCAAGAGGGGCGCGGGTTGCCGCAAGTGCCGCGAAACTGGCTTGAAAGGTCGACTTGGTTTATATGAACTGATGGTGCCAGATGAAAAAATGAACGACTTGTTGTGCGGCACTTGTGATCCGGCGCTTATCCGCAATCTTTTGCGCGAGCAAGGTTTTGAATCGCTTTGGGACGACGGCATGCAAAAAGTGTTGGCCGGCATGACCACGCCAGAAGAGGTGCACGATGCCTGCCGTCATTGATCCACCCGAAAATATTTTGCACAAATGGAATTACAAGGCGCGCAAATCGGGCGGCGAAATGTCGCGCGGGGTTTTGGAGGCCCTCACACACGCCGATGCAGTGCGAGAACTTCGCCGACAAGGTTTGGCTATTTTAGAAGTTCAACTTGGCGACGCCGGCGCGTCCGTTGGTGAAACCATCAGCATAAAGAGCCGTAAGAACCGACTTGAAAATGCGTTTCGTAAAGATGACACGGTTTCTTTTTGCGCGCAAATTGCCGTCATGCTTCGCACCGGAGTCACGTTGAAAGAATCACTGGACACATTCGCGGAGCAAGCGTCGCGCCCAATTGTTGGAGACTTGGCGCGCGCAATTCGAGATGATGTCTGCGAGGGCGAAGATTTTTCAGCCGCTCTTGCCAAGTGGCCAAAAATATTTCCCTCGCTCATGATTAGTTTGGTTCGCGCGGCCGAGGCCAGTGGAATGCTTGATGAAATGATGGCGCGCGTTGCCAAAGATCTTGCAAAACAGCGTAAAACAAGCCGCCAAGTCAAGGGCGCGATGGCGTACCCAGCCATCATGCTTATCGTTGCGGTGCTTGCGGTGACAATAATTCTGACCACCGTCATGCCGCGCTTTGCCCCACTGTTCGCCATGCAGGGTGACAAACTTCCGCTGCCAACCAAAATGTTGTTGGCGCTTTCGGATTTTATCCGCTTCGATTGGATGTATTGGCTGCCAGGATTTGCCGTGCTTGGATTTGGAATTTGGTATTGGATGAAGAGCGCGATGGGTCGACAAGCCATAGACAAAGCAAAATTAACTTTCCCTGTGATTGGACCGATGTTTCGTCACCTCTATGTATCTCGATTTACCAGCACCATGGCCACCCTGCTCAGCGCGGGCGTGCCTCTTCTAGATGTGGTGCGCATTTTGAAAGATGTCACAAACAATCTTTGCTACAACGCCATGTGGAAATTGGTCGAGGAGCGCGTGAGCCACGGCGGCGAGTTGGCCCCCACTTTTCGTGAGTTCAAATTTGTTCCACGCAATGTCGCCGCCATTATCGCGGCCGGTGAAAAATCTGGTCGCCTACCCGAAGTGCTTGAAAGCGCGGCGCAGGTTGCAGAGGAAGATCTTGACGTGTCGTTAAAAAGCGCCACCAGCATGGTGGAGCCAATCCTGATTGTTGTCATGGGTGCGGTGGTCGGTGGCATTGCCAGCGCGATGCTTATGCCCATCTTCAACATGTCCAACATGATTAGACCCCACTAAAGCCAATTGGCTATTGTGAACCACGCATGACCGCGGTGTGAAGGCGTGGTCATATTCACTTTGCAAATCATCTTGGCGTGGTGCGCCGCGATCACATGTCACTGGTTCGGATTTGTACTCGGCGCGTAACCGCTCTGGCCAGTCGCAACGCTTTTCCAATCTGACCAAACATTGTTTTGCCCAAGCACCATCACTTCAATGTCGCCGTTGCTCCACAATCGGAACAAACTCATTCCGTAAGGCGTACTTTCACTGGTAATGCTCACTGGCTTGCCGCGTGACTCTTGCGTGGTGGCGTTTGGGCGCGCGGCCAGCAACAACGCCGCGCAACCAACAAGCGCAAGCAATGCGGGCGCGGCCATTGTGCGGATTCGCGAACGGACAGAAGCGGTTGCCGTGAAATGAGTGGTTGACTGTGCGTGGTTGGATTGCGTCATTATGGTTTTGGATTGCATTTTGTTTTCTCCGATGAAATAAATTGCGCTTGTGTTTACATTCAAGCTGGCATTTACATTCGAAATTGCGCGTGTCGCGGGCGGCGCCCGACAATTCCACCGCAAAATGATTTATGTCGTGCAAGAGCAATCTTAACGGCGCTCATCAATACATGCCTACAATCGCAGGCGTGATAAACCCCCGCCACCAACTTTGTGAGCGTTGCCCATGACAAAACCAAACATTGACTCACCCATAGTCGTTGTCATTGGCGGCGGATTTGGCGGAATTGCCGCCGTGCAGGCGCTGGCCAAGGCGCCGGTGAATGTGGTGTTGATTGACAAGGAAAATCACCACTTGTTTCAACCTCTGCTGTATCAGGTGGCCACGTCTGTGCTTCCCACTTCCAACATTGCGTTTCCCATTCGTCGTATTTTTCGCAAGCAGGCAAACGCCTATGTGTTCAACGACGAGGTAGTGTCCATTGATTGCGCGGCGTGCCGTATTACATTTTCCAACAAGCGAAGCGCGCGCTTTGATTATCTCATTTTGGCCGCGGGCGCGAATTCAAGTTATTTTGGAAACGATCAGTGGGCGCCATTTGCGCCTGGAATGAAAACGCTTGATGACGCCATGATTATTCGCAATAAAATCCTCCGCGCCTTTGAGGACGCCGAGGCCGAGACCAATCCCACCGCCCTGCGCGAACACTTAACTTTTATTGTGGTGGGCGGTGGCGCAACGGGCGTTGAACTTGCTGGCGCCATAAAGGAATTGGGTGTTGATTCTATTTCCAAGGACTATCGCCGCTTCAATGCAAAAAACGCGCGCGTTATTTTAATCGAGGCGGGCGATCGACTTCTGCCAAGCATGAGCGAAAGTTCTTCAAACGCCGCGTTCAAGGCGCTGGAAAAAATTGGCGTGGAGATTCGCCTCAATCAATCCGTCACACATGTCGATGAAACTGGCGTGGTGGTGAACGGCGAAACTATTCGCGCCAACACCATCGTGTGGTCGGCGGGCGTGAAGGCGAGCTCGCTTGGCGCATCGCTTGGCGCAAAGTTGGATCGTAATGGGCGCGTGTTGGTGGAACCAGATTGCTCGGTCATGGGCGCGCAAAATATTTTTGTGATTGGCGACATGGCGTCCATGAAGTGCGCCAAAACCGGGCACGCGGTTCCTGGAGTTGCGCCGGCGGCAACGCAAATGGGTCAATTTGTGGCAAAAATAATTGCGCGCGAAGTGCGGGCTGGCGTGCGCAACACAACAATTAGCGCGCCGAATATAACGCCAAATTTTAATGCCACCAACGGCGCGCAAATACCAGAGCGCGGAAAGTTTGAATATTTCGACAAGGGTTCAATGGCAACTATTGGTCGAGCCAAGGCTGTGGCGGAAGTTGCGGGCCTGAAGTTTCACGGACTCATTGCGTGGCTAGCGTGGTTGTTTGTGCATTTAATTTTGCTGGTGGGTTTTAATAATCGAATTCTGGTTTTCATGTCGTGGGCAATTTCGTATATCACTTTCAGCAAGGGCTCGCGCATTATCAGCGGCAATCCGCCGTCGCGCGTGAAGACGCCTGTTGGAAGTGATACTGGTGATTCACTAGCCGATCGACGCAAGGCTGTTGAAGAATTGCTGATGCGAATGTAAATGCGCCGCGTGGTAGGGTTGCGTCATGAGCGCACCGCTTTGGCGAACCACATTTATCTCCGCGCTTGGCGGCGTGTTTGAGTTCTACGACTTCGTTATTTTCGCCGTGTTCGCCCCGCAAATTGGAGCGGCATTTTTTCCCGCCGACTCCGACGCGTCCGCAACGCTTAAAGCCTTCGCTATTTTCGCGGTGGGATATTTCGCGCGGCCATTTGGTGGCATTCTTTGGGCGCACGTTGCCGATCGCCGCGGTCGCGCATACGTATTTTCACACACGGTGTTGGGAATGGCCGCCACCACATTCATCATCGGGCTTCTTCCTGGTTACGCCACGCTTGGAATTGCCGCTCCAATATTGCTGGTGGTGCTGCGACTTGTGCAAGGCATGGCGCTTGGCGGAGAAATTCCGTCGTCGCTGTGCTGGCTCAGCGAGCATGCGGGTCCGCGGCGCGCGGGTTTAGTCACGTCCATTTTGCTTGCGGGCGTGAACTCTGGATTGCTGCTTGGACAAACCGTGGCGCTGATTATTTCCTCCATATTTGGGCATGAACACGCCATGAGTTGGGCGTGGCGCCTGGCATTTTTCTTTGGTAGTTGCATTGGCGTGTTCGCATATTTCGTACGTCGACATGTTGGGGAAACTGCCGAGTTTGAAAACCTAAAATCAAGTGGACAAGTTGACGCGTTTCCGCTGCGCACACTGCTACGCGATTCACCACGCGCGATGATCGCTGGATTTTTAATGTGCAGCGTGCACGCGTGGGTTGTGGCGGCGCTGTACTTGGCGTTGCCGTCATTTTTAATTCTCACTTGCCACACCACGCAGTCCGCGGCCGACTTTATCGCGTTGGTCTCGGCGGGTTGTGGATCCATTATTTATGTTTTCAGCGGATGGATCGCCGACAGGGTTGGCGCGAAGAAATTCTGCGCGTGGTCTTTGCTCGCTGTCTTTGTGTGCGCGCTTCCAGCGTACGCATCGGTGCCAACAAGCGGAGCAACATGGTTGGTTGCGTTGGGCGCTCTGGGTGGGGCATTTATTGGCGCGTATTTGGGTCTTTTACCGCGGTTGTTCGCGTCACCCGTGCGCGTGTCGGGCATCGCGGTTTCATATGACGGCGCATCGGCGGTGGTTGGTGGCAGCGGCCCCTTCGTGATGTTGTTGGTCGCTGAAAAATTCGGCGCGCTTGGCGTGGGGGCGCTATTTATGGTGTTCACCGCCGCCGGTTTAATTGGCATTGCGCTTATGCCCAAAAACTCACAGAGCAACCTGTCTTTCTTCCATCCAAGAGAAACCGCCGATAGGATGAGGGCGTGACATCCACCACGGAACCTTCGGCAACAAAAACTCTTGTACTTGTGATTGATGATCAATTGATTGTCGCGGCGAAATTGCAAAATGACCTTGCATCGTTTAGTGACATTGAATTGATCGCCACGCAAGATGCTGAAACTGGATTCGCGTTGGCATTAAGCAAGCGTCCCGA
>CANKBX010000118.1 GCA_947480055.1 Planctomycetaceae bacterium
GGAGCCATCGAGTGTGGAAGTTCCAGTAGCCAAACACGCCGCCGCCATTAAAAAGCGAGCAGGCGTGCCGCCATCCACCGCGTTGAGAATTCCGCAACTTGGAAAAATTCCATTTACGCCGCCAATCTCAAGCGCGCCGTTCTTGGGCCAATTCACTTGCGCACCCAAAGTTGCAAGCCCCGCGGCAAGCGCGCGCGTGTCAACGGAATCAAGCGCGTTGTCAATGGTGCTCACGCCATCGGCCAGTGCCGCCAACATCATGTAGCGCTGAGTCAAACTCTTGGAGCCTGGCGGCGAAAAATTTCCGCGCACTGGTTTGCCCGCCCACGGCGCGCGCAAAATGTCGCCCCCATGCGCGTCGCTCATCATCACTTCGAAGCGTCTCCATCGGCGGCACGGAACACGGCCACGATGTCCTCTATGGGAATCACAAACAGGCGGTTATCCCCTTCAAAATCAACGGGAATTCCATTGCGAGGATTGAACAACACGCGGTCATATTGGCGGATTGGATAATCCTGATCGCGCTCAATCTGCAAACTGATGGCCACCACGCGACCGGTCAGCGTAGGAATTTCCATTTTGTCAGGCAAATGAATTCCAACTTTGGTGATCTTGCGGTCCTCATCCTTGCGAATGAGCACGCGCTTTCCAATGGGTTCAACGGTTTCAAGACGAAGCGTCTTTGCTTTGGGATCTGCGGCCATACATTCAATAGTAGCGGCGCTTGCGCAAAAACTCATTTCAAAGTGCAATACCTGTATGCCCACAACCCACCTGCGCAAACTCATTCGCGATGTCGCCAATTTTCCAAAAGAGGGAATTCTTTTCAAGGACATCACGCCACTGCTGAAAGATCCAGCCGCGCTGTCCATGGCCGTTGAACTTATGGCCAATCCATTTCGCGGCAAAGGCATTCACGCTGTCGCCGGCGCCGAGAGCCGCGGATTTATTTTTGGCATCGCCGTGGCGCAAGCGCTGTCATGCGGATTCATTCCCATTCGTAAGCGCGGAAAGTTGCCGCCGCCCATTCGCACCGTGACGTACGACCTTGAATATGGTCAAGACACACTTGAAGTGCGCGACGACGCTGTGAGCGCGGGACAAAAGATTCTCATGGTGGATGATTTGCTGGCCACTGGCGGAACTATGCGAGCCTGCGTGGACCTGATGAAAAATCTAGGCGCGAATGTGTTTGGCGCCACCGTGCTGATTGAACTGAAAGCGCTCAATGGTCGCGCCGCACTGCCTGGTTTAGAAATTCACGCGCCGATTGTGTATTGAAAATCACAGATCAGCTGGCCAAGCGCATGAAATTGACGCCGTCAATTGGGGCGTCAGTTTGCGCTAGGCGCCATCGCGGGATTCGGTTCCAATTCCTTGGCAGTTCCCGCTGTGAAGACCACGAATAAAAAGATAATCGCCATGCCAACAAGAAAGGCGATAAAGAGTGTGATTGCTTTTCTATTGCTCATTGTTTGAAACCTTGTGGCGCAATCATATCGACAAACATTGCAATGATCTGCAATTTTTTCTTGACTGCATGACTCTTTCTAAGCCTGGCCTTAGCACAACCCAAGCCCAACGTGCAAGAAATGTCCACTACAAATTTCAGCGAAATGTATGCTTCATTTCGTCAATGACAGACTAGACTAACCATCATGTCAAAGACCGTGCCCGCCACAACGACCTCCTCTGCCGCCGTCACCGATCATCTTGCGTTGATTGATGTGGACTATGTTCATTTCATAGTTGGCAACGCCAAGCAAGCCGCGTTCTTCTACGCGCAAGCATTTGGTTTTCAAGTGGATCAAGTCTCCGATCTCACAACGGGCAACCGCGACAGCGCAAAATATTTGCTCACGCAAGGCAACATTCGCATTCTGTTGGAAACGCCGCTCACGCCAACGCATCCATTCAACAAAGAATTGACGCGCTTTGGCGACGGCATTAAGGACATCGCCTTGACCGTGTTTGACGCGGAAAAAGCTTACGAACAAGCCGTTCGTAATGGTGGCGAAAGCGCCTATGAACCATACACCGTTTCAAATGACACCGGCTCCGCCACATTCGCTGGAATTAAAACCTACGGCCGCGCCGTGCACACCTTTGTCAGTCGCAGTGGCGCATACTCCCTGCCCAATATCAAAGCCGGCGGTTTGTTCCTTCCAAATTTCGCCAAGGTGGAAAATTACGCGCTCAACACATACAACCGCGAGCATGTCTGCGGCCTGAAGTTCTTTGACCATTGCGTGGGCAATGTTGAACTTGGCAAGATGAATTATTGGGTGAACTGGTACGAGCAAGTGATGGGCTTTAAAATGTTCAAGCACTTTGACGACGCGGATATTTCAACCGAATACTCCGCGCTGATGAGCAAGGTGATGGCCAGCGGCAATCACTTGATCAAGATGCCCATTAACGAGCCCGCCGCCGGCAAGCGCAAGAGCCAGATTCAGGAATATTTGGATTGGCACGATCAAACTCCAGGCGTACAACATTTGGCGTTTCGCACCGACGATGAACTGACCAGCGTGGCTGAACTGCGCCGACGCGGCGTGGACTTCCTCACCATTCCAGAGACCTACTACAAAAATGTGTGGGAGCGCGTGAACGCCATGTTGATCAAGAGCGGCCACCCGGCCGTGAAGGAAGATCACCAACGCGTGCGCGACCTTGGCATTTTGGTGGACGCCGACGACGAGGGATATTTATTGCAACTATTCACCAAGCCTCTGCAAGACCGCCCCACCATGTTCTTTGAAATCATTTGCCGCCGCGGAAGTCAAAGCTTTGGCAAAGGCAATTTCAAAGCCCTGTTTGAGTCGCTTGAAGTTGAGCAAGGCCGCCGCGGCAACTTGTGATGTGATTGATTGTTCAGCCACGGCAACTTGTGAATTGATTGATTGCTCAGCCACGGCAACTTTTACACAGCGTTTGTCTAGCCTGCTTCGCGCGGCGACCTTGCCTGCGATGCCCCGCTCGCTCACTACAGGATTTCACGAAGCTCGTTGAAGCGAACCTGAACGACAGTCCAAGTCGGAAAAGAGCCGTAGCAGAGCATCCGGCATTGCTGCTCGTACTCACGGGCGATTGAGACCGCGAGTTCCTCGGACGGAAAGAGCGCGTCACTCCGAGCAAAGCTCATGTCCTTGGGATGCGCATAGTCCCTGGCGAAGTGCTTGCGGCTGATCTGGTCGTAGTCGGCCTTGATCGCCGCGTACTCCGGCGACCGAAGCATGGCTCGAACCTCAGCCTCGCCGGCAAGTTGGTAGAGGTCGTAGTAGTGGCGGGCGTAACCGCCGATCGGGCGGCGGTCGCGTTTCAGCAACTCGATCTTGCCGTGGATGGCGAACAATTTCTCAACAAACGTGCGGCGGAAGTGCAGGAGCCGCATCGTAAACGCGCCCTCGTCCTCGGCACCGAGGGACTGCCCTGTTTCCTGAAGGAACTGTGCGAGATACGAACGCAGCGGTATGTCTGCGGTCGGCTCCCGACCACTGGCCGTACCTGACTCAAGCAGCACTCGGCTAGCAACCTCTCCCACTCCACCAAACCGCTGCTTGTAGGAGAAGCGATCGCTCCGGCCGAAGCCGCCGATGGTGCGGCTCTCGTCACCGACAAAGGTTAGTGCCGGGTGCTTCCCAATGGCATCCCGTAGTTGCTTCAACTCGCGGTCGATCCCCTGCTTCCCGAGCGACGGTTTGAACGTGAGCGGGTCTAGAAAAATGTCAATGTCTTCGGAGAACCGCTGGATCAGATTCCAGCCCTTGGACAGACTGGTGCCGCCCTTGAAGATCACCTTGTCACCGACGGTGTCCGCGAGTACGCGCAATGCTGCAGTAACGTAGTAGTCCTTCTCGATGATGGCCGTGCGCAAACCGCGGGCGCGGAAATGCTCCTCGGCACGGAGGATCGCCTGCTCGAAATCAGGATGCTCGAAAAGTTTCACTGGCGGTGCTCCTTGGCCTGCCATGAGCGGGCGTTGGGCAGTGCGATGAACACACCAAAGTCGAACCGCGAGAACGGATTGAGGGATGTCCTCAAATGGGCAGTGGTGGCGGCGGGCTTCGCGAGTTTTTGCCCGAGAGCGCCCAGCATTGCCCGAAGCCGTGGTGGCTCAGTATCCGCGATCTTGAGAAGGCGTCGATAGCGGCCCCGCTCGGATAGCAATGCAAGCGTCCGGCGGATCGTTTTTTCGGCCGAAAGTTCGCTCGTCTCGCCGCCTCTGCGTAGGAAGTCCAAAAGGGCGGCATCGGTATCGGAGAGAGTGGACCAAGCCTCGGGACGCCTTGTGTGGATGAGCGTGTCTGCTCCGATCAGTTTCCGGGGCAGACTCAACGCGCTTGTGGCAACCTCGCCCCGCTTGGCATTCTGGGTTGTGAATCCCAAGAGGTTTGCTGCCGCGATGCCAGACGGAAAGAGCCGCATGCGGGGCGTGGCAAGCTTTCTGATCGCTGCAGGATTTGGGCGGCTCGGACCAAAGGCGGTCGGACGACTTCGGAAATAGATGCCCTTGCTCAGCCGCTCGATCTCGCGGCTCTTGGCCAGCCGGGAGAGAGCCTGGGCAACGGCGGTAAATGGCAGGTCGCGGAAGTCTTCCAGCCGCCACAACCATTCGCCGCCGCGCTGAATGCGCTGACGAACAATTTCCGTAGTACGCGGTGTGGATTGGGCAGAGACTTTCATATCTCAAGTATTGCTATTTCTGGGAATATGTCAAGTTTTAAAGCAAAAAAACTTGACATATTGACCAGAATATTCACCGTACACGCATGGCCCCTTCGGTCGCGGGCGCACATCTGCCCTGGTGCACGATTTAATGTCCACCAAATCTGGGGAGGTCCAGTCCACTATCTAGGAATGTGCGGAGTTTTGACTGGCCGTCGACGCCGCTGATTTTACGCGTCTGCAAGTGATTTACATTAATGAGTGCACGGGTTCGACCCGTGCACTTTTTTTTGAGTTGCACGACGGCACTATGACGCTTCTTGAATTCAGAAATGATCTCCATCGATTATTTCTACTATGCGCTCGCGCGTAAATAAAAGATGGCATCAATAATGCCAAGCGAAATCGCTGACACCAATATGCCAAAGCCAAATCCCTTCACAAGCGGCTTGGCGCGCGTGGCCATGATTATTCCAGTGGGCAAGTAAATACATTGCAGAAGCAGATTTATTCCAAGCACAATGCGCATGTCAGCCAGCGTCATTGGCTCTTGCAACAGCGAGGCTAATATTACACCATCAACAATGCCTAAACCAAGTAAAGATGATGTTGAACGGCTCAGCCGTGGCATGCCTACCCGCGCAAAGATTGGTAGCCGCAACACTGGCCACCGACTCACGCAAAAAGAGCGGATTCTGTTTGCGGCGGCACAGAAGCAGGGATTTCTCAAGTTGCCCGTCACTGGAATTCGCTCAAACGTTCTCAACGTTTATAAACTGTGGTGTGAGGCGCAAGGACGCGAATGCATTGTCAAGGGTGGCTCCAAATAGCGGACGGCGGCCGGGACATCTCGAGTCGGCGGTCATTTAAATTCCGATCGACGCCATCCCCTATAGACTGCGCCCATGACCACTCAATGCCGCGCCCCCGAATTCGAATCACAAATCGCTCTGTATGCGGCAGGCGCGGCGATCCTGCGCAAGGCTGTCCATGGAGTTGCGCCGCGGGAGCTGAGCACCCGCATTGCGCCTGGAACATGGAGCATTCAAGAAGTCATCGTCCACATGATCGACAGCGACCTTGCGGCCACTCATCGCATGCGACGAATCGCCGCCGAAGAAATGCCGCTGCTTGTTTCGTATGACGAAGATGCGTTTATCGCACGCTTGGCGGCGGAGAAAACAGATATCGCCGAGGCACTTACCCTCTTTGATGCCAATCGAACATTCACGGCGCGCTGGCTTGGAACACTTGATTCCCCGGCGTTTGCGCGCGTGGGCATTCACACTCAACGCGGAAAGGTGACGCTAGGAGAAATTCTTGCCATCTATACCCACCACCTCACTCATCAC
>CANKBX010000119.1 GCA_947480055.1 Planctomycetaceae bacterium
CTTCGCTGGTCACGCCGTACACCTTGTGATTAATTCCGGCGTTGGGCTTGCTGCTCATGAACGCGGTTGGCAGCGAATACTTTCGTCGCTTGGCGCGCTCCACAATCCACTCAATGTGGTCAGGCGTAATGTTCTCGTCTGGTCCAAGATAAATAAATTCCTCAATGCCAAGTTTGTCGATCACTTGACTCTTGGTGCCAGGCTCCGGCGTGATGAGATCAAGAATGCAATCCACAAAACTTTTCACGCAGCGGGTTGGATCCGAAGGCGGCTCTAGCAGTAGGGCGCATTTGGCGCCGCCCTCTGGAATATCCTTGTTTTTCTGCTGTTGCGCGCTGGCGAGCGCGTAGACCTCGTCGTACAAACGGTCGTTCTCGCGCGCGTGTTGCGCGGCGTCGCGCGGACGCACCAGGCGCAAACCACCGCGGGCGATTTCCTTAAAGCGAACATGGAAACCGTTGAAGCCGCGACCGCTGACAAAGAACACGCCGAATGGAAGATTGGGGCGCAACTCGTCCTGCAACAATTCTGGTTTCAGGCGCAGCGCAAATCCGAAACGATTTTCCAAATGATAATTTGTTCGCAGCGTGGATTGCACGGCGCGCAACATTCCCATGAGCACGGTGTTCCAACCTGGCGGGCGCAAAAACTCAAGTGATGTCTGCAATACTTTCACACCGGACTCAAATTCCGCGTCGCTCATTGGACTCTTTGGATCAAAGCGCGCCGCCAGCAAATCCACAATTCGCAACGACAGCTCCATGGATTCCTCGGCGGCTTCAAGAATGACTTGGCTTTGAAACGCAAGACGATCTTGATGCACCAACATTTGATGCACCAAGTGGCACAAGCCCATCACGGCCTCGGCGCGGTTTAGGTCAAGACCGGGATGCCGATTTGCCAATTCCAAAATGTCGTAGTTGATCCACTTGGCGCGCGCGATGTCATGTGAAATTTGTTTCCAGATTGCGCTTTTGGGATCAAGTTGTTTGCCGTCGGCGGTTTGCACAACGAAGGCAAGGAAGGTGACTTGCCCATGCGGCGTGTCCTTTACTTGGTCCAAATATGCCCGCAAAATGGAGATTTTTGCGCGCGCCAACACCATGGCGGCGCGCTCCAACATGGTGCGCGTGCGCGCGTTGGAGAACGCGATGGAGATGCGGCTATGCGCTGGATTTGATTCCTGCTCCAGCTCGGTGCGCGCGCCGTCGCTGCCGCTGACTTCTTTATACAGCGCGGCGTGGCGACTGAGTCGAAGCGGCGTGAGTGTCAGCACATAGTCAGCGCTGGCGCCTGCAACAAATTCGCGGATTTCTTTTTCGCTCCAATCAAGGCCATGCTCGGATGCCCATGCAACAACGGAGTTCACCTTTGCGGATTGGGCCAGGTCTTTTGGGTCAAACGGAACGCGCTCGCCAAGTTCAAATGTGTCCACCACCAATGAGCCATCAATTGATGCATGAATAGTGGCCGCTCGCAGTGGTTCGTTCATTGGCAACTGCGCCACGATTTCGGACAACACGCCAACGCGATTACCCGGGCGGATCATGGTCCACTCCTTGCCATCGTCGCTGCGAATGGTTAAGTCAAGTGGGTTGCCGCTGGCCTTGGCGGCAATGATGGCGCGCAAATGATTTTGCACGCGCGCTGGCGAGGTGTCTTGAAAATACATCTGCGGCATTTGCGCCACGAACCACGGCACCACGCTTTCCGCGGTCGCTTTGAATTGTTGTGACAACTCATTGATGAGCGTGTTGGTGGGCTGGGCGGATTTGGCGGCCGGTGTTTCGGAAGAACGCATTGGGGCACTATCCCCGCTTTGGGTCCGCCACTCAAGCGGTTTATGCCCACAAATTGCCTATTTTCTTATCTTCTTTGGATGCGGGCGGTAAGTTGGTTACGCTGTTGCGCTTGCGTTGCATCACCATTGGCAATTTTGATGGAGTTCATGTGGGTCACCAAGCCTTGCTGTCACGCGCCCGCGTTCTTGCGGCTGGCGGCGGGCAGGTTGTGGCGGTGACATTTGATCCACATCCAGCCGCGTTGTTAAAGCCAATGTCGGAGCCGCCCGCTGTGCAAACACTACAAGAGCGCCGCGAGTGCTTGGTGAAATACGGCGCGGACCAAGTGCATGTGATCAATACCACCAAAGAATTATTGTCCATGAGCGCCGAGCAATTTGTGTTGTGGTTGCGCGCGGAGATCGCCTTTGATTGCATTGTGGAAGGCACCGATTTCCATTTTGGCAAAGATCGAGCGGGCGATATCGATACGCTGCGCGCAATTGGCTTGGAAAATAATTTTCAGGTGCATCAAGTTGAGCCTGTTGAAGTTGCTCTTGGCGACGCGTCGCGCGCGGTGGCCAGCAGTTCTTTGCTGCGTTGGCTATTGCAGAATGGCCGCGTGCATGATGTGGCCACGGTGATGGGTCGCGCATATCAGTTGACGGGCGTGGTGCAGAAGGGCGATCAACGCGGCCGCACATTGGGTTGGCCCACCGCAAATATTTCAACCGGCGCGCGGCTGCTTCCAAGCGACGGTATTTACGCGGGCATTGCCACGCTGCCAACTGGCGCGCGTAAACGTGCCGCGATCAGCATTGGCACCAAGCCAACTTTTGGGTCACATGCCCGCACAGTTGAGGCTTTTTTACTGGATCACAAAGCGCCTTTGGATGACTACGGTTGGACGCTTACGCTTGAATTTTCGCGCTGGTTGCGCGGGCAAGAGCGCTTTGACGGTGTGGATGCGTTGCTGGAACAAATGGCCCGAGATACGCAACGAACAAGGCAGGAAATTTCCCAAGAGGTAGTGTTGACATGACACAAATGTCCGCAACGTATTCCACAACCACAACCGCGCGCCACATTGCGGATCGATTTGTAAACGCCAAGCGCGTGTTGATCACTTCGCATGACAAACCTGACGGCGACGCGATTGGTTCTGCGCTCGCACTCGCGCGCGCGTTGCGTCAGCGCGGACGCGTTGTTGATATTTGGCTTTCGGGCGCGTTTGATCCAGTGTTGCAATGTTTGCTTGCCAATGAGCAACCAGGCCGCGCGCCTGAGAAGTTGCCCAGCGGCGACTATGACGCGGTCGCCGTGCTTGACACTGGTTCATGGGGACAACTTGAGCACTTGGGTCCATGGCTCAGGGAGCGGCGTGAAAAAATCATGGGCGTGGATCATCATCGCAGTGGCGACACTGATTTTGCGGATCGCATTGTTGACACTCGCTGCGCCAGTTGCACGCAGGCGTTGGTGCCAATCATCGACGCTCTTGGCGTGAAGTTTGACATGCCAGGAACGGGCGGATCTGGATCAATCGCGGAGGCGCTATTCGCCGGTCTTGCCACCGACACGGGTTGGTTTCGTTTCTCAAGCGCGGACGCGGCGGTGTTCACATTGGCGTCGCGGTTGCTGAGCGCGGGTGTGGAAAAAGATCGTTTATACAGGCAATTAGAGGAGAATTCGCGGCCGCCGCGGCTTGGCTTGTTGGGCCGTGCGCTAAGCAATATTCGTTGGCTTGCCAACAATCGAGCCGCCATGATGCAACTGATGCCGGAGGATTTTGCCACGGCTTCTGGCAGTCCGGAAGATTTGGCGGGCGTGGTGAACGCGCCTATGCAAGTGGGTAGCACCGAATGCAGCGTGTTGCTTTCACAGACCGAGGTGGGAATTGTGAAATTAAGTTTCCGCAGCAAGCCAGCGCTTCATGCTGGCGGAGGATTTGTGGATGTCAACCGAATGGCTGGCGAGTTTGGCGGCGGTGGACATGTGCATGCCGCTGGCGCGCGCGTGAAGGGCGAAATGCCGGTGGTGGCGCAGCAGGTGGCAATGGTCATAGAGCGCTCCATCGCAGAGCTTGGTTAATTTTTTGCGCCGCATGACCTGCGACACAATTTATTTTTTGAATGCGCGCGCTGAAATGATGCGCGTAAATTTATGCGCCGCTTTATTTCGGTTGAGCAGGAGCGTTGCTGGTGGCGGAGTTTGACATTGGCGCGGCGGTGCTTGTCGAACTGGGAACCATCGACACGGTGTACCCCAACTTTTCAATACCACTTTTAACTTGCGGCTCAACTGCGGCGTCGCGCACGGCAATCGTGGCGGAATTGTCTTTCAGGTTCACGCGGCAATCCACCACACCGTCAATGTGCATGGCCTTGTCGGTGATGGCGTCCACGCAGTTTTGGCAATGCATTCCTTTGATCGCGTATTGATACACAACAGGCGTCGTGTCGCTCACGCGCGGATCGGCGCCTGGTCCGCAGCCGTTTAGTCCTGCAATAAGCGTGATTGTGGACAAGAGCAACGCATTTAAAGTTCGATTTCGCATTGCATGATTCTAGTTGCGCGTGATGAACTTGTCGCAGCCAAACAAACGCAGCATGGCTGGCAGCAACCATACGGCGGAAACTAGGCAGCACAAACTGGCGATGGTCATCACCTCGCCAAGCCCGCGCAGGCCGCGGTGTTGCGCAAACAAAAGCGTTCCAAATCCAATCGTGGTGGTGATGGCCGTCACAATCACCGCGCGTCGTGTGCTGCCAAATCCATGCGTGAGTCCGCCTTCAAGAACGCGGTGCGTGATATGAATTGCGCTGTCAATGCCCAGGCCAATCATAATTGGAATTGCGAAGAAGTTTGCCAGCGTGAATGGAATCTTCAGCAAGCCCATAATGCCAACCGTCCATCCAAGGCCAGCAAGCAAACTTAGGAATGCGATGGCGGTGAGTTGAACGCTGCGAAAATCCAGATACAGCAGCGCCAACACGAACGCGCTCGCGATGATTCCTTGCCACAGAAAACTGGCCCGCATAAGTTGCATGCTTTCATACACGGTAATAGGTGCGCCGGTCACTGATGGATCCACGGTTCGCATGGCGGCCACAAATGGAGCCATTGCACCAGGTTCCCAAATGTCATCTTGTGGATGCAGCAAAATGGCGAATTGATTGTTGGCGCTCATGAACGAGTCGCGCACCGCTGGCGGCAGAGAATCACGCAGGGACAGGCCCGCGCCAATTTGCAGTTGCTGCGCGGCGAATCCGGCAAGCGCGATGGATTGATCCGCTCGCGTTTTTGCTGTGATTTCATTGGTTTCCAGCGCATTTTGCAGCGCGCGCAGGGACAGCGCAAGGTTGCGAATCATGGCAACGTCCTTGGCGGGCGCGCCCGTGGTACTTGCGCCGTTGGCCAATGATTCCACTCGGTCGCCCGCGCGTTGGGCGAGTTCAAGCAACTTTGATGTGGTATTGGCTTCGTTTGACAACGCAGTTTGCGCGGCCGCGTTTGTATTGAAAGATAAGTTTGCGTTCGCATTGACCGCTCCGCTTGCGCCAACACTGGCGATCACCGCGCGCAATTGATCGCGCCGTGGCGAATCAGATTTCACAAAATCTAAAATACTGCGCGAATTGCGGATCAGTGGTTGCAACTTGGCTTTCTCCACCAGTGGCGCCACCGCGTCGAAAGAATCCGTGATCACCGCGCCAAACCAAGTGGAGTTTCCACCCTCGGTTTGCAGGCGTCGCTGCCACGCCACGCTTGATAAATCCGCGGCTTGAAGTTTGAGCAAGTTGCTTTCAAATCCAACTCGTTCCCACGCAATCACCACGCCCGCAATCATGGCTAGCAGAGAAATTGCGACAAGCAATCGCAGCCGATTCAGTGGCGCGCTTGAATGCGTTTGCGCGACCATATTTCTGCTTGCAAAAAACGAAAGTTGTTTTGAATCATCCGCGCCGCGGCGGTCAAAACACAAAAGCAATGCCGGCAAACCGATCGCCATGGTGCCCGCGCATAGGAGCAACCCAACACCAGAAATAATTCCCAGTTGGCGCAGTCCCTGCATGGGCACAAAGATGGCGATCAGAAAAGTTCCCGCGCTCACGGCCGCGCCCGCCAACATGCTTGGCGTTGCGGTGCGCATCATGTGGCGCACGCTTGCGGCGCTGTCCATGTGAC